>CBDUKH010000079.1:0-18264 GCA_965367755.1 uncultured Rhodothermales bacterium
AGGAGGAGGTCACGCATGAAGAACTTGGAGGTGCGGACACGCATGCTTCCAAGAGCGGCGTAGCACATCTCGTGTACGAGAATGATGTTGCCTGCCTGTTGGGAATCCGTCAACTCCTCTCGTACATCCCACAGAACTGCGAGGAGCGGGTACCAGTAGCTCCCGTTCTTCCAACCGTTCCGGAAGCAGACGCGCAAATTGACGCCATCGTCCCGGATAATCCGAACAAGCCGTACGACATGGTGTCGGTCATCAAGCTTCTCGTTGACGGCGGCGATTTCTTTGAAGTTCATCCCGATTTTGCCGCAAACATTATCGTCGGATTTGCGCGCATCAATGGAGAATCGATCGGAGTGGTAGCAAACCAACCTGCCGTTCTCGCGGGCGTCCTTGACATAGATTCGTCGGTCAAGGGAGCACGCTTTGTTCGCTTCTGCGATGCGTTCAATATTCCGCTGCTTGTTCTGGAGGATGTTCCTGGATTCCTCCCCGGTACCGAACAGGAATGGCACGGCGTAATACGAAACGGAGCGAAATTGCTGTTCGCATTTAGCGAAGCTACGGTTCCAAGGATAACGGTCATCACTCGCAAGGCTTACGGAGGAGCTTACGACGTCATGAACTCCAAACATATTGGAGGCGATCTCAATTTTGCCTGGCCAACCGCTGAAATAGCCGTTATGGGACCGAAAGGTGCAGTTGAAATTATCTACAGGAAGGAGCTCGCCGGCGCGGATGATCCTGAGAAACTTGAGACAGAATTTATTGATCAGTACCGAGAGAAATTTGCGAATCCGTATGTCGCAGCTGAACGAGGATATATTGATGATGTCATCGTTCCCTCCGAGACTCGGTCGAGGCTAATTTCCGGGTTCGACATGCTCAGGAATAAGGTCTCCAACAATCCTCCAAAAAAGCATGGTAACATTCCACTGTAACTATACACTGTAACTGAACACTGTAACCGAATCTTTTGACTTACAGTTTGTAACTGGGCATAATAATTTGGATTTAGTAACTCTACGGTGCAACCGAACCTGACAAGCCACTGTAACCGTTACTATAGTCCGCCAACGCAACACGTCGACGCTTTAATGGTCACCGTCCATTAGTCGATACCATTTAGTGAGCCGCCAGAACCACCACCGGCACCACTGCAGAAAAGAGAAACATGGGCAACACGAAGTATCTCGCCACATTCCTGACAACCCTTATTCTTGGCACCCCCCTTTTCGCACAAGAGGTCGATAGCCTCGCGCGTCTGAGTCCTGTATATAGCAACACAAGTCTGAACGTCGACGACAATGCCGAGCTCGCCAGGGCGTATCGCTTGCAAGCTCAGCATATCGAGGCGATGATGGCAGACAATGATTCTCTCGCAGCCGCTTACCTGAACGGCTCCGTTTCTATTCTGAGTAATCTGATTGACAGGGAGAGCTGGGACGAGGACGACCGAATACGGGCTCTCTACCAGACCGTTGCTGTATCGTACTTCCAGTATTATGGAGAGACTGATTCTCTCTACATGCCTTTTGGTAACATCTTTGGATATCGGGAGGCGATGTTTGCTAAGCTCAACACGATCGATGAGCCTCTTCTTGAGAACGTTGAGTTGCCTGAGCTGGGTTGGTATCGCGCAGAGGTCCCCATGTCAGTGAACCGGCTTGTAGCAAACAGCATCACGTACCTGCTGGACTCGCCGGAGCGTCACCTGTTCGGATGGTTGAATCGTTCCGAGACGTACTTCCCGATGATCGAACAGATTCTTGCCGAGGAAGGAGTTCCCGATGAGCTGAAGTATCTGGCGATGATTGAGAGTGGATTGAATCCGAAGGCGCGAAGCTGGGCTCGCGCAGTAGGAATGTGGCAGTTTATCAGTGCGACGGGCCGGGCTTACGGTCTCACCGTTAACGGTTGGGTAGATGAACGGATGGATCCGGAGAAGGCGACGAGGGCTGCCGCGAGACATCTGAAAGATTTACACGAGAGATTTGGGGATTGGCACCTGGCGTTGGCAGGGTACAATTACAGTCCCGGGAAACTAAGCAGGAAAGTAAGAGCTGCGGAGGAGCGGCTTGGCCGGAAAGCCACTTATTGGGATGTCTACAATGAGATCCCAAGAGAGACACGCAACTACGTTCCGATGTTTATTGCAGCGTCGCTTGTTGCCTCTCAACCCGAAGCTTTCGGTATTTCAATACCTAATCCGGGACCGGAATATTCTTACCATGTAGTACCTGTCTATGGAGTTCATTCCCTGGAGACGATTGCAGGACTAGCAAATTCAGACACACGAACGGTTCGTGCTTTAAATCCCGAACTGAGTCGCGGGATGCTACCACCATCAAAGCATCCTTATCCGGTCAAGATTCCGGTAGGGACCTACGACACATTTGTATCCGCGTACGAAAACCTGCCACCGGAACTTCGCAGTCCTGCTGAAGAACATACCGTTCATAGCGGCGAGACGCTGGGTGGCATTGCATCGAAGTATGGCACATCGGTCTCACAACTAATGAGACTCAATGGAATGACCAAGACGCGAATTTATCCCGGACAGCGGCTGGCAGTTCCGACAATTGAAGAGTCGTACGCCTCACAGGATAATGTCGTCGGTCCGAACCCGATTCAGTATCCACGCAGCATGACCCGACCGATAGCCGTAACGGGTGACGAGACGGAGGATCCGCAGGCAGTCTTTGCCCGGGTGCGACAGGAATCGTTGAAACCATCGCCACCCGTCGTAAATGCTAGTATCGAGACGACCCAGAAGGCAGAACCGAAAGCAAACAAGATTATCTACACCGTCAAGAAGGGAGATACGCTTGGTGAGATCGCCGAAGAGTTTCACGTTAGAGCATCCAATATCCGATCCTGGAATAATATCCGCGGGAGCAAGATTCGGGTTGGACAGAAGCTTACGATTTATAGCAACGCGGCAACATCCAACAGGGTGACGTACCGGGTCAAGCGTGGGGATACGTTGTCCGGAATAGCATCGAAATACGGCGTCTCGATTTCAGATATTCGCAAGTGGAATGGCTTGAAGTCGAGTCGCATTCAAGTCGGACAGACATTGGTGATTAATACGTAGGCCCAACAGCTTATATCAATTGCCGCCTTTCCCGCGAAGGTCGTCATTCCCGCGCAGGCTGTCATTCCCGCGAAGGTCGTCATTCCCGCGTAGGCGGGAATCCATCATCGGTAGTACTGATCGCGGCCCGGTCATACGTGACGAAAGACTATTCTTGCTGAAGGCCGAGTCAACCCGAAGCCGTAGATACTTCGCTTCGCTCAGTATGACAAAAATGGCCAAGCAACTTATACCTTGGCACCTCATACCTCGTACCCCATACCCCATACCTGATAACGGCGAGGGCGAAGGCCGAGAAAAACCTAGTCCCTTGACAGAGCCGCCTTCATGTATTCGCGACGCATCCTGGCAATAGCACTGATCGAAATTCCCTTCGGACATACTGCTTCGCACTCTGCGTGGTTCGAGCAATCTCCGAAACCCTCTTCGGCCATCTGATCGACCATCGCGATAGCCCGCTTCTTCCGCTCAACCTGTCCCTGCGGTAGTAACGACAAGTGTGCGATTTTGGCACCCGTAAATAGCGATGCCGACGAATTGGGACATGCAGCGACGCAAGCTCCACAACCGATACACGTTGCATAGTCAAACGCAGTGTCAGAGTCAGGCTTGGATACTGGCAACGTGTTCGCATCCGGTGCGCCTCCGGTAGCCGTGGAAACGTAACCGCCTGCATTCATGATTCGATCAAAAGCCGTGCGATCAACGACGAGGTCTTTGATTACCGGGAATGCCGTCGCCCGCCAGGGCTCAATGACAATAGTATCGCCATCGGAGTAGTCACGCATATGAAGTTGACACGATGCCGTTCGTTTTTTCGGACCGTGCGCGGTTCCATTGATCACCACTCCACATGAACCACAGATTCCTTCTCGGCAATCATGGTCGAACTCAATCGGAATCTTGCCGTCCATTGTCAGCTGTTCATTTAGCACGTCCAGCATCTCCAGGAATGACATGTGTGGATTCACGCCCGGCACGGTGTAGTTCTCAAAATGACCCCGATCCTCCGGTCCATCCTGTCTCCAAACTCGTACGTGTATGGTCATCAATTTGCTCATATCGAAAGCACGACTACTGATTATTTGCAGCGACTTATTTGTAGCTGCGCGTGGTAAGCTTAACGTTCTCGAAATCGAGTTCTTCCTTGTGGAGGACAGCATCGGCGGGCTTGCCCTGATACTCCCACGCCGCGGCATAGGCATACTCATCGTCCTTGCGAAGAGCTTCGCCTTCGGGTGTCTGATATTCCTCACGGAAATGACCGCCACAAGACTCTTCGCGGCGCAACGCATCCATCGCCATCAGCTCGCCGAGCTCAAGGAAATCACTGACGCGACCTGCGAATTCGAGATTTTTGTTCATAGTCTCCCCTTCTCCAGGGACGACCAGGTCACTCCAAAATTCGTCTCGCAGCCTCCGGATAGATGAAATGGCCTCGTTGAGTCCTTCTGCGGTACGGGCCATTCCAACACCATCCCACATGATCTGTCCGAGTTCTCTGTGAAACTCCGTGACGGTGCGTGATCCCTTGATGTTCAAGAACTTGCTGGTCTGAGTCCTCGCATTCTCCTCGGCCTCCTCAAAAGGAGCCTCTAGCCCCGTGACACTGCCGGCGTCGACGTTAGCCAGATATGCACCTAATGTGTATGGAACGACAAAGTATCCGTCTGCCAGACCCTGCATGAGCGCGCTCGCACCCAGTCTGTTGGCTCCATGGTCCGAGAAATTGGCTTCGCCGAGAACGAAGAGTCCGGGCACTGTGCTCTGCAACTCGTAGTCAACCCAGAGGCCACCCATTGTGTAATGTACTGCCGGGTAGATACGCATCGGTACCTGGTACGGGTTCTCTCCGGTAATTCTCTGATACATCTCGAACAAGTTGCCGTAGCGCTCTTCGATCGCGTCCTTGCCGAGCCGACGGATTGCGTCGCCGAAATCGAGGTAGACAGCACGCTGTGTTTCACCGACGCCGCGACCCTGATCGCATACCGCTTTGGCAGCCCGCGAGGCCACATCTCGTGGCACAAGGTTTCCGAAGCTCGGGTATCTGCGTTCGAGATAGTAGTCGCGCTCGGATTCCGGAATCGTTTCGGGAGCTCGCTTGTCCGTATTGTCGGTTGGCACCCAAACACGCCCATCGTTCCTGAGACTTTCACTCATCAGTGTGAGCTTCGACTGGTAATCTCCTGAAACGGGAATACACGTCGGATGAATCTGGGTGTAGCACGGATTCGCGAAATATGCGCCCCGTTTGTGGCAGCGCCACGCTGCAGTCACGTTGGAATTCTTGGCGTTCGTGGACAGGTAGTAGACATTACCGTATCCACCCGTGCAGAGAAGCACAGCATCGCCGTGATGTCGTTCAATTTCACCAGTAATAAGATTGCGGGTGATGATTCCCTTGGCCTGGCCGTCGACCTTGACGAGGTCGAGCATCTCGCGACGGGTAAACATCTCGATATTACCGGCATCGATCTGACGGCTCATTGCCTGATATGCACCGAGCAACAGCTGCTGTCCGGTTTGCCCGCGGGCATAAAATGTTCGCGATACCTGCGCTCCGCCAAATGACCTGTTGGCAAGAAGGCCGCCGTACTCCCTGGCAAACGGAACGCCCTGGGCGACTGCCTGGTCGATAATGTTGTTACTGACTTGTGCCAGTCTGTACACATTAGCTTCTCGCGCCCGATAGTCACCGCCCTTGATGGTATCGTAGAACAGGCGCCAGATCGTATCGCCATCGTTCGGATAGTTCTTGGCAGCATTGATGCCACCCTGCGCAGCAATGCTATGAGCTCGCCGGGGAGAATCCTGAATGCAAAAACTTTTGACGTTGTAGCCGAGGTCTGCCAGCGTGGCCGCAGCCGAACCGCCAGCGAGGCCGGTACCTACAACTATTATGTTGAACTTCCGCTTGTTAGCCGGATTGACCAGCTTGACGGCGTTCTTGTAGATATCCCACTTTTCCTGTAGCGGTCCGTCAGGAATTTTCGAGTCTAATGCCATTACGCCGCTCCTCCACTAAAATAAATCGATAGCGGCAGAACGAGGAAGCCAAGTGCCAGAAGCACGGCCAGTACGCCGCTTACGGTATAGATAACCGGGCTCAGTCTCGGATTATTCGCGCCGAGAGATTGAAGTGCACTCCAGATTCCATGACGCAGATGAAAAGCCAGCAGGATCATGATGGCCGGATACCCGAAGGCATATGTTGCATGACTGAATTTTTCTTCGAGCAGCCGCCTCAGATCTCGCATCGCCACTCCATCAACGTCGGTCACGTACCCCTCGGATACTCCAGGACCAAATTTGAAACTAAGGAGATGGATAATTACAAAAGCGAAGAGGACCAGCCCCGTCAAAATCATTGATCGAGACGATAGCGACTGTTTACTGGGCTCGCCGGCAGACTCGTACTTCTCGTAATTCGTAGGCCTCGCCTGTTTCTTCCGCAAATAGATACTGATGCCCATGTAGACATGAATCAGGAAGAACGTGAGGAGCCCTATTTCCAGTATATACAATATTATACCCCATTCCATCAGGTTATGGGCGTAGATATTATAGGCGTTCTCATTCCCCGAAAAATAGAGCAGGTTGCCCAGCATATGTTCGAGTACGAACACCACAAGGGCGAGTCCGGTAATGCCGGTGATTATTTTGCGACCTACCGGCGACGATAGGATGCGCTTCAGTTTGGATCCTTCCATACAATAAATCTAATGGCAGAAAGTGCAATGTCCACCACTGCTGAGCGTGAGTGGCAAAGATAGGGCATGGAGTATTTAAGTTCTTGCCTCAATAGGACCCACAGTCAGGCCCTTCTCTCCGATGTATTCTGCCCTTGGTCGAATAAGACGATTGGCTTTCCATTGTTCGAGCAGGTGTGCTGTCCACCCGGTAATTCTACTCATCGCAAAAATCGGTGTATACAGATCGATTGCGATCCCAAGCATGTAGTAGACGGATGCGCTGAAGAAGTCCACGTTCGGGTACAACTTCTTCTCCTTGTCCATGATCTCCATGATGGCGACGCTCATGTCATACCATTTTTTGCCACCGCTTTCTTCGCCCACTTCCTCTACCATCTCGCGGAGTATGATTGCGCGCGGATCGACGGTTTTGTACACCCGATGGCCGAAACCCATTATTCGCTCTTTTCTTTCGAGCTTTTCTTTGACGACCTCTACAGGATCGCGACCGGTACGATCGATTTCGAGCAGCGTGCGCATCACCTCGATATTGGCTCCGCCATGGAGCGGGCCCTTCAGGGCGCCTATTGCGCCGGATATGGCAGAGTACATATCTGAAAGCGTCGCGCCGATCACGCGAGCGGCAAACGTAGACGCGTTGAGGCCGTGCTCGGCGTGCAGCACGAGGCATGCATCGAAGGTTCGCTCCGACGCGCTTCCAGGCTCCTCACCATTGAGCATGTAAAGGAAATTGAACGCTGTCGATCCATCTTTGAGCGGTTCCACGGGTTCCAGCCCTTTTCTCAACCGATCCAGGGCCGCTATTATCGTCGGGATCCGTGCTGTCAGGCGAATGGCCTTTCGGTAGTTAGCTTCGTGAGACATGTCGTCGGCTTCAGCGTCGTAATGCGCGAGAGCCGAAACACAGGTCCGCAGCGCCGCCATCGGATTGGCATCTTCCGGGCATTTGCGAAGAATTTCCATGACCATCGGAGGCAGCTTTCGCTCTACTCTCAGTGCGTCATGGAGGTCTTGCAGAGCCAGGGTACCGGGAAGGCGACCGTTCCAGAGGAGATAAGCGACTTCTTCAAAAGAGGTGTGAAGCGCCAGATCCTTGATGTCGTAGCCAGAATATATAAGCTCGCCTTTGGCGCCGTCGATAAAGGATAGGCTCGAGTCGAGAGCTACGACTCCCTCAAGTCCTAAAGCCTTTACCGTGGTAGTCTTGCCATTTGAGCGGGCATTGCCAGATGCCATCGTATCGAAATGATTTATGTGAGAAATGTCCTGAGTGCTATGAACTTGTAAGTTGACGTTTCTGATCCTTCAATAAGTTCGCTAACTGCATGTATGAGGCGATTTCAGATAAAACGCATACGTTCGAGGATCAATTTTCAACTACGTGCGATTAAAGCCGAAACTGTTAATTAAGCAATATCCCGATTCCAGTCTTTGCAAACCAATTGAAACGGTAGATTCGTCTTTTTCGAGACTATCCGGATTTGTGACTGGAGTCGAAACAACATTTTCTCTGGAAAGAAGGCTTACCAATTTCAAGCCTCGGACCAGGTCAGATAGATCGATTGACCATCAGTGGAATGCTTCCCTAATGCGCCGCTGATATGTTGACAGTTCAAGGTCCTTCAGAAATCTGGATTGTAGGTGTTGAGAGCATGCCCACACCCATTGACATGCTCGGTCTGCCCGCGACAGGAGTCGATCCTGGCAGATATAGCTGGAATGCAGGGATTTAGACTCTGCAGGCCCGCAAAGACTCATCAAAATATTTTTAGCCTCATTAAGTGTATTCAACTCCGTTGATCTGGTCCAAGCTAACACAAGCGTTCTACCGACGACAAAACAGCGCTCTTGCGCCGTGTCTGGTATATTTATACGCCGCAATTAGCTTACTTCGTCGAAGTATTATCGGGCCCGCGGTTCAAGCCTCTTTCCGAGTTTTCACTCAGAATAGAATTGACCGACAAATCAGCGCCCCAATTTCGTGCGACCCGACCGGTGCGAATACACGCTCAGGAGATTTATGGGTAAGGAAATCGTCATTAGCTCGGAGTCAAACGAGACGCGAATCGCAATTGTCGAAAACGGTCGACTCGCCGAGATGTACGTGGAAAATCCAGAGAACGAAAGGACTCTTGGAGACATCTATCTTGGACGCGTACGCCGCATCATGCCTAGTATTCAGGCAGCCTTTGTTGATATCGGTCAGAAATCAGACGCCTTTCTGCACTTTTCCGATATAGCGGATAACCTGCAGGACATCTCGAGCTTCCTCGCTCTGAAAGAGCCGGAAGTCTCCAAAGTTGAGCTCCATCAGGAGCACAGCAGTTTCAGGCAACGGAGAAAGCCACATCACAGCGGACACGAAGATGCTGAGGATGATGGCGACGACGATGATGACCTGGAGGATGATCTTACCGATGACGTCGATGTCAACGGAAAGTCCAAGTCGGACTCCAAGAAATCGAAGATTGCCCGCTCGAAAACCCGTGGCGAGCGCCGGAGCGCCCAGCACCGCGCCGTGAAGAAGGAGGATTCCAGCCGGAACGACTATCGTGATCGACCCCGGCCCGAATCACTTCTCAAGAGAGACCAGCCGATCCTTGTAAAAATTGTCAAAGAGCCAATTTCGGCAAAAGGAAGCCGGATTTCGACTGACATCTCGCTTGCAGGAAGGTTTGTGGTACTCGTACCCATGGCTGACTACGTCGCCGTTTCGAAGAAAATCCAGTCGTATAAGGAAAGACGGAGACTACGAGCGTTAGCCAAGAGTCTGCTACCCCCCGGGTTTGGCATTATTGTGAGGACGGTTGCGGAGGGCAAGAATGCTCAGTCGCTTGACACAGACCTCAGTCTCCTGGTAGACAAATGGCGCAAGATCGAGAAGAAGCTTGCGGAGCAACCGAAGCCGCCGGCTCTCCTCCACCAGGATGTAAACATGGTGTCGTCCGTTATCCGTGACCTTTTTTCGGATAACTACGATCGTATCCTTATTGGCGACCAGAAAATGTTTCGGAACATCAAAGGATACATTCAAGCCGTCGCTCCGGACATGGTACCCGCCGTTCAAATGTACAATGGAGACAAGACCGTGTTCGAAGCCGCCAACATTGCTAAAGACGCTGCACAGGCGTTCGAGAAAAGGGTTGACCTGCCGTCAGGTGGCTACCTGATAATCGAACATACTGAAGCCATGCACGTCATCGACGTGAACTCTGGCCGCGCTGGCAAAGGGTTGTCGCAGGAAGAAAACTCCTTGAGGGTGAATCTTGAATCTGCAAAGGTCGTGGCTCAGCAGTTACGCCTTCGTGACCTCGGCGGGATCATCGTGATTGACTTCATCGACCTGCGAGATGACAAGAACCGCAAGAAGGTTCATGACGAGCTCCGAAAGCAGTTCCGCAAGGACCGAGCTGTCACAAAGATTCTTCCGATGAGTGATTTCGGGTTGATGCAAATCACCCGACAGCGGATGCGACCCAGCATTACGACGCAGGTGTCTACGGCGAATGGAAAAGCCGATGATGTGTCGCTTGAGAAGTCTCATCTGGCTGAAACCGAATCGAAGCCTCAGGCTCGTCGGCGACGAGAGATTGATCCGGAGCAGATGGTTTCCAAGATCGAATCGTGGTTGAAGCGATATCGGGAAAACGGTAGTAAAGACCCTCTCCTGCTGAAGGTTCATCCTTTCACGGCAGCGTATCTGACGAAGCCGACCCCAAGTATTCCGACGAAGTGGTTCTTCAAGTACCGGACGCGTGTCAAATTGTCCAGCGAGTCGTCATTGGATCCGGGCCAGTACAGATTCTTCGATGCCAAGACTGGCAAAAACCTCTCCCGTGGACGATCCAAGTTTAACAAGAGCCGAAAGGATAAACCGTCGCGCAAGGACAACACTAAAGGCAAGAGTCCCACTGCCAAATCTGATGCGCCTGAGAGAAGCTCTTCGACTGGCAAGCAGGACCAAACCAGAGGTAAGAGTTCGACAGCGAAATCGGATTCGTCGAGACGTAATTACGATAACCGATCAAACAAGCGCTCGACTCCTCGCGGTAATCAGCAGGCTTCTACAGAGGCCAATGCACGACCGAAAGCACCTACTGATCAAGTGACGAAGCCCAATGAAAACTGACCAGATCGTTGTAGAGTTAATTGATGCAGCGAAAAAACTTGGCCTCGAAGTGCGCATGGAACGAGGGAATTTTCGCGGTGGATTCTGCATCAAGTCTAATGACTCCTTGGTGGTCCTGAACAAGAGACATCCGCCTGAAATACACCTGTCCGTATTGTCAGATATTCTGCGTGACAAGCCAGTCGACGACCTGTACCTCAAACCCGCTGTTCGAAACGCTCTTCAACGTTCATGGGACGCCCGCGAGTCTCAGATAGAACTGGAGCTTCCTACTTCCGACTGACGCATGGGTATGCGCGTAACTCTGCTCGGCACTGGAACGTCCACCGGCGTGCCTGTCATTGGATGTACATGTAATGTGTGTACATCTACTGACGACAGGGACTGTCGGAAACGATGTTCAGCATTTATCGAAGTCGACGGTGTAGGTATACTCATCGATTCAGGTCCCGACTTCCGGCAACAGGCTATCATGTACGGACTGAAACAGATCGATGCTGTCCTCTACACGCATCATCATTTTGACCATGTAGCCGGCATGGATGATCTACGCCCGTTCCTGTTTGACAATAAGAAGCCCATCCCCTGCTTTGCGCGACCGAATACGTCGTCTGTCATGAGAGGAATGTATCATTACATCTTTGCAGATGGCTCGTACCCCGGTGTACCCAGACTTCGCATGCATGACACGTGCGGGCCGTTTACAATCTCAGGGCGATACGATGAAAGCAAGAAAGTTACCATTGAACCTATCGAAGTCCTCCACGGAGATCTCGCATTGTACGGGTACCGGATCGGCGCCTTTGCCTATATCACCGATACGAACCATATTCCAGACAGGAGTATGGACCAACTCAACGACCTGGATGTATTGATCCTCGACGCCCTGCGCGACCAGCCGCATCCGATGCATTTTACTATCGACGAGGCTGTCGATACAGCAAAGAGGATCAATGCACGGAACACCTATTTTATCCACATGACGCATACAGTCAGTCATGCTGAAACAGATCAACGCCTCCCCGACGGGATGGCTCTCGCCTTCGACGGCCTCATATTGGATGTAGAGACGGAGAGCTAATGAAAATATTGATCCTTAACGGACCCAACCTCAATCTCCTTGGAACGCGGGAGCCTGCGACGTACGGGGCGGAATCTCTTCTTGATCTGGAGCGATCGTTAACGGATTCGTTTCCTGATGTTCACTTTGTTTTTCATCAGAGCAACGAGGAAGGGTCACTCATCAACAAGATCCAGGAGGCCGAGCGCGTTGGTGTTGCCGGTGTTGTACTCAACGCCGGTGGCTACACGCATTCTTCTGTCGCGATTCGGGATGCTATCTCGGCAGTAGACGTACCGGTAATCGAGGTGCATATCTCGAATGTTTACGCGCGAGAATCTTTTCGACATAAGTCAGTAATAGCGGCCGTCTGCGCAGGCAATATCTCGGGATTTGGAATGCAAGGTTATCATCTGGCCGTAACTTCCCTGCTAGATCGTCCACGAGCAAACAACTAGCCCGAACACAGCCTATGTCGTTTGCCGACCGTATCAGAAAGCTGGCTTCGGAAACTGCGATCTATGGCATTTCGTCCGTTGTGGGACGGCTGATCAATTTTATTCTGTTTCCTCTCTACTCCCATGTCTTTGCCACACAAGACTACGGATCTGCCAGCCTCCTGTATGCCGCGTTCATCTTCCTGAACATCAGTTACCAGTACGGGATGGAGTCGGCATACCTGAAGTACGCGAGCATCGGCGATGGAGACGAAGAACGATCAAGGATCTTTAGTACTGCCTCGATCTCATTATTGTCAACATCTCTTGCGTTCTCAGCCTTACTTATCCTGATGAGGGGTAATGCTGCAACCCTGATCGGCTTGTCGTCTGATTGGACGCACTTACTCTACTATGCTGCCGGCATTCTTCTGTTGGACACGCTCGCAATTGTCCCGTTTGCTGAACTGCGGTTGTCGAATCGACCATGGATGTTTGCGTTCGTCCGTGGAGTAAATGTTGCGATAAATGTTGTGTTGAATCTGGTCCTCATCCTGAAATACAAAATGGGAATTGAGGCAATCTTTATCGCAAATATTTCTGCCTCGGCCGCCACCCTTGTTCTGCTGCTTCCCGTGTATGGCAGACTCTTCCGATTCAGTTTTGACAGTAATCTCTGGAAAAAGCTGCTCCGATTTGGGCTACCGTTCGTACCAGGAGGTCTGGGTTATGCACTTGCCGAACGGGTAAACGTCATGTTCCTGAGCAGAATGGACAACGAGGCTGTTGTCCGCAGATATTCCGACGTAATAGATTTTGCTGCCGTGGACGCAGGTTCAAACGGTGCACCGTACGCTGAATATCTAGTCGGTGTCTTTACGGGAATTACAAAGCTGGCGGTTATACTGGCATTAGTCGTGCAAATGTTCAGGTATGCCTGGCAGCCATTCTTTCTGAATCATGCGAAAGATGCTGATGCCCCTCAACTATTTGGGAGGGTATTTACACTATTCCTCTCAGGGATACTCTTTGTCTTTCTCGCGGTCTGTTTTTTTGCGGACGACATTGTTTCTATTCCTCTCCCCAAGGGTTACACGCTGATACAGGAGAATTACTGGGTTGGACTCTATGTTGTCCCGATCCTTTTGTTAGGGTACATCTTTCAGGGACTGTATTACAATTTTTCCGCCGGAGTTTACATCCAGCAGAAGACGAAGTATTTCGTGTATTGTGCGCTGGCCGGGGGGATGGTTTCGCTGTGCCTCAACTACTTCCTGGTGCCCCACTATGGCATGCTTGCAGCGGCATGGGCTACTACAGGTGCGTACGCAACCATGGCCATTTCGCTCTTCGCTCTGATTAGCCGGGTCTATAAGATTCCGTACGATATCGGAAGAGTCGTCGGTGTAGTAGCGCTGGCTACTGTATGTTTCTTCGCGTGGTACTCAGTTGAAGGCTTGCAGTCGATGCTTTTCGAAAGTGGATTAATACTGGTTTTTGTTGTTGGTCTATTCGGCCTTCGGATCGTCAGGCTTTCCAATATTCGCCAGCTCCTGAATCGATAGGCTTTACATGCCTACGTCAGTTATTGCCGCCACTTCGAGATGGGCATAGTCTTTACCGTTCCACTGATCCTTGTAGAGTCTGCCGGTCACTCGATATTTTTTTGAAGACGAATATTGACCCGGCGTAGACTCCATCACAAGAACGTATGAGTTGCCGCTTTCTGTCTCAACCATCCATGTTTGGAACGGAGTATTGCCCCGCTGATTGACCCGGCCCTCTACCGTTATTACGTCACTCGTCATTGCTGTCTGCGATGAGCTACACCCGACAATCAGTGTTCCAGACAGCAATACGGAAGTAATAACCTTTTTCATAATTGTGACCTGCAATATCAATAAGTGACTTGTTCGGTAGAGTATCGGTACCAATACTGTGCCGTCTAAAATAAGGAACTGTCAATGCCGATATACCTTTAATACGAATTCGGGGAATCGGCTTCATATTCGATCTCCTATCTGTCTTTAACACGTCATTATACGATTCCCTATGAAATACGTTGTTTTCGCACTGTGTTTTTTGACTGTACCGGCTTTTGCGCAGGAAAAAATTGTCATTCCAGCAAATCAAATAAAACAGCTCTCGACTGAGGTCGGCGTTACCAAGGCCGAGGGCGACGGTGTTGTCGAGGCGACGACGGCCCTCCTGTTGTCCGAGGAAGGCAAACAGGCTCTCTCCGAATTCCAGTCGCGAAAAGCTGCAGGCCTCCTGCCCGCATCCGGCGTATCCAACAAATCACGGGCTGTGGGGTCACGCGTGAACTTCAAGGTCCGCAACATCGCTACCAATGCATTTGAGGACCGTGACTTCACCCTCATGCACAACGATACAAACTTTATCATCTGGGCAGAGACGGCCGAAATCAACAACGGGCACGTTCGTACGGAAGATGTAGAGGCACTGCGTGTTGCAATGGCCGAGTCAACACCATCCCTTTCGTATAACCCGAATCAGGGAATTATTGACAACGACATCGAGATCTTCGGTAATCCTCCTGACGTTGACTCGGATGGGAAAACGGATCTTCTCCTTGTCGACGTCCGTGACAACTACGATCCTGACAACGGTGTTTTCCTGTTCGTAGCGGGTTTCTTCGATCCGACGGACCTCGTAGGGAATAACAACGCCGACATTATCTATATGGACACCATGCCGGGCATGGTCGACAGCGGTGGCAACCGTCGTGACATCGAAAACCTGTTGCAAACGACAGCGCACGAGTTTCAGCATCTGATTCATGCTAACTACGACGGCAACGAAGATGTGTGGGTCAATGAGGCGCAGTCGGAGTGGGCCGAGATCGAACTGGGATATCCCGGACGAGTTATCAGCTACCTGTCTGATAAGTCGGAGCATGACGTGGAGATGTTCGCTTTCCGCTCCGGCAGTGTCGACGAATTGCTCGACCGCGAGCGTGGTGCCGTAGTCTCAAAGTTTTTCGCCGAACAGCTTGGCGTACTGGTACAGGGCTCCGTTACACGAGAATCTGCCAACGAGGAAGACGGTTACATCAATGCCTTCGGAAGTGAAGAAGCATTTCGAAATGTTGTGCTCGATTATCACACAGCGGTGAGATTTAATGACCGCACGTTCGATCCAAGGTTCGGTTTCTCAGATACGCGTTTCGACGACCTGACGACGCCGGTTGATCTGGTGATTGATGGTCGAACCGTTTCTTCGACGTCAAGGAGTGACTCGTTAGTTAGTGGCGGCGTCCTCTACGTCCGATGGGACTTCGTGGAAGATTTCAATTTCGGATTTACTGTAATGGGGAATCCTGTTTTTATCGAACAGATTCGTGATCGTCATCCGGTTCGGCTCGTTTTTGAAGATGAAGGAGGAGACCTGTCGTTCCTCGATGTCCGCGGCGACGGGACCGTACATCCGTTCCCCGGAATTTTCCAATCGGTGACCGCCATTTTCGGACATAGCAAACCGGGTGCCTCTGGTGCTGCTTTTGATTACACCGCTTCGTGGTCCGGCGGCAGTGAGTCGACGGTCGAGGATGTGAGTTATGATAATGGAACTACGACCGGTGACTATTTCTCCGGAGGACAGGGAGCAAATAACGCAATGGCTACGGCCTTTGAGGTACCGGCCGGCAATACGGTTTCTCTGGACAAGGTTCGGCTTACAAATTATTATGAGAACATGTTTGCTGGTGGTGTCGCAACAGATCCACGTGATTTTGTACTCAAAGTTTGGGCTGTTGAAGATGGTACTCCTACGACTGAGATTTTTTCGCAGGAGATGGATGACCCACGAGCTTACAGTGGTGTTTTTGATAACAACTATGATTTTTTTGAAGTAGATCTATCAGGCTTCGCTGCCCAGTTGGACAACCTTCCGGACTCAATTGCCGTCGGCACGGAAGAAGCTGGCACCGACGCAAATTACATGGTCCATGCTCCTTTCATGTTTGCTTCTGCGGCGAATATCTCGTGGATACAGTTGTCCGGCGGTTGGGCAAACCTGTGGGACCTGACGCTAACTGATGGCGGTGGCAATGAGACTTCAATGCAAGGCCACGCGCTGCCAGTACAAGTTAGCTTCCTGATCCAATCAGGACCCGTTTCTGTAGAGGATGACGAGGTTGTGCCAGGAAGTATTACGCTCGAGCAAAATTATCCAAATCCGTTCAATCCGACTACTAACATTAGTTTTACGCTTCCGGCAACTGGAAACGTTGACCTTGGAGTCTTTGACCTTCTCGGACGCCGCGTAGCCACGCTAGCATCGGGTGTCACACCGGCCGGCTCGTATCAGGTCCCGTTCGACGGTGCCCGCATGGCGAGTGGTGTCTACGTCTATCGCCTGGAGACTGAAGGCAGTGTAATTTCACGGACTATGATGTTATTGAAATAGGTCGGCAGGGCTCGGCCCTACGGGCCTTGCGGCTAGTGGTTGTGGTCAATTGTTAGTGGTAAGCGATTAGCTCTTCCGAATCCCACTATCCCGTATCCCGTATCCCGAATCCCGAATCGCTTCTCCCCGTCTCACTTTCTCACCAAAGATTAAAACTGTAACAATATATTCGAATCGCTTTCGTTTTCTACAATGTCGTTACTGGAATGACTATTTTTAGGAATAATCTTTTAGTGAGACTCCCAGGGAGCTATGTCTCGGATAATAAACACGGGCGATACTGCCGCTAAGCGACGCAACAAGCACATGCGTTCCTGCGCTGAAGTTATCAGACTGATGGCCACTCGCGGCGAGTGGGACGATGAAAGCAAAGATATGTCGGCCTTTCTGGTATTTAGTCTGCGCGATATTTATGCGACCATCGAAGAATCCGCACTCGCGTGGGATGACAAGAACTACTGGAAGAAAGCAGAAAACCTGCGCCAGAAATGGAGGTGGAGCCACCTCACGGCAAACAGGTTGGAAAAGCTGGTACTGGGCGAAAAGTGGGATTCTGTCACCGGCGTTCTTCTCGAACTAATCCCCCAGTTCAGCAAGGTCAAGATCACGTCGATCACTCGCGATTCAGACTGGTGGGCTGGAGCGTTCAATGCCCTTCGCAAGAAAGCTTTGCAAGCCAGAGAGGCTCAACAAGTGTGATGGAAAAAACTGTCGATCTCAAAGCTGGAGCCCTGCTCGTCGCACCACCGACGATGGTTGATCCTAACTTTAAGCGATCGGTGGTACTCGTCTGCGACCATACTCCGGAGGGTAGTTTCGGACTTATCCTCAATCGCCCGTTAAAAGTTGACGACGACAACCTTTCAAGTGAGTTGGATGGATATTCGAATGGGCTGTCCTTCGGTGGCCCCGTCCAGCCCAACACCCTGCACTTCTTGCACCAGCTTGGTGATGAGGTAACAGACGGCGAGCAAATAGCGGATTCGTTGTATTGGGGTGGAGATTTCGACAGAGTGCGACAAGTCGCGTCGTTGCGCCCCCTTCGTAAAGATGAACTGAAATTTTTCCTTGGCTATTCCGGTTGGAGCGAAGGACAACTCGAAGCAGAAGCCGAAAATGGCGACTGGATAATCGCGCCCTGCAATCTCGATATCATTTTTGAGGTCGCTGCCGAGAAGATCTGGTCAACCGTTCTTCGCCGACTCGGCGGAGACTATGCCTGGATCGCAAATTATCCCCTGGACCCGCGGTTGAATTAGGTGGGCTCGGCCCTTCGGGCCTCGCGGTCAATAGTCATTGGTCATAAGTCATGGTTTATTCGGGATTCGTGATTCGTAACTCATCCCTGATAACTCATCCCTCATCCCTGATCCCTGATCCCTCATCCCTGATCCCTGATC
>CBDUKH010000080.1:0-16834 GCA_965367755.1 uncultured Rhodothermales bacterium
TCCGCCATCAGGATCGTAGCTGGAGGTACCGTCAAACACCACCGTCTCTCCGTCCTCGATCGAATTGCCGCCGTTGATTGTACTGTAGGTAATTATGGCTATCGGGACGACTGGGCGGTTGTCGTCAACGTCTTCTGCAAAGAGTGGAAACGCAAGAGTGATGATTCCGATCAAGAGCAGGAGCAGGAAGTGCATCGCGAGTACCAGATACAAATAAAAAATATCTGGAGGTTAGGCAGTAGCGATATGCCTGTCAAAAACATACTTGTTTACAACGATGTCAAATTTGAACTACCGGGAATTCAACTTTGGAAATATGATTCGACGAGTAAAATCCTGTTGATACGAATCCGTCAAGCAGCTGCTCGACAACCTTCAAAAAATGGGGATTCCTCATTAGCCCTGCTGTCTGAAACTTGGTTCGGCCCTTCAGTTTATACGACAATAATACGAGTGCAAACATGGCAATCCGCAACAGTGCAATTCTACCAACGATGACATAAACTAGAAACGAATTGCCTTAGTTATTCCATCGGAGGACTGGACGAATTCCACTGAGTGGAAAATTCACCTCAATATTTCATTGAGCCCGGGTAGGCACGTTAACATATGAACCAACTTGCTCGACTAAAAAACGAATCAGTGTTGTCCGGAATACATCCGGGCCGTGAACCTGAAGCGTGAGGACGGAAGGGTTCAAGCAAGTTTTACAGAATTCTTCGGAACACCGGATAATAAAGCTACAAG
Source organism: uncultured Rhodothermales bacterium (assembly GCA_965367755.1). Lineage (GTDB taxonomy): Bacteria > Bacteroidota > Rhodothermia > Rhodothermales > JABDKH01 > JABDKO01. The sequence goes on from CBDUKH010000080.1 coordinate 748, forward strand.
CAGGCATCTCCGTCAAAGTTTATGAACAAATTATTCATGCGAACCAAAACATGAGTAAATTGCTACAAACAAGTAGGGTTATTGGAAGGAGACCCGCATTCAAGGAGCAAGCCATGCTAGGCGGTATAGACGATGACGTGAGGTGCCGAGTCACTCCCGAGTGTCTCAAATTTCTGGACGAAGGGAGATATCAATCTCTGAAAGGAATCCAGCCTCGAATTTCATTTTTACGAGTCCACGCGATGAACGATCCCTGAATTCAAGAACAGCTGAAGCTTTCTGCCCAGCATATTCGTGTCTGCAAGTATACGCCTCGGGAAATACGCTTTTTATCCGTGAAAGTTTAGTAGCTCTCGACAACCGAACGTTCGGATGATCCACAACTTTACTGGTAGAAGCTACATCGATGTTGGACACGATCGCACTATCGGAGAATACATAAAAAGTTAAGCCTAGATTCCTATAGATATATGTTTGCCCGCGTGCCAACTGATTTACGTTATTCGTAAACGAACTAATTGTATCTGGAACACCAAACGTCATCTCCAATTTCCTTTTTGACGTGGCCAAGTCGACTCCATCAATGTTCATCTCACGTAAATCAATGTAGGCTTCACTAATGCCACCTGGGCAATCCGACACCGGGCGACTACAGGTAGATAAAAACATTCCCAAGTAGAGAATCATACTAGCGTATTTGCATCCCATAACTTATTCCACTTTCCAATGTAGATTTGTCAGTTAGAATACCGAAGGATTCGTCGTTCAAAAAGTTTCGCGTGCTCTGGTGCCAGTTGTATCAATAACGCCTCGCGTAGTGCCCCCTCTATCAGGCGTTCCTCCGGAAGGGAGTAAAAAAGATAATTTTCTTTGTACTTACCGCCAACGGTTACCTGCTTGTTTGTTGGGTGAATGTAAATGTTTTCGTTCCAGAATTTCAGAGGAAAATCTGTTACGTTCAAATAAACAGATGTCCCGTCCACATTTATCGAGCCAGAAAAACGTGAATATGAAGTACCTTGCGCAGAAAGTTCAGAAAAATAATCAGGGAGATCTATAAATGCGCTTCCATTCGTAAATGCCAGATCAAAAGCCAGTATAAGTTGTGCCAGTTTTTGTTTCTCGGTTGCCTCACCGAAGGCTAATTTAAGCGGATCACCGCTCAATATTACAGACGTCCCTGCATCTAGGGATGGTCCAACCGATCTACGTATTAAACCGAAAAATGTCTCTTGAATCGACGGAAGGTATTGGGCGAGTCCGTTCTCCTCGAAAAACGTGGTCGCATCGGCCTTCGACAAGCCAAACTGTCGGCGGAATGAATCGAAATCATCACCATCTTCTGCTTCTAAAACGGTGTTTCCATTTGCATCTACATATTGAATATACAATCCGTTAGGATCGATAAACGCAACAGGACTGTTTGCTACATAGTTGTATGCTGATAGCGCTGGATAGGAGGCTCCCAACGGATCCACACTGCCCCACCGTGCGATCATCGGGTCGTAATATCTTGCGCCCGCGTAGTATAGCCCGGTCTCATCATCGTGTTCGTGGCCAGTGTAAAGTTCTTTCGGTTCATCGCTACTGCTTACGAGTGAACGCCCGGGCAACTGCATCCCGAATGGATAGTAGTCGGCGTAGTGAACGACCTCGCCTGAATCATCAACCGTAGCGCGTGTTGATCCAAGGTGATCCTTCAGATAGTAGTGCCGCGTTATCGTCTGCGAACCAGCCTCTTGTACCGTGAACACCTCCGATGTCGTGTCCTTTGCCGATTCGTTATCCGTTACGACCAGGTAGATCGTTTGCGAGGCGCCCGATGCGATGTCGAACGTCCAGTTGAATGTCGTTCCTGTTCCATCTGCGGTGCCGCCGAGTGAATTGAAAAACCATTCGGTGGTAGAAATAGTCCCATCCGAATCAGTGCTCGTAGATGAGAAGTAGACCGTATCATCATCATCCACCGTCGATCCTGCCGGGGTAAACGAAGCAACCGGATCTTGATTGCCGCCGGCGATGACACTGACGGTTTCTGTCACTTCTCGATATTCGTTTTCATCATCCCAGATCGAGAGCTTAACGCTTTGAGAACTACCATCGGCAATATCGAACGTCCATGAAAACGTCGACGCTGTTCCCTGGAGCGACCCGTTGATCCGCCACCGGTACTTCGTGATAGATCCTCCGTCTGGATCGTAGCTGGAAGTGCCGTCAAACACCACGGTCTCTCCGTCCTCGATCGTGTTACCGCCATTGATGGTACTGTACGTAATAATGGCAATCGGGACGACTTGGCGGTCATCATCAACCTCGGTGGCAAAGGATGACAGTGTGAAAAGACAGGTCAACAATATCGTCAGGATATGGGTCTGGCTATTCGTCATGGCAAAACTCCGAATTGATGGATGAAAAAGCGATTGTTACGTTAACCGCTAGTCCGGAATAGCACGCCCAATGATTTCAGAGCCGGCGACGATATTCCAGTACCACAATTCGATAGGGAAGTGCGATTCCTGGCGCCGATAAACCGCTAGAACGGTCCCATCGATACCGCGAACATAATATTCTTGATAACCGAACTCGACATAACCGTCTTCGTGACTCTTAAATACGCGTTGTCCGTCAGCATCGTACCGATATACAGTTTCGATTGGTGCTGAGACCGAATCGGGCAGGTTTCTATAGTCATAGCGAGCCACCGAACCCGAACCGGCTACGCCAGTGGTCGTGTTACCATTATAATCATATCCATATGTAACGGCGTGGTCACCTGTTGTCGAAGCCAGCCTGTTGCTGTTAGAGACATAGTTATATGTAAATGACGTAGCGCCCGTATTTTCATTCCGGCGATGCATACTTAACAAATTTCCCTGATCATCATATTCTATCTTATTTGTCCCTCCAACACCTACGTCATATTTACTTGTCGCCGACCAGCTTGAACCGAGTGAGTACTTACGGCCGAAGTCTGCAGTATTCAAACGACTAAGGTCGTCATACTCGAAAGTGTATCCAACGATTGGCCCGGCCGAAACATTGTCTTCGGTCCTCCAAGCCACCCACGAGATATTGCCATCTTTTCGGACTGTGGCGTTTTGTTTACTTGAGACTCCAAGTTCGCCTTGCGTGTCATACCCAAGGCTGAGTGCAAACAGATCGTCAGCCATGTTATTGAGGTCATTTATCTTCTCCAGCCAACCTCGAACGTTATATTCGTAATTAACCACTTGCAGGCCACCACCAAGATCGATCGAGTCGACGCTGCCGGCCGCCGAGTACGAATATTCAGCTTCAAGATTGGCTGTCTGTTTGTTATTAGTAGTGCCCGTGTAGACTCGATCGAGGCGTCCTAAGGCGTCATACTCATACCAGTGATAGAACTCCTGTCCAGAAACATTAGGTTGAAGTTGGATGCTAGAAGGAAGCCCTGCAGTATTGTATGCGTACACTACTGTTTGATCAGCTAGTCCTTCTAGCGAGACAGTTAGCGTGTCAACCCGCCCATTTGCATCGTAACTAAACGCTACTTCGTCTGAAGAGCTAGACGTAATCGCGGTCTTTGACTTTACGTTCACTCCCTGGTAGTCTATCTCAAGAAGCTCAACTGGCTCGTTAAAGCTCGACGGTTCCCAATCAACAGAAACATTGTCAAAATCAGGCGGCGCCAGTAGACCCGTTGTTGGATAGCTAATTTCATCTGGGCGCCCAAAGTCATCATACGAGTGAACTAGAAATCCGCCGCCTTCCCTGTCTAGTCGATTAGGGTCGTTAATGAACCTTAAATTCCCTGCCGCATCATACCGATACCTATAGTCCTCCGAACCAATTGTATTGCCCTCATCTCCCGGATCACCGTCACCATCGCCGTCAGCATCAGGAGTTGATTTTCCAATCAATTGACCTAGCGTGTTATAATTGTAGTACGACTTGTAATTGGATCCATTCGGCGGGGTTACAGCAACAAGGTTGTCCCGGATATCATAATCGTAAATGGTATCGATGTCGCTGCTGTCCAGGATTCGTCTGTCCCTAACAACTCGGCCGTAGGCATCGGCAAATGAATACGTTTCGATTCCTTCGGGATCTGTGATAATCGTCTTCAAGACATCTACCGATTGGCCTGCCACAGAAAGCGAAGACACGGCATAGTCATACGATACTCCAAACCTTTGCGTATCATCAACAAGCGTTCCAGGTGGTGTCACCTCATGCAGCTGCCCGAATGCATCGTATTCAGTTTCAGTAAATGGGTATGAATTTGCATCGGGACCGGGGTTGCCATCGTAGTAGGCACTTGCCTCAAGTGAAACATCCGAATCGAATCCAACAGTCTCATCAATGAACGGCAGGTACGTTTTGATCTCCCTGCCCTGTTTGTCGTATTCTGACGACGTCCTAAGAAATGAGTCACCTATTCGCAAGTCAGTTTGTCGCAACTGACTAAAACTATCAAAGTAATTGGTCGCGATTGTTGCGTTGGAGTACACAAACAAGTTGTCCACTTTCCAAACGGTTGAATCGCCTCGGCCATAGTTGAACAGGGCAATTTTTTGGATATTGTCCGCGGCATTCCTGAAAGGATAATCGGCTAGGCTAAGTATTCCATCAACGTAGAAGTCCGTGGTTTGTGAGTCGACGTCTGCCACTATTAGGAGTCGAAAATCACGAACACCAGAAACCTCGGTCGTAATATCATCCCATGGTAGAGATCCAGAGTAAGCGGACCAAGCATTCGTACTATTATCGAATACAGTCCATACTGCATTCCCAGTTCCTCCGTTCTGCACTTGCCAATCGTCAGCTCCTAACGCAATCCCCAAATTCGCTTGAGTGTCGTTCTGCACTCGTGTTGCAGACAGTTCAACAAAGACTTTTCCGGACAGCTCTTCACCGGTGTCTATATAGTACAGATCTGTCATCCAATCAGTACCGGCTCCATCATTCTCGAAAACCAGTTTACCTTCATCCAAAAACACTGTTGAGTTTGTGTTTGACAAGTTCCTTTCAATCCAGTTGTTGACTCCATCAAAAGTGTCAAAATAACCTCCGGTTCCGTGTACCAAGACCTCTTGTATAATGTTTGGATCTGACTCTTGATATGTTGAGTTTCGTTCTCGAGAAAGAGAGTATGTAGCAGATTGAACAACAACAGAATCGGTGTTGGCCACGCCAAGCAATCGTCCGTAGTCATCGAAAGCAAAGTGACTAACAACGGAATCCGGATCAGTCGATCGAACGAGGGCTCCAGTCGTCGCATCGTATGAGAAGGTCGTGGAAAGGCCAGCGATTGATGTCGTGGAAAGGAGTGAGGATTTGAAATCTGAATCGTAGGTATTGATCCGCGTGACCCCTAGCCCATTCTCAGATTCGAGAACACGGCCAGCGGCATTGTATGCGACTATCCTATCTAACAACGACCAATTGTCCGAACTCCATGATGACTCAAGCGGCGACGCTGGAGTGCTCGTTACAGCCGTTTCGTTGGTCCAGGCATATGATTCATATGGCCTCCATGCGTACAGCGAGTCATCAACAAACCATGAGCCGAACTCCTTCCAGGTGGTCACCTCGGACGAATGGTAGTCGTAGATTTCGTTCTGTTCGTCAACTACTTCGGCAAAACGTGTTTGAGCAACGGGCGACACTATGTTAGCGGTAGCAAGATCGGGGTAGGTTTCAAACGCATATGATATTTCAGTACGACGGGTTGGTAGTCCAGCGCTCGACTCGGTGATAATTGAAGGTATTTTGTTGTCGTGCTCATACTCAAACTCTTTGACGGTTGTTATCGTTTGCGATGTATCAGATGGATTCGGACGAATCGTCGTGGTCGTACTTAAAGGTTCGTTGTCTACGTACCATCGAGTCCCGACTGGTCCATAACTGCCAAAGCCAGGGGTATATGCGACATTTAGATACGCAAGGCCTAATGAATATTCGGATTGGGATTCCACCCACCCGCCGATGTTGGAAACAGTTTTGAAAGGAATTCCCCACCCGATATCTTCATTGCCTTGCACAATGAAACGCCCCGTGTCATTCCAATATTCAACATACTTCAGTGGAATCACATCGCCCGGATGTGATTGATCAGTAGAAAAATGGTTCACTAAAAATGTGTCATCACTATTTACTTGCTTGACCCAATCGTAGTGGACGGCAGCTGATCCTCTAAAACTTGGTTTGTAGAAATCGCTTGAAGTCAGGTTTTTCTCAAATTGTTCTGACGGGACTCCGCTTAGGCGACCACCAGAGCTCGGGTACGTGAACAGAACCGTATCTTTGGGCACCGTCCCTTCAAGTCTTTCGATAGATGTCACTCGAACACCACCTTGACGATTTTTGCTGCTGTCGTAGTTATAGGAGATACTATCAACGCTTGGGGTCTCTGTTATTCTGGCAGTCCAAATCCTCGATGAAGTATCTATCTCGTCATCTTCATAGTTGACAATATTTCTGACGCCGTTTGGAAATTGAATTGAATTCAAACTCCAGGATTTTGCATCCGATGTATTCGAGTTTGGGGAGTCTTTGTGTAAAACATAGTATCCAAATACATCTTCATTCTGGTCGTCATCAACAAATGATCCGTTGCCATCGGCATCGTTCGAGTCGCCGCCTTGTTCAGTTGGATAGTATGAAAAAGTATACAGCGGCATTTCTGATCCCGCCGATGCACCACCTGACCCATACGTAGAGATGGAGTCTAGCGCCATCCTTCCGTCAGTAGTTTTCCCTGGATGCCCGTCCTCTGTGTGATGCAGCAATATCTCCTTGATTGGAAGACTCGATGCATTCTCATATCGGGAGTAAAGCTTGATAGACTTCAACGCTTGGTGATATGTAGCATCGTTCAACCACGATGTAGAACTTTCCGTGTTCGGTTTTGTCGCTGATTCGAATATAGCCCTATGAGTTGGCGTCACTATTTCGGACAAATAGATTGCCTGTTGCTCGATGGTTGTTCCCACAATGGTACCATTCCTATTTCGACTTTTGCGAATGGAGTAGTTTAGTTTCACCCAACTTCCCGGCTCGTTTTCACCAATAATACTTCCATTCTTGTAGTTTTCCTCCAAGTCTGGAACAGTGCCGAGATAGTCTCGACCAAGAATTGCAATAAGATGCCATGATCGGACGTAATGATCGACTATATCCACTCCCTGTGCGTCGTCACGATGAAGTAGACTTGTTCCCAACGCTGGCTCACCGAAAACAAAACGAACACCAGTTTCGTCGGTCAAAATGAATCCTACAAAGTCTTCCTTAGTATAGTTGACTGCGTTGATCTCCGTGTGAGTCGATGCTGGCAAAGTCGCATTCGTATTGTCAAACAGAACCGGTTCGGCAACTACTTCGTCGATGACAACAGGAACCCATGGTATTGGTCTAAACTCTTCCGTTGCTCCAAGATCTCTTGTCCCACCAGGAGGCGGAGCCGTAATTCCGTTGGGTGTATACCTTGCCATTGCGAAACCTCTACCGGGCATTGAAACATGGTAATAATCTTGTTGTAACGTATCGATGTCGGAGAAATCTGCACCGTGCGGATTGTCTTGTTCAACTAAAACTTGTACGTCTCTAGTTATACTTCCAGGATCGAAGGTCCATCCTAACCCTATCCAGCTGGATTCCTGGTCAACTCTAATCCCCGATCGATACGATAAGGTTACGTCATAATTCAGGCCTCCAATTCCGGGGACTGTCAAAAGCGGAATCGCTATGTTTAGATCACCCTTTGAATCGACGCCTGGAAGTGCGGTATTGGACGGTCTCCATATTTCATTTTGGGTCGCATTGTCATTGATGACACGCTGCCCCACCGCGTTCGGTGGAACTGAGAACTGAACTGTGAGCAGAATACTCACAATTACGATCGGAGAGGAATGCTTTTTCATGTTGACTCTTATTTCGATTCAATACTAAATAATGCTTTGCTGCACCGGAGGAATTTTGGATGAGGGTATCGCAATTGCCGCTATCCATCAACCACATCATTGCCCACGCTCTTGCAAACACAGTTGCCAAAACCCAGCACCCCATTTCTAATCAAACTCTAATCTTTTGCTCATGTAACTGAGTCCCAACATCGTCACTTTGCAGGATTGAAAATGGAAGCCGACAGCTTCTATGGACCCATGCAAACGGAGACGATTGGCTGAGCTCATTACATATTTCAACCATACTTCCTTCTGGAGAAATCCTGGTTTCCGGATTTCTCTCCTCGCCTACCTCATCGTCCTGCCCGTATTTGCTCAAGCCTCCGACAGCCCTTCTCCTATTCCATCCTGGCCGGAAGAATCCTCAGCCCTCATTAAAACTATCAGCGTCCGCGATGTCGAACTGCGTGACGTCTTTCGCGGCATCGCGCACGAATACAATCTCAATATCACCGTCGACAACAACGTCAGCGGGAGTGCCACCCTGCGCCTCTCCAACATTCCTGTCTCCGACGTCCTGCAATACCTGTGCGATGAATACAACCTGTCCCTCAATATCGACCGGTCAATTATCCGCATCTCGCCGCGCCCTCCTCCTCCCATTCCGACCTACATCCCCGAGATAACCGTAACCGACAGCCTCCTCTCTGCCAATCTCCTCGACGACGATCTGACCGCCGTCGTTCGAACACTCACCGCTTCCACTGACATCGATGTCGTCGTCCAGAACGGTGTAACAGGATTCGTCAGCGGCTCCGTATCTGATGTCCCTCTAGTCAGCGGTCTCCGCACGCTCCTCGAAAGCAACGGCTTCCTCCTCCGGGATCGTGATGGCATCCTCGTTATAGATCGAAACAACGCCAATGCAAATTCAGTCGCCACCGGTCAACGCCAGGCCCTCTGGGTACAGGTTGTAGACAGTCTCATCGCGCTCGATGTCGCGAACGCGCCCATATCTCAGGTGCTATCCGAAATCACCATCCAAACGGGTGCTTCCATCATCACCTATGCCGTGCCCGACGGCACCATTTCCGCGCGAGCTGACAACCTCTCCCTCGAGGACGTTCTCCAACTGCTCTTTAAAGGCACCGACATCACGTTTCGACGCACCCGTGACATCTATATCGTCGGCAACAAATCCACGCAGGGCATCGCCTCGGCAAAACTCATCCGACTCGGACACATTCGCGCCGATGCCGTTCTCGAACTCATCCCCGAATACATCTTGCAGGAAGCAACCCTGCAGGTCGTCCGCGAACACAATGGCATTATGATCACCGGCACGAGCGAGATCATCTCCGAAACCGAAAACTTTGTTCGCCAACTCGACTATCCGACTCCGCAGATTCTCATCGAGGCGCTTGTCGTCGACTTTCAGTCAACGGATCTCTTTGAACTGGGTGTTACCCTCGGCCGCGACTCCGAAATCGCTGGCAACATCCGCAATACCTACCTCTTCGGTGGGGGTCCTGGCCAATCCGGCGGCCTCGAAGCCATCGGCAACGCCGATGAAGGCAATGCCTACCTCGACGATATCTCCGACATCATTGGGATCGGTATCGGTAAACTTCCGGCAGACTTCTACTTCCGACTCAATGCCCTCTCTCAAGAAGGACGCGCCAACATCCGATCGCGCCCACAAGTTGCGACCCTGAACGGCCACTCCGCAAGTATCAGCATCGGCACCCGCCAGTACTTTATTCTCAAAACCGCAACACCGTACCAGGGCACCGGAAATGTCATTGTCCAGGAAACGGAACGCTTCGAAGCCATCGAAGCCAACGTCAAACTCGACATAACACCCTGGGTAAGTTCATCCGGTGAAGTCACTGCCGAAATTCGACCGGAGTTCAGCACCCCTATTGGGGATCTCGATCCCGAGGTCCCGCCTACCATCAACAGTCGCGTACTCGACTCGACCGTCCGGCTTCAGGACGGCGAAACAATTATCCTTGGCGGACTCATCCAGGATGTCGAAACCGTCAGTCACAACAAAGTCCCCCTCCTCGGCAGCATCCCGCTAATTGGTCGACTCTTCAGAAACAGATCAACGAGTACCGTCAAATCTGAACTCGTCATCTTCCTTACTCCTCACGTCTTTTACGGCGACGAACGCGACAACGAAAAATGGAATGGTATCCGCGACGACCTTGACCTGTCAACAGATAAATCCCGCAGCTTTTTCGAGATCATCAAATAGTGCATATCCCGCTCCTACATAAAACCACGTTGGCCCTGGCCGTGGATGATGAGATGGTTTCATGGGCTCTCGCTTCAGGAATGTTCGGCAAGATACAGTCCGTTAAAACGGGATCATTTGCACTCGACAACAATGCAGCGATTCACGCCGAAGCGCTGCTTCAGACAGCTGGAAAACACTGCGCCATCGGAGCGCTTGTCGAAGAACGATTCGTCCGACATCGCCTGTCGAATCCCGGTAGCAGCCATGGCTCAAATTATGTCGAAGATGTCGAACGACTGAAGGCAAACCTGATCCCGTCCAACACCGATCCTGAAGTCACTGAGAATGATTTCTGTTTCGCAGGCGACACTACTACGACGAACGGTCAACAAACAACATACTGTAGTGCAATCTCGAAGGCTGCTTATTGCCGTACCGTCGAACAACTGGCATCGCTGGATATTACTCCCCTGGTATTTAGTACCCTTTCGCAGGACCTTCCCTACGCCCTTGCCTATCGAGATTCCTTTATGGCCGGGAATGAGACTGTCCTGTATGCCAACGCAGAATACTCGGTTCTATTCCATTATATAAACGGAGTCTTTAAATCAGCCAGCATCCATCGAGGTTCGGCCCCGGAGATTCGACTCGACGTCGAGGCATCTGTCCAGTCGGCTCAAAACGCCAACTCGAAATCAAATCCAACCCTCGTTGTAGGGCCTGCTTGTACACGATTTCTCGATGCAGTCGCCGACCACTCCGGTGCCGTTACGTTCAGAGTCGCCGAGACGACATTACGGTCGCGAGCAACATCGCCTGCCGACAAACTCCACGTATCCGCCCTCGCGATTCGGCTTTTCTATGATGTGCCGACCGGCACTAATTTCGCGTCGACGACTTTCGCACTCGAACGGCTGCGAGCGCAATACGAGGCACTCCTGAAAACCGGCTTCAAAGTCGCGGCGTACGTCGTCGCAATCGTTTGTCTCCTGGGAATTCTTGCGCTTGTACTCGCCAACTATCGACTGGATAAACTCAACGACGAAAATGTATTCCTTGAAGGACAAGCCAATCAACTCCGTCTATCACAGGCACGAACAGAAGTATCCCGCGAGAAATCTACTGCCTATCAGCTAATTCTTTCGCGTCAGACAAACTTTGCATCTGTTCTAGAGATGATCGGCCGTGCCAACCCTGATCGCATCACCCTCACATCCATTTCAGCCGCCCCGGACCACCCGTCTTCATCAGTGCAATTCAAAATCAACGGTAGCACTCCCGATGCCTCGTACGTTGCGCTCTTTACGAAGCTGCTCGAACAGAGCCCGTCAATACAGACGGTCGATCTCAAAAATGTAGCCGCTTCCAGACGGCGCTCTGCGTCGGATGCCCGGGTAATAGAATTCGAACTTGTGAGCTCTGTCACAAAGCTATCAAATGACGCATCAACCACACAGGTGCGACATGATTGACTCTCAACCACTCGTCGAACTTAAATCTCAATTTAGAAAGAAGGCCCTCATGACAGTGGCAGCGTTCGCGGTAGTACTGGTCGCGACTATGCGATTGTTCTCCGCGATGTACAATCCTGTTGCCGTCGAATCCGAGATGCTCGTCACACAAAACGCCGGTCTCAAACACCTCATTGGGCAGCGGGGCAACCAGTCGACTTCGCTCGCACGTACCATCCCCGCCCGAGTCTTTAAAGTTCAGCCCTCATCGCACTGGATCAACTGGCTCGAAGAAATCACGGCTTCGTCCGGCTGCTCGATGACCTCGCTCACTCCTGAAGCCTCGAGCGACTCTCTCGTACTCTCGTCGTGGGACCTCGGCATTGCTGGCAACTACAACTGTGTGGGCATGCTCGCGCAGAATCTCGAACAGTCTGCATCGATTGTCGAGATAATCAGCCTCACTATTAAGCCTGCATCAGCGAACACTTATCTCGACGCCCTGGTCACTTTCAACGTCTGGCTTGCCGATGAATGAGTCGCTATCAAAAGTTCGCTCCACAAAGATCGGCATCCTCGCGCTCGCCGCGATTGCCGTTTGGAGTTACGTCGGCTACCGACTCTGGTTTATTGCTGACGACGCTCCGGATGTCGCAACCGAAGAAACTGAGAATCGAATCGCCCTCAATCGAAATGGTTCGGTGATGTCAGGCGCCCACACATTCACGGGAAACTTCCGGGATCCGTTCCTGAGTGACTATGTGGAGGCTGAGACACTCCCGGACGTAGTGGACGCAACCACAGTCGACGATCAAAAACCGGGACCGGTCTCAGTCGCTCCGACAATCAGACTCATTGGCATCATCGGGAAGACAGCGATTGTGCAATCGGCGAACGAACAGCTGTCGATGGTCACCAGTACCGATTCGATTAATTCCTTCGCCGTCACTTCTGTGGGAGATGATCACATCATCCTGGAGAAGGATCAACAAACGATCACACTTTCACTTTCACAAGACACCGACCGTCTGGAAATAGCACGGAATCATGAATAAAAACATATCAGATAATCCCCGGTTGCGATGGCAGGATCGACTGGAAATCCTCAAATCCGAACGAGGTTTCTCCCTGACTGAACTGCTGGTCGTTCTCGTAATCATTGGGGTGCTCGTCGCACTGCTCGCCCTGCCTCGATTCACAACCGTAATGACGAAAGCCAAGACTACAGAAGCGCGCCTGATTCTGCGCCAGGTTCATTCGCTCCAGCAGGCTTACTACTTCGAAAACAACCATTATTCCGACGACCTGGACGACATTGGATTTGAGCAATCTCCTCTCCAGACCGAAGGCGGAAACGCCTATTATCACATTTCGGTGGCAACTGATGAAGCCGGATTTATTGTAACCGCAACGTCATCAATAGATTTCGATCGCGATGGCACCTTCAATGTTTGGGAAGTAGGACCCGATGGCACCATCCACGAAGTTGTAAAAGACTGAATACATGACGACCTCATATTTCATTCTTTCCGCTTTTGCCGGTGCCAGCCTCGGCAGCTTTTCATGCACATTCGTCGACCGCTTAGGAAATTCCTCCTCTGTTTTTCGGCGATCGATGTGTTCAGCGTGTCAACATCACCTTGACGCACTCTCTCTCATTCCCATCGCAGGCTTCGTCCTTCGGAGATCGCGATGTCATTTCTGCGACGCTCGAATACCGGCAACCTACCTTCTCGTCGAGACGCTCCTTGCCCTGATCGTGGGCCTGACGCTACTCTATTATGGAATCAATATTAGCGCTCTAAGAATAGTTGTTGCCGCCTGGGTCCTGACCATCTGCACCATGACGGATCTCCGATACGGTATCGTCCCCAACAAGATCGTCCTGGCTGGTGTAATCGCGGGGTCTATGCTCCTCGCGAGCGAAAGCATCATCCTGGACAGGTTTCTAACCGCGCCGATCCTTTATGCGCTTGCGGCGATGGCCACAGGTGTTGCAATTCGGCTCATGGGACATCTACTCTTCAACACGCCCGGGATGGGCCTTGGTGATATCAAGCTTTTCGGCGCTCTCGGTCTGATCGTTGGCGTTAACATTATTCCGTCACTGGTAGTCGCCATTTTCCTATCAGCCATTGTTGGCGGTCTTGGCATCCTCACAAACCGTATTCCCGGAAATGCCAAAGTGCCGTTCGTCCCGTTCGTTGCTGCCGCTGTCCTTATCGTGGAAATCGTGACGAGGTTCTCGTGAGATGGAATGAGTCTGCAATAACGGAACTCTCGACCGGGATGTTGTCATTTGCTCGCGACGAATCTGGTGGATCGATTCTGTACGCGATCTTTCTTACAACCTATCTCGCTGTCTTTGCGGGATTGCTCATTACGATGGATCTGATTGCCCGAAGCGGAATCGCAAATAACCTTCGCGAGGAGCAACTCTACTATGATTCCGAATCCGGGGTCGCCATCGGCATGGCCAGGCTACAGGCGGAGCAGCACCCGGTTGACTTAGACGTTCTACTCGACTCCTCGACCAGGCGGGCTTCGGTATCGGTTGACGCCCTGGGCGGATTCTTCCGCATCAACTCAGAAGTTCGTGACCACCGCACAACGTGCTCGTCCCTCGCAATCGCGGGATCTCAATCGTCGACAATCGACAGCGTTGCCGTGCATCTCACCGATTCGGAAAAGCGACTGTTCGTCTCCGGCTCGACGATCATTAAAGGTGACATCTATCTTTCGGACGGCTCACTGGAACGAGGGTCCATCGATGGGCATCGATTTAGCGGATCTGTCGACGGCGATGTACATGGAAACAGTGGCAATCTCGTTAAAGCGACTTTCCCTTTGTTTAAGGAGTCCGTCAGTGTGTTCGAATCCCTGCTCGCGGACTTTAGTTTTGATTCCGTTTCCACGTATTCCGGTATATCGGATGGCAATGTTGTCTATCTCAATGCACCCGCAACAATCGACTCAACGTGGTTCTCCGATGGCACACCTTTGACAATTATCAGCGACAGTGACATCACTCTCACAGAAACCGGTTGGATACCTAATGGGTCAATATTTCTCTCTTCCAGATCGCTCACAGTTACACGCGGTACACAGAGCGATCAAAGCGTTTTCTACGGTCGGGAGTCGGTATCCATTTCTGAGGCGTCCTTATCCGGACAGTTTATGTCTTTGCAGTCAATCGGGGTTGACAGTTTGTCCTGGCTGCGCTACCCGTCTTCAATCTACGTAAGCGGTTCGCCGGAAATTGCACAGGTTATTTTTGAAGATGGATCGCGTTTCGACGGCACCGCCATTTTCGAATCTACGGAGACTTCCCGAACACCCCGACTTGGCAACATCGTGGTTCGGCACGGTGCGACAGTTCGTGGAGCTGTATTCAACTCAGCGGCGACTGAGCTTTCCGGCAACCTGTTCGGAACGATTCAAACGAAACAGTTCTATTTCTATCAAAGCCCGTCTGTTTATGTCAACTGGTTGAACAACACCCACGTCGATGTGTCTCGTCGACCGGAACACTTTGTCCTTCCGGCATCGAACGACCTCCTGCCAACCCTTCTCCAGATAAATACTACATGCACTCGAATCTGACATTCCGCCGCAAAGCTGTAGCAACAACCACAGAAACTACAGAGTCCGGCTATTCACTGGTCGAGACAATCGTTGCGGTCGCCATCCTAACAAGCGTCTTTCTACCGCTCGCTGTCGTCCTGACAAATCCACACCCCTCTCCGATCGATCAGAGTCGTGCGCTCGACCTGGCTCGACTGCATCTCGAATCTGCCTCGTGGAATCCTCCATCGAGCTCGCTTTTCGACGTTCAGAACGAAAACCCGGGCAACAACCTGAGGCTGCCCGCTGGTTTGCACACAGCTGACTCAGAAAACGTCTCAACAATCACAGCTACTGTTCTCAGCCGCGATAGCTCGCACACCCTTGTTCAATTATCATCGAAGAAATTCATTCACCCGAATCAATGAACAGAGGATTTACCGTCGTTGAAGTCGCGATCGCTACGAGCCTGAGCATTTTCTTCTTCGGTCTCGTCATGCTTTCTGTAACATTCGTCACGCGCGAATACAACGCGCGGATGGAAATCCTTGAACTTGCGTCGACGGCCCGGCACCTATCGAGTTTGATTGCCCACGACATTCGGCAATCCCGTTCGCTTTCTCAACGCGACGGACAATGGACGTTCGGCCAGAGACTCGGCCACCAGGTTATCTACAAACTTGATGAGCAACTGACAAGAAATAACCTACCCGTCGCCGCCGGCTTCGCCGTCGATACACTGGCAATTACATGTGGTCGACTAAAACACATGACCGAGTGCGACCGAGTCGTTTCCTATGCGTTCTCTTTGAGCCTGTTAAGTGATACCACGATACGCATTTCATCCGGATCTGTCGCCGCTCTCCGAGGAGCCCCGGTTTGGAATTCCATTGCAGCAGATAACGATCGGTACTAGTCATGTTTGCAGCCCATCCACTTCATCGTTC
>CBDUKH010000081.1:0-16640 GCA_965367755.1 uncultured Rhodothermales bacterium
ATAAAGCCAGCAGATAGTTCGTCAGCAGAAATTGGAAGTGCCAGCGCAAATTCTGCAGCCGCCCGCCGCACCACATTCTCAAACGATTCGGAATTCTCCAACTCGACAATGTGCGCGTCAGCTACAAGGCGAGCATATGCGGCACCATCGGATTCTTCTTTCTCGTTGAATCGTGGTGGCACAAAAAGTATAACGATATCGCCGGCTACCGGTGCCAGATTGACATCGCTTGCGTTGATAAGTGGTTCACCACCTCGAATGACAAACAGGAGGACTGACTCACCATCATACTGGTCCTTGATCATGTCGTAGGTGAACGCATCCGTCACCTCTATCTCCTGAATCTGACCGCCTTCGTCAAACATTTCGTTTAGCGAAACAAAGTTCACGCCGTCCGAAAATAACGGACGCCCGCGAAGGTTCGACGGGCTCTCGCGCATTTGCTCGGTTTTCGACCGCACCACCCGAGCGTCAAGTTGATAAACATCGTTACTCTCGAATATCTCTGTGAAATTCAGAACTGCCAGTGTGTTTACTTCGTCGTTTGAAGTGATAGCCAGGAAACTACCGATGCCGGCAAGGTCGAGCTCGTCCAGAACAACTTCCGAAACAGCGTTGGCTGTTTCCGCTGTCAACCCTAACTGACGAGCTTGTTGGATATTCTTTGTGTTGCTGTCGATAATGACAACCTTCACACCGTTATCTTTTAGAATCTGTCCAATCTTGCGCGCCCAGCTGTGAGCACCAAGAATCAAAAGTCCGGTAGGATGCGGGTCGGCCAACCCCAGATATCGTGCAAGCGGAGCAAGGGTTAATCCGTAGACGGCGACCGTGCCAACGATGACCATAAAGACGATGGGTACCAGGCTATCCGCCTCGCCCGGAAAAACATTCTCAAGCTGGAATGAAAACAGGGACGCGACGGCAGCTGCGACGATACCTCGAGGTGCAATCCATGATAAAAATGTTTTTTCCTTCGAGGTAAGATTTGTTCGGATCGACGATACCCAGACTACCAACGGTCGGACGACAAGAATCAGAACTACGAGGAAGAGAATCGTTCTTCCATTAATGTAATCCAACGCACTGAGTTCAAGGCGGGCACTCAGCACGATAAACAAACTCGCGATAAGTAACACCTGCAGGTCTTCCTTGAAGTCAGAAATCCGACGGACCGGAACCAGTTTCTGATTTGCCATGATAATACCGAGCAGTGTGACTTCGAGCAGCCCCGATTCCTCCTGCAGGACATTCGAGAGTGCGAAGGTCCCGACTACAATGGCAAGAGCTACCGAACTCTGCAGGTAGTCTGGTACAAGGCGGCGGCGCAAGAGCACAATCAGTGTCCCGGCACCTATCGCACTAATTCCAATGCTTGTGGTGATGGTTAGTAGCAGTCCCTCCACTGCGTGTAATGCGGCCGGTCCGATTCCACTGATTTCTGCTCCCGCTGATGCCTGGTTCAAAATCAAGATGGTATCGAGAACCAGAACGGCCAGGATTGCCCCAACCGGATCAATGGTAATTCCCTCCCATTTCGCAATGGCCCGAACCTTTCCGATTGGACGAACGTGCCGCAAAAGCGGAATGACAACAGTGGGACCAGTGACTGTAAGAATCGCACCGATTTGAACGGACATACCAAAGCTCATCCCAATGATATAGTAGGCGCCAAGTGACGCAAGCAGCCAGGTGAGCAGGACTCCCAACGTTATCAGGTTGAGAACGGATCCTCCAATTTCGCGAAGTTCGGATAGCCGAAGACTCAGTCCGCCTTCAAATAGGATGATGCCGATTGAGATCGATACAAATGCAAAAACCCATTCACCCTGCAACCCTGCCGGATCAATGATGCCGGTAACGGGGCCTGCAAGAAATCCTACAACCAGCAATAGGAGAATAGACGGCACGCGGAATTGCCACGCCAACCACTGCGAGCCAATTCCCAGAACAAGAACGAAAACGATTCCGACAATAATTTCTTGTGCCACGTATGTACTTCTTTCGTGATTGCTATTTCAAGGACTGACGGTACCTGGAGAATCGCAACGCTTCTTGCGAGTCAACTGCGTTAATCCACTTGATTGTCGCGGAATATACGCTTCGTCGCGCAAAACACCTGTCGGCCATGGACAAGACGCACTCAATACATTTCAAACAGAGCCAGCCGGCCATCGAGAGCACCATTGACAAGCGGCTTTTTCCAGGTTGTTCGAAGCCCGACGCGTTTAAGAAGAGCTCTCTCGCCAGCATAGATAAATGCTTTAGAGCCTTTGCAAGAGTGCTTGAGGAAATCACCGAAACCGGAATAGAAGTCGTCAATCGGCTCTTTACTATTGATCCGGCGTCCGTACGGTGGGTTTGTGACAATAACCACGTCTTCCAGCGATGAAATAGATTGCCAGTTGCGGACTTGCAGGTCTACATTCCTGCCACCAGGGATATTCTGAAGATTTCTGCGTGCATCCTCGATGGCAACAGTATCAATGTCACTTCCGTGGATTAACCCACGCGGAAGTTCGCGAATGTTATCGTCACATTGTTTCTTCACACGCTGCCAGAGTGACTTGTCAAAGTCTACCAGTCGCGTAAAACCGAAGTTCGATCTCAAATACGATGCAGGCACCCGACAATACTTCATCACGGCCTCTGCGAGAATCGTACCCGACCCGCACATGGGATCGTACAACTTACGCTCTCCATCCCACCCCGTCATCCGAACAATTGCTGCTGCGACCGTCTCCTGCATAGGCGCCTGTCCAGCAGACTGCCTGTAGCCTCTGCGATGCATCGATCCCCCTGACAGTTCCAGACTCAACGTCGCAATATTTTCGTGGATATTGATATGAAACCAAACATCAGGTTTAATCCGATTTACTGATGGTCGGCGTCCGGTTTTTTCTCGGAAGTAATCAGCTATCGCATCCTTGACGCGCAGCGCCGCATATTTTGAATGTCGTATCTTGCTGTTCGACACATTGGAAAAAATCGCAAACGTATCCGTAACATTCATAAAGTCCGACCAGTTCATTTCTGACATTTGTCGGTACAGATAGTCGGGGTTGTGACATTTAAATCTTACTAGGGGAGCAAGAATACGAGTAGGCAGCCGAGCACAGTAGTTGATGGCATAAAGACTCTCGTGGCTTGCCTCAAACCAGATTCCACGATAGGCGGGATCGGCCCTGGTGGCACCAAGTTCAATCAGCTCTTCACAACCGAGAGCTTCCGTCCCCCCGGCTATTTGAGCAAAGTATTCATCTGTCTCCTGATATCTGTACAAAGCCTTACTAATCCCTTTTTATATTATTGGACCTATTCAAAAATATTCTACGCCCAGATGTCCCGAATGAAAGTTTTTTCGAAGTTCGTCTTTTTAATCATCCTGTTGACAGCAAGCCTCGCGACAAGTCAGGCTCAAGAGACACCATCGGATGGTGCAAGATACGCGTCAGCAAACTTCGATGAGTTTGAATACCGAATGGTCGGCCCCACGCGCGGAGGAAGGGTGACCGCCGTAGCCGGTCACAAGGATTCACCTGGATGGTTCTTGATGGGCGCTACCGGAGGTGGAGTCTGGCAGACGTCTGATTTCGGCTCTTCGTGGCAGAACGTTTCCGATGGTTTCTTTGCCACAGGTTCGATCGGCTCGATTGATGTTTCTGACAGCAATCCGGACGTAATATTTGTTGGCACGGGCTCGGACGGTATCAGGAGCAATGTCATCATCGGAAAAGGTATTTATAGATCCACAGATCGCGGCGAAACGTGGGAAATGGTAGGACTGGAGAATGCAGGTCAAATTGCTTCAGTCGTCATCCATCCTACTAACCCTGAAGTGGTTTATGCCGCGGCCATGGGAAGTCCGTTTGGACCGACTCCAGATCGAGGTGTTTATCGAACTCTAAATGGTGGCAAGACGTGGGATTTGATTAAACATGTCTCGTCAAAAACCGGGGCGGTAGACATTGAGCTGCACCCCACAAACCCCGACATTGTATATGCGGCGATGTGGCGAGCGGAGCGCAAGCCATGGACAATTATTTCTGGAGATGAAACGGAAAGTGGAATCTACCGATCGACCGACGTTGGAAAAACGTGGATGCGCATCAATACCGGACTGCCCGCGAGTCTGACAGGCAAAATAGATTTTGCAGTATCTGCCGACGACCCGGCTCGGGTCTATGCACTGGTCGAGGCTCCGGATAACGAGGAAGGATTGTACAGGTCTAACGATACCGGATTAACCTGGACGCTCGTATCCCAAAGTCGTGGACTGATGAATCGTCCTTTCTATTACACGAATGTCGACACCGATCCTTCGAATGCCGACATTGTCTACGTGAGTAACGAGGGATTCTACAAGTCTATTGATGGCGGGTACACGTTCGAAAGGATGTCGACTCCGCACGGTGACAACCACGACATGTGGATAAACCCGGACAACCCGGACATCTTTATTCAATCAAATGACGGCGGCGCGAACGTTACTGTGGACGGTGGTCGCAACTGGTCCAGTCAGCTGAACCAGCCGACAGCGGAACTGTACCAGGTTAACGTCGACGATCAATTTCCTTACTGGTTGTATGCCGGCCAGCAGGATAACACGACCATCGCGGTGCCAAGTATTCCACCATTCAGGAATCCTGGCGGTCAGACATCTTATTGGGAAGAAGTTGGTGGGTGTGAAACAGGCCCTGCCATCCCTAAGCCGGGTGACCCGAATATAGTTTACTCAAATTGTAAAGGCAGGTTTGGCAGATATAATCGCTCGACCGGACAAGAGCAACAGTACTACGTCGGTGCGATGGATATGTACGGTCAGAATCCTGCCGATCTTACGTATCGATTTCAACGCGTCGTCCCCATCGAAGTATCGCCGCATGACCCGGACGTAATTTACCATGGCTCACAGTACGTCCACCGGACGGTAGATGAGGGCCGAACGTGGGAAACAATCAGCCCCGACCTCACCGCTTTTCGACCCGAGAGACAAGTTTATTCTGGCGGACCCATTACAAGAGATATTACAGGCGAAGAGCATTACAGTACACTCTACGTAATTGAAGAATCTCCCATCGAGTCTGGTGTAATCTGGACTGGTTCGAACGATGGCCCTGTCCATGTGTCAACGGACAACGGTGAGACGTGGAGAGATGTAACACCTCCGGGTCTTCCTCCCGAGGGTCGGATTCAGAGTATCGAACCATCTCCGAACACCGCGGGGAAAACATACATCGCTGCCTATCGCTATCTACTTGACGACTGGGAGCCATACATTTTTGTAACGACCGATTATGGCAGCACCTGGAATCGACTGACCGATGGTACGAATGGAATCCCGGATGACTTCCCTACTCGAGTAGTCCGGGAAGACCCGGAGCGCAAAGGATTGTTGTATGCGGGAACGGAGTTTGGAATGTTCATTTCGTTCGACGACGGAATAAGCTGGCAGAAATTTCAGCAGAACCTTCCGGTTACTCCGATCACAGACATTAAAATTGTTGATGACGACCTGGTAGTTTCTACCATGGGTCGCTCGTTCTGGATTCTCGACGGACTTGGACCGGTGAGAACCTGGGGTGCCTCAATCGTCGATGCCGGGCTTTCGGTTTTTCCTGTTGGTGAGAGTCATTTGTTGCGATACAGTTCAGGAAGACGACACGATACCGATCCGGAGTATCCTGCACCCGGTACCGTTATTGATTATTTCCTTGGTGCGGATGGTGTCGAGACCGTCCAACTGCGGATCCTCGATGAATCAGGTTCGGTTATTCGAACTTTTTCGAGTGACTCATTATCACTTGCTGAAACTGAAGAACAGGAAATGCGCGAACCTCCAATGACGACGGTCACGAGAGATCTTGCAACCTCACCCGGTTTCCATCGGTTCACGTGGGACAACCGGCACACGGGCCCGGTGAATTCGGAAGGAGACCGAAGCCGCGGGCCGTTGGTTGGTCCTGGCAACTATACAGTCGAACTGTCAACCGGCAGAGAAACAAAGAGCACGACGTTTACTCTTTCGGCGGATCCGCGTCTCCTCGATGATGGAATCACCGATGCAGATTTGCAAACCCAAGAAGCTTTTAATCTTCAGGTCAGGGACCTAACCACGAAGTTCTGGACCATCATCGCTGATGTCGATAAAATAATAGAAGAATCTCAAACCAAACCTGATTCTGAAACTGTGAAAGCTCTTGAATCATTGAGAAAAGAAATGGTAACCGAGAGTGAAGGAAGCTATCCGCCTCGAATGTTCGACAGGCAGTTATCCTATCTCGCTGGCATGATGCAGCGGGCAGACCAGCCACCAGGTACTGATGCGTACCAACGACTTACACAACTCCGAGTTGAATTAGAAGCATTTGCAGCCAAATACGGATCGATAAAAGGGGTTACTGAACAAGAAGCATTGGATGATTAGCTAACAGAGATTTTCTTTATTTGCTGTTGACATAGTTCTAGTTTCGACGTACTCATGTACCACGAAGTCTACACAACTGTGCCTTTGTGCCCACAAAACTTGGTACTATTGGACTGGTTTTAGCGAACCACCTTCCTCTATCTTGATAAGACTATTGCGAACTACTATTCGCAGGATTGTATAGCCACGCTGGGCGGCGATTTCGTGGCATTGAACTGACTCACCGAATTTCCGGAGACTACAGTTGAAAAACAGCACCGCCCTTATATGGTTTCGAGACGACTTGCGCGTCCATGATCACGAGGCTCTGACTCGAGCTTCAACCAGGCATTCTCGTGTAGTAGGTATTTTCTGTTTCAACCCGACGCATTTTGAGCTGGATGAATACGGCTTTCCTCGCGTTGGAAGACACCGACTTCGATTCCTTCAGGAATCGGTTGACAATCTCAGAGCCAACCTCAGCAGCAGTGGCATTCCCCTTCTCGTTTACAAAGAGAACCCTGCCGTAATCATCCCGGAGGTGGTAAGAAGCAACTCCGTCGATGAGGTCTTTGCGCAAAAGGCGTTAACACCAGCAGAAGTGCAGGAGGAAATTGCCGTTACCAAGGCACTTCCGAAAAATGTTAAGTTGCAATATTACTCGGGACAGTTCCTGATACATCCCGACGATATTCCTTTTGACCTCAACAGTTTCCCGCCTGACTTTTCAACGTTCAGAAAAGAAGTAGAAAAAAAATGCGAGCCAAGAGAATTGTTCGACGTGCCATTATTAGCTGACGAACAGAAGGACGAGTTCCTTGACATATCCCTTGGCATTGAGAATATCTACACAGATTCCTATGTTCGCGACAAGCGTACCTCGTTCCCCTATCGCGGTGGCGAGATGAATGCACTTTACCGTGTCAATGAATATCTCTGGGATACCAAGTACGTTACGAGATACAAGGAGACGCGCAACGACATGGTAGGCACGAACTCCAGCACCAAGTTTTCTCCATGGCTTGCCAACGGCAGCCTGTCTCCCCGGTATGTTCTCGGAGAAATAAATCGATTCGAAAAGAAAGTTGTACAGAACGGTTCGACATACTGGGTTTTCTACGAGCTGCTGTGGCGCGACTTCTACAAGTATATCGCCCTGATCCATGGCAGATCGATATTTAACATTGATGGCATAGGCGGCGAAACCTATTCGTATGAACATGATCAGGAACTTGTCGACAAGTGGATCTCCGCCAGCACAGGCGAGGGCATTGTCGATGCTGTTATGACTGAGCTAAACTCAACAGGCTGGGTTAGTAGTCGAGGTCGACAGATCGCGTCATCGTATTTCTGCCATGATCTAAGACAAGATTGGAGAATTGGAGCTTCGTGGTTTGCCTCGCAATTGGTGGACCTCGACATAGCCAGCAACTGGGGTAACTGGATGTTTATGGCGGGCGTTGGAAGTGATCAAGAACGAAATCACCGCCTTAACCCGAAAAGTCAAGCGGAACGCTATGACCAGGACGGGAGGTATCGGGATCTCTGGCTCAGAGGCTCCGACGAACCCGTCAGTGATAAACCGCGGCCTGGTAATGTCTTTAACGTGTAGGTACTTCGGGTGGAATACTCAATTCGCGATGCCCGACCTGAAGACCTGACCAATTTGCGAAATGTATACCGAGATGCTGCACGTCACAGCGGTCCTGATGCCTACAGCATATCCCAGGTAGCGGAGTGGGCACGTTTTGCAGATACTCCTGAATTTGAATCTTTCATTCTGGATGTGAGGACTATTGTTGTTGAAACCCCGACCCGGATCGCAGGCTTTGGCGGGATTGACGATAACGGCAGGATTGCATCAGTCTACGTGGCCCCATCTCACCAGCGAATGGGACTTGGATCGTTAATCATGGACAACTTGATTGCGTTTGCACGCCTCCGGGGTGATTCGTTACTAACGACGGAAGCAAGTGTATTCAGCAAACCGCTCTTCGAAAAATTTGGCTTCACGCACTATGACACGGAAACTGTCCGTCGGGGTGATGTTATTTTTGAAAGATATCTGATGCACCTCAATCTAAGTGGCCATTGAGTCTACAGACTGATTTCTTTTACTTGCAGATTGCTTACCAGAAAATCTGCGAGGCAATCTACTGCGGTACTGGTTGCCGTCGGCCCGCGATACAATCCAATACGCGCTGGTGGAATCTCGGGTAGTCCGGAGTCGGACCCAAGAATTTGCATGTCATCCGTGACGGCGCTTTCTGCGATAATGCCGACACCCAGTCCGGCACGGATTGCTGCCTGTAGAGCCGAAATACTCGAGCTGCTGAATACCACGTGATAGTCTATCCCTGCACGGTCAAGCATTCTTACTGCCGCATCTCTAACATCGCATGGCAAATCAAACGGGTCGGCAATCAGCGGAACTGATTCTCCCCCGGCTCTCTCGTAATTCGGACTTGCAGCCCAAACGTAACGTTCGGACCAAAGAGGAATAGTCCGTCCGGTTGAGTACTCGGTGTTGGCGACAGCGAGACAGATTCTATCCTCTTTAATCCATCTCGACAACTCCCAGCTCGTCGCCACTCTAAAATCGAGATCGATGCGCGTACAAAGCCGGCCAAATTTCGTGAGCAGGTCAAACAGTGGACCAATCGCTACTTCCTCGAGGACGCCAATTCGCACCGACCCTTCCGTATCTGTCACTGACAGTTTGTTCACTACCTCGTCGTTAAGCTCAAGAATGCGAATCGCGTACGACATCAGAACATCTCCGGCTGGCGTGGGACGCGTCCTCCTGCCGCTTCTCTCGAGAATCTTGCTGCCCAGTTGTTCTTCCAATTTCTTAATCTGCAGACTTAATGCTGGCTGCGTTCGGAAGAGTTTCTCAGCTGCGGATGTGTAGCTCCCGGCTTCCGCTATGGCTACGAACGTGTTTAATTGGTCTATAGAAAGCGTATTCATATATCATTAGCTATTCTTATACATATGATTAATATAATAAATGAATCTTATAGTTCCTTTTACCATATGATGCGACTATCATTAATCCGTTACTAATTGGACCGTAGGCGTGAATCAGAAGTCATCTCCATCTACCTGGGCGTTCATCCTTGCATTCGGGTCCGTGTATCTCATCTGGGGATCTACGTACCTGGCGATCAAGATCGCGGTTGAGAGTATCCCACCTTTCCTGATGTTGTCGACGCGATTTGGCTTCGCCGGGCTGATTCTTTACGCCTACATGCGACTTACGGGAACACCACGCCCCTCCGTCACGGAATGGCGTTCGGCTTTTATTGTCGGCAGCTTGATGCTTGTAGGCGGTACGGGGACTCTTGCGTGGGCCGAACAGTTTGTGCCGTCAGGTCTGGCAGCGCTTCTCGTTACAACTGCTCCGTTGTGGATGGTGTTGCTCGACTGGCTGTGGAAAAGGAACGAAGCTCCATCCGGCCTCACGATCCTCGGGATTCTTGTTGGATTCGTGGGCGTCCTTGTCTTGGTCGATCCTGCTGGCGTGCTTTCGAATACCCAAATCGACTATGTTGCTGCCGCAATGGTTGTCTTCGGTGCATTTTCCTGGTCTCTTGGATCGTTAAAGAGCCGCGACGGAAATCTACCGGACAACCCGTTTCTCGCCGCCGCCATGCAAATGAGTGCTGGTGGCATTGTTCTCGGGATCGTAGGATTTATCCTGGGCGAAGGGGCGCGATTCGACCTGGCGACGATTACAACACCGTCGTTGATCGGATGGGCATACCTGTTTCTGATCGGATCGTTTGTCCCGTTCAATGCATATATCTGGCTGATGCGAAATACGACACCCGCGAAAGTCTCCACATATGCCTTTGTCAATCCCATAGTTGCCGTACTACTCGGGTGGGCGATAATAGATGAAGCCATCACATTAAATATTATTGTCGCCATCGTGCTGCTTGTTGGAGCAGTCATTCTCATTACGCAACGCGGCAAGCGCCGATCAGCCCTGTTGAATCGACCTACTCCACCTACTTTGGCTTGCGAACTTGATTCGGACTTCGACACCGATTCAGATAAGCGTCCACGTCACGCGGCGCTACTTCATTCTGACGCAGTTGACGGACGGCTGGAGAAAGAATCGATGATTGGCTAGTCATCGCCTGCAAAAACGTGAACCCAAGATTGCACAAATTATTGGGGTCTGCTGAAGCACCGAAACTTCAGCCTTTTATAGCCCGTACGCCATATCATTGTCAACCCCAACACGGCCCCGATTATGTCTATGTTTTACAAGTACGCTATTCCACTTCTTCTATTACTTGCACTCCCATTTAGCAGCAGCCACGCTCAAGCCGACACGGATGTTGAGGGGGTACGTGCAGCCGTAGAGGACTATGTCTTGGGATTCTACAAGGGAGAGGCAGATCGAATTCGCAGATCAATTCGGCCTGATGTCGTCAAGTACGGGTTCTGGATCCCCAAAAACGAGACTGCGTATTCTGGCGAACCAATGTCATTCGAAGAGATGATAGCCTATGCCGACCGTGTGAAGGAGAAAAACCGACAGACGCCGGATACTGCCCCCCGAGAAATCGAAATCCTTGACATCCTCGACCAGACTGCCACCGCCAAGCTGACCGCCACCTGGGGAATTGACTACTTGCAACTCGCCAAGTACGATGATAAGTGGATGATCGTACATGTGCTCTGGCAAACGCACCCCAAGAAAAGCTAGGTCCCCGGTTCGATAAGAACCTTAAGGCATCCGTCACTTTTGTTGTGGCACATGGCGTAAGACGCGGCACCCTGGGCTAACGATATTCGGTGCGTGATAATCGAATCAAAGTTTGTTGAAGACGAACCCAGAAGATCGAGTGCCCTTTCCATGTAGTGTCGGGCCGGACATCTGCCAACCCTGTACGTAATGTTCTTGTTGTAGGCGTCCGCCGGAGAAAAGTCCAGGTGGGCATCGGTATGAACTCCGACGGTTGATATAATTCCGCCGGGGCGCACGAGGTCGAACGCCAGCTTTCCGGCCGACGGGCTACCAACAGCCTCCATCACCGCATCGACGCCCCGCCCTTCCGTCGCACTCGCAATCAGTGCACGAGGATCTTCCGACTGAAAGTTCACTGCCGTGACACCCAGTCGTGTAGCCCTGTCCAGTCGCTCGGGAATCGAGTCGAACGCAAAAATGTTATGAACGCCCATGCTCACGCAGGCCATGATCGTCATGAGCCCTACCGGACCGCATCCAACAACGGCATACACTCCATCGGGTCGCACTTCCGCCCTGTCCGCACAATACATTCCCGTGGACAGGATATCTCCGGCCAGTAGGGCTTTTTCAGGTCCTAACGCTTCTGCAAATCTGACCAGCGTCGAGTCGGCCAGCGGAACCCGCACAAATTCTGCTTGAGCACCCTGGAGCCCCACTCCGTTCTCTACCCAGCCAAAAAGCTCGCCGCGTTGACACCGTGCGGTGAGTCCAATTTTGCAAAAGTAGCAGTGTCCACAGTTTGTCGTGAACGGGGAAACTACGCGATCGCCAACCTGAAGCAATGTATCCGTACCGGTCTCGACGACGACCCCCGCAAACTCATGGCCCATAATGGTCCCTACATCGATCCCCCTCTCGCGACCAGTGTAGGGATGCATGTCGGAGCCGCAGATAGCTGCTCTTTCAACCTTGACAATGACGTCGGTTTCGCACTTGAGGACAGGATCTGGAACAAGGTCACACGCGATCTCGCCAATGCCTTGAAACGTCAGTGCTTTCATCTCACCAGATCATTGGTAGAATAATTTCCGATACCCAGAAGCCAAGATACGATCCGAGCGCGAGCCCCAACGAACCGACCAGGACTGCCGGCAAGACCAGGTCGTCACGACCGAGACTCCGAGCGAGCGCGAGCGCTGACGTTCCGCCTCCGACGTTAGCCTGAGAAGCGACAGCCGTGATTTCTATGTCAACCTTGAACAGGTGTCCGATCGTAAACACGATCGTACCGTGAACAAGAACGGTCACTAACGTAAAGATCATTAGTGACACTCCAAGAGAACCCAACCCCTGAAGAGCGGACACATCGCAGAAGGCGCCAATTACAGATAGGAATAAATACACTGCATACATTCCGAGTGTACGAGCCCCTTTCAGTTGCTGAATGCCGGGTAGTTGCGCAAGCAAGAGGGCGAGGCTGGTGAGAATCAATATCGATGGAATCGGAACGCCAATTCCGTCGAACCAACTGGCTGACAGGTCTGAGAACCACAAAACTCCGAGCCCGATACCTACGATAGCCCCCATGTCCATAGGATGGATAGCTTCTGTGTCCTCCTCGATCCCAAGAAGAACTTCAGGCCTGTCTCCTTCCGCCGGTTTAGTCTGGAAGCGCCGCGCTACCCGCGGAATCGCTAACGTCGCAGCAATCCACAATGCCGTCGCAATATTATCTACCACGATGGCTCCTCCGAACAAAACGCCATCTCGCATAACATCGTAATGAAGTGCAAGTGCGTTGAAGTTAACCGATCCGCCCACATACGTACCTACGAACATTCCACCCAATGGGCGATATTCCGGTCCAAAGACATCCGGCCCGCCAACTACAACCATCCCCGCAATGACGCCACAGACAGTGGCGAGTGATCCCGCTACAAAAAGAGACAAGATGGGTAGGCCCGCCTTTAACACTTCCCTGAGGTTGACCTTCAATAGTAGAAAGAAAATTGATAGTGGTGCAACGATGCCAAAGATGAAGTCGTAGGCTTCCACTGGATCTTCCGGCGTGGAACCTGCTGGTATAATTCCGAGATTTGCGATCAGCGCTGTAAGCAAGATGACTAGTAGCGCCGAACCGATATGCTTCAGCCAGGTAGTCCGAACGAGGTATTCCGAGATCGCTACGATTCCAGAGATCATGGCGAACACAAAAATACTGCTCATAGGAATACAGGCTTTGCGAAGTGACTGGACGTGGAGCGGTCCCGCGACGATATTGATTTCAATTCGAATCTAATCAGATACGGACGGAGTTGCTACTGGAACATAAGAATCCTATACGCTATCTAAGGCTATTTCTAAAGTAAAACGCGAATATCCAGCTGCGACCAACAAAGTACCATATCGCTGTTCAATGCTATGCCTGGCTGACACTCGTCGTGTTTTTGACAGGCGGAGTTTTTGCTCCGGTACTTCATCGTGCACAGCATGGGTTGGAATGGCATCATGAAAAGGGCAGTGATGCAGACCGATGCGACCATTCGGATCATGGAGCCGCCTTCGAGGAATCACTGGGAGATCTTGCCGATAATCCCTGCACGCTGTGCACAGTCAAGAAGGAATACAGGACAGCATTCATTGAAGCTTTTGGATTCTCCCTGAGGCCAGCCACCGATTCGCTTCTTCGGCACAAGCTTACGTCAACGCCGCGTCAGTTTACCCGCGGCATACGCGGCCCGCCGGACTATTTCCTGAGTAATGCATCCGACATGCACGTCTAGATGTCCGGCACTATGCCGGACGAGTCCCCCTTCAGGAAATATTGATTCAGATGACCGGTTCAAATCGGCTACTGATTTTTTCAGTGCTTTTCGCGAGCACAGTTTTCAGTGGCACACTGTTCGCCCAGTCCCTTGATGGACTGGTAGTAGATTCTCAAAACAACCCCATTCCAGGCGTCCAGGTTATCGTCGAGGGAACACGGTATGGCACGGTTACTGATGCCAGCGGGGCTTTCCGATTCTCTGACCTACCTCCCGACGATTACGTCATCGCCTTCCGCTTCATTGGCTTTCGGACCGCACGACACACGGTGGATCTTCGTGCTGCGGATGTATCAGTGACGATCACTTTAACGGATGAGGCTATCGAAATCGATGAGGTCACAGTTACTGCCGACGGGCAGCGCCAGGTTCAATTAACGAGATCGTCGTTGTCCGTCTCGACACTGGATGCTGCTGACCTTTCGGATGTTCGTGGACAGTCTCTGGGTGAGACTCTTGAACATCTTCCTGGAATAACCACGTTGACGACTGGCCCCTCAATTACGAAACCGGTGATCCGCGGTCTACATTCCGACAGGTTGGTGATCATGAACGCCGGTGTTCGGCAGGAAGGCCAACAATGGGGTGGTGAACATGCCCCGGAGATTGATCCGTTCGCTCCCGACCGCATAGAGGTTATTCGAGGATCAGCAGGTGTCGAGTATGGTGTTGGTGCTATTGGTGGTGTGATTCGGATTGAACCGCGAGAGCTGCCTGATACCCCGGGATATGGTGGCCAGGTAACCATGAACGGATTTTCGAACAGTCGACAGGCCGCAGGCTCTA
This sequence comes from uncultured Rhodothermales bacterium, assembly GCA_965367755.1. Taxonomy (GTDB): domain Bacteria; phylum Bacteroidota; class Rhodothermia; order Rhodothermales; family JABDKH01; genus JABDKO01. Next base: position 14,723 of record CBDUKH010000081.1, read on the forward strand.
TTCATATAGAAGGCGCACCTTCGCAAATCAAGGGACTCGGGTGGCGCGTGCAGACCAGCGCTCGAAAAGCGGGATCTTCTACAACGCCGGACTACGTTCTCGGAAATACGGCCTATTCAGAATTGAATGGATCACTCGCAATAGGTTATCACCGAAATAACCTCGGCGTAGAAACGTTTGTCAGCAGGTTCGCCACAGAGCTTGGAATTTATCGCGGCTCGCATATTAGCACCGTCGAGGGGCTACTTGCCGCCATCGAACAAGACAGGCCACCAGTCGAGTATACCTTTTCTTACGACATTGACACTCCAAAACAAATTGTAAACCATAACGTCTTTTCAACAAAGGCACACTGGGAAAGGGATGCTGGTGATGTACTCGATATTCAGTACGGTATCCAACAAAATCTGCGTGAAGAGTACGACGCACATGCCATCGGTAGTGGAGATCCAGGCGACCGGCCGGCGTTTGACCTGGAACTGATATCGCAAACGCTGGAAGTCAAGTACCGTACGCGTCCACAAGATCGGTTCTTTTCAGTGTTTGGAATCAGTGGGATGACACAGGGAAATGAGAACAACCGGATCGGCTATCTCATTCCAAATTTTCGGGCACTGACGGGTGGTATCTTCGGGCGGGGTGTCTGGTCCAATAACATCGTCACGCTAGAAGCTGGTAGTCGTTTGGACTATCGATGGTTCAGGGCTTTTCCTCGTGAAAACGGAAATTCCGGCGCCTTTGAAAATGTCGTTCGTGATTTTGCCAGCCTGTCGGCCGTGGCTGGAGCCATCTGGCAGTTCCACAGTGCATGGTCGGTTGCATTGAATGGAGGTACTGCGTGGCGCCCACCAAATATGAGTGAACTGTACAGTTATGGACTGCACCACGGAACTGCTCAATTTGAAATCGGCGACCCTGACTTATCGGCCGAGCAAAGTATCAATCTCGACGCAACGATTCGACATTCAAGTCGACGCGTCAACGCCGAGTTGAGCGCGTATCTAAATCGTATGTCCAATTACATACACGTCATTCCAACCGGAGAACCGACCGTTACAATTCGGGGTGTTTTTCCGACGTTTGTCTATCAGCAAACTGATGCCCGACTTGCCGGTTTTGATGGGCTCGTCGAATACAGCTTCGCACGATTTTTGTCCGCGGGACTGAGCGCGAGTATTGTCCGCGCCGTCGACCTGGATAATGATCTTGACCTGATCAACATGCCGGCAGACCGGATGCACATACATACCGTTGTCGCCTTACCCGCCGGACGTGGTTTACTGCGGAATGAATTGGAGCTTGGAGCCAAATTCGTTGCCAGGCAAACGAGATTTCCCGAGGGCATCGATTATGCCGATCCACCTTCTGGCTATCACTTACTCGAAGCGGACTACCGGGTCCAGGTTCAGGCAGGCGGCACCCATCTGGACATCAGTCTGGGTGTCAACAATATTCTGAACGAATCATATCGAGACTACTTAAGCCGTTATCGATACTTCGCTGACGAAACGGGTCGAACCTTCATTTTAAGGGTTCGTATTCCGATCGGAAGTTATCGGTAACTGATATCAATTTAACAAACTTAAACCCTGACTAATACGATGAGATATTTTCCCACCATCCCCTCCGTTTGTATTGCGCTGCTATTTTTCGCAGCGTGCGACTCCAATGAGCCAGATCCAAATGCTGGAGAAGAGGAAGTAATCACGCATGTCGCCCTGTCGCTCACGAATCAATCAAACAATAATACCGTCGTAGGTACTGCGGTATTTGACGAAGCTGGCGTTCTCCTTTCTGTACCTACGCTGGAGCTTTCTGTAGGAGCCACTTATGCAGGCAGCATTCAGTTTAGAAACGACATTGCCGGTGAAGACATAACGGAAGAAGTCAAGGAAGAAGACGAATTTCATCAAGTGAT
>CBDUKH010000082.1:0-16173 GCA_965367755.1 uncultured Rhodothermales bacterium
AGCGTCTCTCCTGTCGTTTCATCCGTCACGAAACCGTTGATGGAGGCGCGATCCTGGGCAACTGCGAACGGCGTCGGCAACAGAATCGTTACTACGGTCAGCAATAGAATGTGCAGGAATTTCGTTGCAAGCTGTGCCTTTAGCCCGTTTTGCGGCCAGAGTCTTGGAATCATACTGATGGTTAGAATTGACGGTGGGTCAGTGTTGGCAACTACGAGGCGGTGTAATTCCGGTTTCGATGTAAATACTATGATTGTGTGAAGGCTTTGTGTCAGAAGGGGTTTTCACTTTTTGCGAAGGAGAAATCGTGTGGGCCGGCGTAGTTACTGGATTGAGCCGAAGTTTGACTGGGTTGGTGACGGCTGTCGTCTAAATGGTTGTAGTCTAAATTGCGGTCGGCATCTGGGCTCGGCAAAAAATGTAAAATCCCGTGGGGGCCACCACTCCTCCTCCCCGGTAGCAAGTTAACTCTAAAAGCCGCTCAAGTGTTAATGAACATTTGCTAGCAATTTCCTAGAAAGTTTCCTAGCATTTTTCCTAGGAAAGCAATCGCTACTGGCTCCTAGCTCAGGAATTGCTTTCCCATATCAGGATAGTCCGTAATAAATCCGTCTACTCCCATCGCAAGCAAGCTTTTCATCTCGCCAGCATCATTCACGGTCCATGGTAAAACTTGAATATCAAGTTGCCGGGCGCGCTCTATAAGGGATTGAGAAACCAGACGATAGTGAGGACTATAAATATCTGGACGAAATCCGAGTTCAGCTATTTGTTCATCAATTTCATTTCCGGATTGTTCGTCAATAAGCAGCGACGTTAGGCATGCAGACTGTCGTTCGTTCACAACTCGCAACGTGCGTACATCAAACGATTGTATCGTTGTGCGCGTGGCGATGCCCGACTCCGTAATCACTACAAGCAACAAGTCGACAAAGCGCTCAGGAATCGGATGTAGAATGTGGTCTCCTTCGACGGTCGATTTCGTTTCGATATTGTATCGCACCTTACTGGATGTAGAGGCAGCTTGGTACGACTCCGCGAATGCGATCACCTCGTCAAGTCGGGGCTTGACTGCCGGCATTTTTTTCTGCCGTGGAAAAAGAGGATGCGGACGGAGGCCCACATCGAATCGGCTGATCTCATCGTAATCCATTTCGAACAGCTTGTAATCTAGAGCGGCTTCTTCAGGCATTGGCGAGCCGTCTGGAAGCGTCGTCAGAACCGGATTGAACCACGGGTCATGCGAAACAACCACGTGCTCGTCGCGAGAGATAACGACGTCCAATTCAAGCGTGGTGACACCGAGACGAAGCGCTTCCTCGAACGCCGGTAGCGTGTTTTCTGGTCGCAAGCCTCGGCAGCCTCGATGACCCTGAAGATCAAACTCGAATTTTTCCAGAGATAGGCCGGGGGTTGTCCTGCTCTCTTCAGACATCGGCTACGGGAGGATCTTTTTCTTCGATCCCCCAGGCTCGTGCCAGACGTTCGATGATTGCACGCTCCTCGACAAGAATAACATTGTCAGCCATCGCCACGAAAATCAGGTCAGCAAGCAACGCAGACCGTTGATGCATCGGCACGGATTTTTGCACTACGTCGATAGCACGAGCGGTGACTTCATCTTCAGGGCCGCGAGCATAAATCTTGAGAGCGTGCTCAACGACTTCATGGACGTCGGCAGGCAGGGCATTTGGCAGCCATTCACTAATCTTCTTACGTATGGCATCCAGTTCGACGTCGGAAAGTATTTTGTCGGATTGATGTGCGAGAGCAACATAGACGAGCGCCAGGTGATGAATCGGTTTAAAATCATCATTGTCATCGGCCGAAGATAATATGCTCCACAGTTTCATCTTTCCGTCTCCTGTAGCTGGTGCATGGATGTCCCAATAGTCTGCCACTTCATTGAGGAATTGAGTCTCGCGAAAAGAAAGTTCATCGTCGCGAAGTGCAAATTCGAGTAATCGTTCAAGGAAGGACGCCCGATCGTTCTCGTTGAGCTCAAGGCGAATGAGCTTGATCGCATCCAGAAGAATTTCGTCTGCGCTTTCACTATTAATACTATCTATTCCTAGTCTGACAGATTCAGCTGACGCAGCCGCGGTGTTCGGCAGAAACGCGTCCATCAGCGTAATGAGCTCCGGTACGCGCGTCTTGTCGATGTGACCTTCGTCGGCTTTTAGCAGGCCAGCACCGACAAGGGCGAGACAAGCCTGCATCCTGCCAGTAGTTATCGCCATTTTGCTGAAGAACTAGAGTGGGGTGGAACAGAGTCCTGAATAAATGATACTCTGGGAAGATAAATGATAAAGGTTTACGTGGACAACTATACGATAATAATCATCCTGTCGACTGTCGGTTTCTTCGCGCTGGCAGCTATTCTGCTCGTGCCCATATATCGGTTTTTACTGAAAGAAGAAGAAGTCGCTGAACGCTGGACAGCTGATGCAATCACCGCCAATATCGAACGGCGGCTGGCTGAAAAACGTATTCCTGACGAAGGAAAGAACCTAGATGGCGATGTCAGATCGTAATTTCTCCAATGTACGCGGCCCGATTCCTCGCACATTTAGTAGATCTTCCTTGCGCTCAAATCTTCCATACTTTTTTCGGTAGTCAACGATTCGTTTTGCGATTGCCGGACCGATGCCGGGTAAGGCAGTTAGCTCGATAGGTGTGGCCGTGTTCAGGTTGATGAGCCTATCCGTTGTTGACAGATCCGAGGAGTTTTGTCTTCCAGGATCATTCCCGGGAATCGAAACATCCATTAGTATGGAGTCACCTTCAACATCACTCATTGTCGAATCAATATTTGATGCTTCGGCGACGGCCATCAGGGAGTCTAACTCTGCATACCTCTCGCTGAAATCAGGTACATTGTTCAAGCGCACGTACTTGATAATAGTCCCCAGGAGCAGTAGTCCGACCAGTACCAGCAGAAACTTGAGCTCGCCGTCGGTAATAGTCAGGTAGTGCTGTATTTTGTGTTTCAACCGCATGCACGGCAAGACACACACATGTTACAATTTGTAACCCTTACAGTGACTCGCATTTTATGATTGCTAAAACCGAGGCGATCGTCCTTAAGAGTATTTCCTACGGTGAGACGAGTCTGATCGTGTCTGCTTTTTCTCGCGAGCTCGGACGTATATCGTTGCTGGCTCGTGGTGCTCGAAGGCCAAAAAGTAAGTTTGGTTCTACGTTGCAAACTATGTCCCACATCCAGGCGGTAGTTTATAAGAAGGAAGGGCGGCAGATACTTCCTGTAAATGAGGCTTCGCACGCCAAGGTGCGGCGCAATCTCTCTCGTGACCTTGACAAAATTATTGTGGGGATGCGTGTCGTCGAACTGGTCCGCGGTCTAACTCAGGAACAGGATCCCAACACGGAACTGTTCGACTTAATGATCGAATTGCTCGACAACCTCGATGCCGAAAACGACCGCGTATTCAATCTCCTTCTCTACTTTCAGATGAGGCTTGCCGCACTCCTCGGAATCGAGCCGCAAATCGTAAAATCCGACGTAGAAAAAATCGACCGCGACGGTTACCTAAGCCTTGACACAGGAGAAGTCAGCGCGGCCCCTTCTCCAAACGGAAAAGCATCATCCAGAAAAGCGCTGCGAACCTTTGCTATTCTGGCCAGAGCGGATCGTGAAACCATTTGCAGAATGGAGCTTGATGCCCGCACACGACAACAGGTGACGATGCTGGTCGATGCCTACTATCGGTATCATTTTGACGAAGCCTATCCAGATCGCAGCGTAAAGGTCCTTAGTCGTTTGATGGAAGTTTCTAGCCGCAACTCTTGACGACATACTCTAGAATGTGTACTTTATATGTACAACATATGAGGGGCTCAACGGGCCGCCGTCGGCAACGGGATCAGAACTCGCACCAGCACCGTGTTGGTGGTTGGAGTTTCCTGGTGGAGCCGGTTTAGTCGGGTCTTTTCTCCACTGGGAAGATATCTGGAGTCGGATTTCTCTGATGGAGGTCGTTTGAGATTGTTTGAGGAAATTCTGAGCAGGCGATCCGCTCCTTTGTTTTACGATCCTTCGTAATCCAGTTACGGCAACCCGTTATGACATCAAACAACTGTCAGGATACATGAGTCGTCGAGATTTAACCGCGAAGCAGAAGGCATTTTTCCGATACATCTCCTCCTTTGTCGAGAGTAACGGAAACTGGCCGACATATCGAGAAATCGTAGACTATTTCGATTTCCGGTCGCCAAACAGCGTTACACAAAACCTTCAGGCATTACTGAAGAAGGGCTACTTGTTAAGAGATGGGCTCGGTTACAAGCTTGTGAGTCAATCCGCCGAGTCATCCGGCATCCCCATCAAGGGAATTATAACGGCAGGAGCCCTGCAAGAAGCAGTCGAATCTGATCTGGGAAGTATTTCCCTTGAAACCATCTTTCCCCAGCTTGACAGGATGTACGCTATCCGCGTATCTGGGCAGTCGATGGTTGGCGCTGACATCAACGACGGCGATTATGTCTTGTTGATCGACGACGACATTCCGGACGGAGGTATCGGAGCCGTTATGTATAATGGAGAAACGTCCTTAAAACGTGTCTATCACGACAAACGAGGGTTGAGGCTGGAACCTGCGAATCCTGAATACGACAATATTATTATCGAACCTGATGTGTTCGAAGAGGTCCGCGTACTTGGACGTTACGTCGGGCATGTGAATCACGACGGTATCTACAAGAGAGCTCCCCGTCAGTTTGCAGCGTAATCGCGACTGCTTTTGGCCTCGCAGGCGTAGCATAATTGCAATATATTGGTCCCAGTGATCACTATAGACCTGCCTGATGCCTCGTATCCACTCTTTGTACTCCCGGTTTGCACACCTATCGCTGTCTGTTTTTTTGTTGCTGGTCATCGCGCTCCCGACCATCGCACAGGCACAGAAAGCGCCTTTTTCATGGGAAAATGCTGTTATCTACTTCGCCCTGACGGATAGATTTAATAATGGCAATCCTGACAACGATCATTCCTACGGCCGTGGATATGACAAACAGGGTGCTGAATATCCGTTTGACGAGCGAGGACATTTTCACGGAGGAGATTTCGCAGGAATCACGGAAAAAATTAATGAAGGGTATTTCACTGACCTGGGAGTGAGCGCGCTTTGGATATCGCCGCCGTTCGAACAGGTTCACGGCTGGATAGGTGTCGATAACGGGCAGACACAAATGTACGCCTACCACGGCTACTGGATAATGGATTACACCGAGTTGGACGCCAATTTCGGGACTCACGATGAGTTTAAGGCTATGATTGACGCAGCTCATAGCCACGATCTCCGGGTGGTACTCGACGTGGTCATTAACCACGCCGGCGTTCACAGCATGGCCGACATGGATGAATTTGACTTCGGAAGTGTCGACTCACTATGGCAATCATGGCGACCACAGCAAGGTGAAAACTGGGAGTCTTACCGGGACCAATTCATTTCCTACGGCGAGGCTTCCGATTCTACTGGCTGGGATAGATGGTGGGGACCATCGTGGGTGCGCTCCGACCTGCCAGGCTATCCGTCGTGTGGAAATGATGACAGGACGCAGTGCCTGTTCGGCCTTCCAGATTTCAGAACGGATTCGGCCGAAGAGGTCGACCTTCCACCATTGCTGCTGAATAAGTGGTCTGCGGACAAAACCGCACTGGAACGCAAGGAGTTGAATAAATTTTTCGGTCGAACCAAATATCCCCGGACACCACGTTACTATTTAATTAAATGGTTGAGCGACTGGGTTCGCGAGTATGGTATAGACGGGTTCAGATTGGATACAGCCAAGCATGTCGAGCCAGAAACATGGGAGGCGCTGATTGACGAGAGCCACCTGGCGCTCAAAGAGTATCGTAAATCTCACGGAATTGAGGATGATCTCCCCTTCTGGACCGTCGGCGAGATATTCGGCCATACTGCCGGTCAATCAACCGAATACGACGAAACGGGCATAGATGCATTCATCAATTTTGAGATTCCCTACAGGGATCTGACCGACACGAGCGTCCTGGACAGCCTGTATGCCGCCTACGCTGATCATGTAGTTGACATCGATCGGCCGATTCCAATGTCGTACCTCTCATCACACGATACTGCACATCCTGATGGGAGCATGCTCCGAGCTCAACTGGCTGGATTCTACATGCTCCCGGGACCATTGCAGATACTGTACGGCGATGAAACGGGCCGTACGGCCGTTTCCAGCGGGACCTCGATGTCTGACCTGCGTTCATTCATGAACTGGGATACTATCGATGCGGACCTGCTTTCACAGTGGCAACTGCTTGGGAGCTTCAGGTCGCGACATCCGGCCATAGGTGGCGGAGAACACCAGAGAATCCAGGATGCACCCTATGCATTCAGTCGTCAACTTAGTTTTGGGCCTTATCACGACTCGGTTGTGGTAGTATTTGGAGCCGAGGGAAAAACGGGAATTAACGTTTCCAAATCATTCCCCGAAGACGCTGTCGTTCAGGACGCAATGACCGGAAGAACAGCGATCGTTTCGTTCGGGATCGTTCGACTGCAAGCAGACGATTCCGGCGTGATGCTCCTCGAGCTCGTCGACTAGTCGTTCTGCGCCTTCGCCACCAAATAACGGCAAAGCGTCTCAATAGGTCGAATCCTGTCATTCGTCGATTCTATTGATCGTGTGAATCCCTGGTTTCGTGGAATAGATCACGAAATCCCTGGAAAGCCTTCGTTCTCACCGCGACCCGGGAGCGAAAAAATGGATGCCTGACATGTACCAACATTATATTGAAGTCAGATAGTCTCCCACCTGCGTTCCGTCCAGTCCATGTTATCCTTTGAATACAGATCCACTCTTCCGTACTCATCAGATGTAGTATTCGGATGGCATTTGCAGGATGGTGCCATTAATCGACTTATACCTGCGTTTGAGAATGTTTCTATAGAATCTTTTGAAGGGGTATCAGAGGGCAGCCGCGCCACACTGCGAATGAAGCTCGGACCGTTTTCTAAAGATTGGGTTGCGGTACACAGCGACATAGTCCCTGGTCGATCGTTTACGGATACCCAGGAATCCGGTCCATTCAAATTCTGGCAGCACAAGCATGAAGTGATTCCCTTAGAAGATGGGACCTCTGAACTGGTCGATGCGGTCCGGTATCAATTGCCGATGGAACCAATACAGGAATCAACCGACGTCATCGTCAAATCGAAGCTCGAAAAAGTCTTCAGGTATCGACATAGAATCCTGCACAATGACTTGAAACTGCACGATCGATACGGTGGCGAAAAACTACGCTTCCTTGTATCGGGTGCTTCGGGACTAATAGGATCTGAACTCGTGCCTTTCCTCAGGTCTGGTGGTCATATTGTCAAAACGTTAGTTCGACGAGAGCCGTCTGGTGACAATGAGATCTACTGGAACCCGTCCACAAACGACATTGATGCTGCCGCTCTCGAAGGATTTGATGTCGTGATTCACCTGGCGGGGGGATCGTTGTTCAAGTTGTGGACGCCCGACAACATGAAGGAAATGCATGACAGTAGGGTCGAAGGTACAAAGTTGCTTTCGAACACACTGGCGGGCCTGATGAACAAACCTTCAGTCTTTGTCTCGGCTTCGGCAACGGGTGTTTATGGTCATCGCGATGGCGAATACCTCTACGAGAATAGTAATATTGACGAGGAATCTTTCCTCGGCAAACTATGTCGCGACTGGGAACGCGCAGCTGACTCAGCACGTGATGCAGGAATTCGAACAGTACATCCGAGAATCGGCATCGTCATCTCGGGAAATGGTGGAGCACTGACTCCGCTGGTCAAGCAATTCAAGTTCGGGCTTGGTGGCGTGCCCGGTAACGCTGATGGCTTTGTGAGTTGGATAGCAATGGATGACGTCCTCGGTGCACTGTATCATCTTTCGGCGACTCCTTTCATTGAGGGACCCGTCAATCTGACCGCCCCATACCCCGTAACATGGGCGATGCTTACCGAGACGCTTGGCCATGTTATGCGCCGGCCGTCATTTTGGAGACTTCCAAAACCTCTGGTTCGACTGGTGGGTGGACACTTCGCAAAGGAAGTCCTGCTCTCGAGCGCACGCGTCAGCCCTTCTGTGCTTGAGGATACTGCATATGACTTCCTGTTCATGATCCTCGACGATGCCATCGGGCACCAGCTTGGATATTGAGGCAACGACCGGGACGGGAGAAAGCAGGTTGTAAGCGGATGCCAGGTCCTTTCAATTTGTTACTGGACGGGCACTCCGTACCGACATTTTGCTGCATCAGAACTGAGTCAAGTTTTGCGATTGGCCGGTGAAAGGTTGTCCCGACTCGATACACGAAATCAGGTCTGCCACAGTCGATGTTTCAAGGTCAGGCAACTGTTCGAGTCGAACGCCGCATCGACCTTGCACTTCGATAGCAATTTCGACATAATCAATTGAGTCTAATACGAGGTCAGCGAGCTTCGTCGAGACATCGATCGGAGTGTCGGACTGTGGTACGATTTCAGCCAGTAATTGCAAGACATCGGGAGTTGTCAGCTTCATACATATCACCAAAGTATTCGTCGAACGGAGACTTCGAAATAAGTTTGTTAGATACTTCCATGTCGATCGCTTCGACACGCTTCATTGTTGCCGTGACGAGTCCATCCTTGTGACTGTTTGACTGCTTTTCCAGCACGTTCCAAACCCAACTCAAATGTCCTTCCTCATCAGCAATCATCTTTTTCAGACAATCCTGAACAACAGGATGGGTACCGGGTCGTTCGAGATGTTTTTTAAAATGGGATAGAACGCGTTTCTCCAGAACCTGTGTGAGACACAATATCTCAAGAGTGCTTTTCGGAATTCCGAATGCGCGGCCGTATTCCGATTGAAATGTATCCGTGACTTTTAGAGGCCGCATGCCAAGTTTCTCAATTGTCTGCGTCCAAAGCCACGCATGCTGGGCTTCTTCCATACAATGCCTGGTGAGTGGAATGCGAATAGCGTCTATCGTCGTATGCATTGCGAGGCGCCCCATAAGGAGTGACCCCGACAACTCACCGGCCCGATAGTAGCTAAGGATGTAATGCTCTTTGGCTGAAATCATTGCTTGCTAACCATTGTTAAAAGGTTTCGAGCTCGGTCAGGCGTCGCCCGAGGAGAGACTCAATTTTCCTGTCAAACTCTATGATGGATTTAATATTGTCGTGACGCACATTTGACACGTCTGAGAGAACGTAGGCACCGATGTGCTTGAAATGCCGGGCATGCATGAGTACTTGTTCATGGAGCCTGGGATTGCCCGATATTCGTTTTGAAATCAGGTCAGCCGCGAGGTCCGAGTGAGTGTCTTCTTCAGGAGCAAACCGTTTCATAATTGCTTGCAGAAGAGGCTCACATGTCGAAGCGCCGATATCATTAAAAAAATTTGCGGCAAAGTGTTCAGTCGCCATGAAATTTACCAGCTCCTCAAGCTGCGACCCGAGCGGCTTCGCTTTCCCCTTTTCTCTGAGGGCAACTATTTCATTATCGCCAACTGGCCGATAGTTAACGTCGTCGAGATATTTCCTCAGCGTCGCAAAATGCACATACGCTTCAAACGCCTCTATCGAAAGTGCCGCCGTTGCATCGACATCATCCCAAAACATCTCCATCAATCGAGACGTGTGGATGGCGAAATAGGACTCAATCAGACACGCTTCACGCACGAGGTCAAGCGTTGCCGGCTCTCGGCGCGCCGCATCGATGTCAAGCATACTCCATGGAAAGAGTTTCCTGATCTTCTGGTCTGCTATTTGTTCGAGAGTGGTCATTCTTTTCAGGTTGTGTAATGAGCATGGTTTGCAACCCCGAGTCATCATGATAAAGTGATAGCACTTTTAAGCCGGCACATTCCGCCAGGCGGCGCAGTTGTTCAGATGATCTGTAGGTTGCGAGTAGTTCTGCGAGGTTCCGCAAGAGATATTCGGAGAGGCGATTTGACCCGAGTCCACAGGTGATGAAAACGCCGTTGTGCGCAAGTTGTCGTTTTGCGATCTGGAAAAACCTGATGACGAGCCGATCGGTCAGGAACTCGTTGAAACCCATCGAAAGGATGGCATCGTATTTCTGCAGATATGTTTTTTCATCGAGCGCGTCTCCGACAGTGAATCTCATTTGTGCGTGGTAGCCATTAGCTTTTGACTGAAGCTCCTCTATAAGCCTCCTGTCTAGATCGATTCCATGGAATCGAACAAATCGAAGGACATCCGGCGCTCGGTTTTGCAGGTCGTCCGCGATTTCAAAAAGTTCTCGAGCGAGACCGCAGGGCACCGAGAGAACATCTATCATTTTACGTTCTTCATAGGCGCGCAGGATGGCCTGCTCCAATTCCTGTTTGCCAAACGTATAGCGACTCCGCATCGCTATCGCCGACTTCATCCGAAGAAACACGCCGTCCAGGAGCCGCCCGATAATATTTCGACCCCTGGGAATTCCTTCATAGATGTAGTCGGCGAAGCGATAACTGCCGGAGTTCTCGATCCCTTCACTTGCAAGCATGCTCGTTCGCATCAAGTAATAAACAGGAATCAAGTAAGGCCGTCGCTCGCGCAGTAGCTTGCGCGGTATGGATTGTGACGTTCGGGTGTTGTTGTGGAATTGTGTCATGGCATTATTGCGGCTGGCCACTTGTCGATCGATCCCCACGTCTCAATTCCCGCTGCAGTCAAGCGTTCTATTCCGAATGCTGCACAACTTGAAAAAGCGAACTTTCGGTTAGCTTGCCGTATATCGAATCGGCGACCAAAATATTCCTGGTGGTTGTTGATAGAGGCTAGAGCAATTTGTCCGGAGTCGGTTTTGAATAAAAGTTCTTTTTTCAACCCTAACAGCTGTTGGAGTATTCGAGCGCCCCGACTACCGTCCAGATAGAAGACATCTGTTGCGTTTTGCACGGAAATTGGAAGTCCGAGCAAACGAAACCATGACTCGACAGCAGTAAGGACTTGGGACCGGAAATCGAGAACGTCTGATTCCGACCCGATGGCGACGACTTCCAACATGGAGAATTGCGACAATCTGTATGGAGCCTCCCAAGTTCCAGATTCGTGTCGAAAACATCGACCACTAACGAGTATTCTTTGTGCGTCAACAATTCGCCCGGCGAAAGTCGGATATATATTCAGGCATGCTGCCGGACTTAGAAACTCTTTGTCGTCTTCGTAATCACCAGGACGGTCGACTACTTGTTGAGGGAAATTCGTCAGATAATTGCTGCGCTCGAGTGTCTCGCGATGTATGTGATCGGGCGCCTCTAATTCTTTTTTGTAGAATGGCGACAATTGATTCCTCAAGCCTGACTCCCACAACATCATCATCTGCTCAACTTCAGAAGTGTAAATCGGAACACCCTTCGCGTCTGTGTAGAGTTGCTTTGAATCTGTATGTATCGCAGAACTACTCATGAGAAAAATGCTGACTTCATGTCGCCGACAGTTCGAAACGACGACATAATAATTTCAGAATCCTCAAGGCGTCGCCCGAGTGCAAGCTCGACGAAGCCGATCAAGTCCAGAATGTTTATTGAATCGATCCATCCTTGTTCGAATAGTGGCGTCGCCTCCGTAATTCTGTTTGGCGTCGCCTTAACCAATGTGGAACGGACGAAGGAGAGTAGATCGTTATCTATTTTATGCGGCATACCTACCCCACATATTGTTTAGACAATACTCGACGATCGCCGGGTAGTAGTCGCGAATGTCGGGCTGACGTTCGCAGTACTCCGGGATTGCTGACAGCACATTATTTTGATCGAACGACTTCGGACACGTCAGCTGATACGCGAAATGTCCGATGCCTTTGAGAGCTTCGGAGAGAACGGGATTGCGCGCTTGCTCAACTGACTCGACAAATAAATCGAAGGTCCGGGCGGGAGCGATAACCGGCCGAGGGTACTTTTTTCTAGCCCACGTCTCGTCAATAATTTGGAAAGTCCGATACGTAGTATCGATAACCTCGTCTAGTGAAAACATTCTATGTAGGTCCGCAGACAGGTGGTATGTGATACCTGACTCAAAGTGGTCCAGATAAAGTTTAGAGAGGGACGCAGCTACGTAATTTCCCGGCAGGAGGTCGAGTCTGAAGCCCGAAGTACCGGGCATCATAGCAGCAAGGCCCATATACATCAGACGGATAGCCTGATGTGGAGCGGTCATCTTGCGAACAACTCCTGTACGGCTGTCACCAACAATGGTCGACAGGCGGTAGATGCTTGTCGGAAGGTCACAGTATTCGTTTCGAATAAGCAACTCGGCGTCGTGCTTTGAGCGTTCATAGTCATTCACGAATCCTGCATCATGTTCCAGTTCATTCTCTCGAATAAGTCCGTTTCTCCTACCGCTGACATAGACGCTACTGATGTGTCCAACCTGTTGCAACCGCTTGCACGTAGACGCAAACTGCATGACGTTTCCTGTCCCGACTACATTTACACGATGGAGAGTTGTGTCAGGCTGGCTAAATCTTGTATCAGCAGCCGCATGGAGGATGTGCGTAAGATTTCCTCGAAGGTAAGCGGCACAGTCCGCCGAGAGGCCCAAACCGGCCTGCGTAATATCCCCGGAAACAACGCGCACCCTGGTGGATGACGGCAACGAATAAAGGTGACTCAGACATTCGTCGTCTGCCATTCCTTTGCCTGTTGTGTGTACCAGAAGTACAAGATTCGCATCCGAGTTATGAAGTAGTTCGGGTACGAGATCCCGGCACAAGGTGCCCGCTGCTCCGGTTATGAGGATTGTTTTAGACATACTAATGTTCCAGTAGCATGCACGTCCATGTGGCGCCAAGGCCGAACGTAAACATTAGCATCTTGTCTCCCGCTTTGAGAACACCTTGCTCCTGCATGTCTGACAAATTGATCACGTGATCGCAAGAAACTGTGTGCCCAATTCGGCTGATGTTTTTCGACCAGACCTTCTCCATGTCAGTACCAACAAGTTGTGTCAGGATTTCCCAACTCCGTTGGCTCACATTGTGAGGAATAATCCAGTCGATGTCGTCGATTGTCCACGACGCTTCATCAAGGGTGCGCTCGATAGTTCGAGCTGCCAGCGGAAAATATGCGGCAAGAACCTCGTTCGTGCACTCGGGTGTATTCCAGTAGTGTGGATGGGATGATTGTTGATAGCCGACAATGCGATTCCGCGCAGGATTCTTTTCTACCAGGACCGCACAGGCGGCATCACTCATTATGTTGTAAAGAATTTCGCGGTTGCTTCCGTCGTTGAGCGCATCGCCCGCAATACAAAGGATTGCTGACGAATCTGTAGTCTGGAGCATCGCGTCGGCCATCTTGACCATGGACAATAGCCCTGAACATCCTTGTTGAGAAATGGCAATGCTGGTAGCGGAGGGCAACTGGTACCGATAGTGTGCTTCGGTGGCGGGATACTTAAATGATTCAAGAACATTCTCCGATCTGCAGTAAGTATTTTGCATCCCGGAATACTTGAACACCCATCCAATCGACTCCCTATTGACATCAGTTGTCACGAGCAAGTTTTCGCCACACGTAATGATGGTGTTTTCGAAAGGCTCTCCGTGAGTATGCGTGTGGCAAGAAGAGAACCCGAGGTCTCGCAAAAAGTCCGGACTTGAAGAAACTGTCCCAGCCTGAACGAGCTCTTCGAGCGATTGAATTTTCGCTGGTAGTGAGTAGTTGACGGCTGTAAGACCGGATATAAATTTGCGAGTCATGCTGGTTGCACCTGTATTGCTCGCTGCCTGGCGGTGTCTCGTCGTTCGATCAATACGAACAGGGCTGGCGCAAGGAGGGCATCTGCGAGGAAGGCAATTACTAGGGTAGCCGCCGCCACCACTCCCATGTCTCTAAGCGTGAGTAGTTCATGTGTCGCCATACTCAGGAATCCTACAACGAGGATAACGGTTGTCATCAGCATGGCTTTTCCGGAGTGCACAAGTGCCTGAGATACTACGTGGCCCGGCTTCGTTGCTGATGAACGAAATCGTTTGAGGTCGTACATAAAGTGAATGGTATCGTCGACTGAGATACCGATAGCTATAGCAAGAATCATGGCCGTGCCAACCCTCACCGTAATACCCGTCCACACCATAAAGGCCAGGGCGAAGAGGACAGGCAAAACGTTTGGAATAATGCTAACTAAAAACAGTGACCTGTTACGCAGCGACAGCCCTAGTATCGGAAGCACAATCAGGCAAGCGGCCAGAAAGCTCTTTATCATATCCAGCATGATACTTTGCATCCCGCGCTGTGCTAGCCACCACTGCCCCACAGTTTCGACTCTGTAGGAATCACCCAGTGTGCGACGAACCGATCGTTCAATATCTGATACAAAAAGATGCGCTTGCTCACTTCCTATGTCGTCTGTCCTGACGACGAGTGCCGCTGTTCTTCCGTCCGCGCTGATCAAATTCCGAACATCCGTGCCAACTACCGGGTCACTCCTCAGCGATGTCACGACGGGAAGACTCAGCGCACGCTCCGGCGGCAGGTAGCTTGAGATGCCGTAGACAGCCCTTGTTGCAGATAGGTTACGTACCGCCTGTTCCGCACGCAGCAACGCGCTTCTATCGGACACCTGTGTCAGGGCCTTCCCATCCACCCGCTCAATACTCAGCTCGGGACCGAGCATGTTTGTGAAGTTGGACTCGAGTCGCGACTGTGCAACGCGTACCGGATGTTGCGTGGACACTTCCTCGTTGAAGCGCTGATCAACAGTCAAATCCGGTAGTGTAAGAACACAACAGATTGCAAGGAGCCCGAAGGCAAAAGCTATCGCATCGGGACGCCGTGATACGACCTTATTGATTCTCTGCAACAGGTTGTCGATCCAGCGATCTCCGGCACGTGATACGTACAAGAATCTTATCGGGATGAAGCTCAGTAGCGTCGGCAAGAGCGTCATGTTCGCCAGGTAAACGAGCACCACTGATATAGCCGCCACGATTCCGAAATCTCTGATGGATTCTACTCCAGCAACAGCAAGGCTCAGGAATCCGATAGAGGTTGTCAGAGCCGCGAGAAAGCAAGGAGGCCCCATCTCGACGAACATTCTTCGGACCGAGCCTACTTGCTTTACTCCTTTGCCGCGCCAGTGGATGAAAGAATTTAGCATATGGACTGCCTGGGCAATCCCAACAACCAAAACTATCACAGGGATGATGCTGCTTAGTATCGTCATCGATAGCTGAAGGGCATTCATGGTTGCGAGGCCCACCGGGATGGCGGAGACAATGCCTGACAGAGCGATACAAACCACAATCCAGTTGCGATAGATGAGCCAGAGGAAAAGTGTAACTGCGAGGCTCGTCAGCAGGAGACTCTTCAGCATATTCATCAGGACTATTCGCGCATACGCCGCTTCGACGACCGAGATACCTACATAGTGGAGCGAGTAGTCAGCACCGAATGTCGAGTTGATTGTGTCCTTGAATTCTTTGATGACCTTGTGTCGAGATTTCAGATCATCGAGAGGAGCTTCGAGGCGCGCAAGCAGCAGTGTACTCTTGCCGTCTCTTGAAATAAATTCGCGGCGAGCAGCTTCGACGGGGTCAAAGGCCGTGGAAGTGCTTGCGGCATACTCAATATTTTCAGGAGAGTTACCGACTCCCCGGATACGCTTTCCGACCGGTGTCCCATTCATCCAGTCCACCATAGCGAAATCTGATACGCTTCGAACTTCGTTAACACCGTCGATCGAGCCTACCGCAAGGCTCGTCTTTGTGAGGATGTGATAGAAGGGTGTTGCGAGTCGTTCGTCGTCTTCGATGATTACGCCGATGAATGCTCCTGATCGTTGCCCTAGCTTATTTTCGAATGCCTTCGTCGATTGCGCGACGCTGTCATTCTCAACGAACAGGGGTCGGAAAGACATATCCAGGTGCAATTGCGAAGCGCCAATAACTCCGCAAATTGTAAGAATCAGGACCATGTACAGAGACGACCATTGCCATCTCAGGAGCTTCTCATGAAGTATCAAAAAGAAGCGGCGTCCGTTTATGTTTTTGGGTGACACGGTATTGCCTGGTCCGTTTTCGTGGATCAACTTTCTGGTCACCAATATCGGACGGTATTCTGCTGTTCGTGCGACAGAGATATGGCAAAAATTGGCTCTGTCGCAGAATTACAGAGGATTGGCGCAAAATTACCAGGTTGGATTTGAC
>CBDUKH010000083.1:0-15801 GCA_965367755.1 uncultured Rhodothermales bacterium
GTTTGGTCACAACCATCCGCAAACGGCCACCGCACTTGCGAACTTATCGCTGGCGATTGAAAGGGAGCAGCCCGATCGATCGCTGGAACTGCAAGAAGATGCCAGCCGAATTCTGGAGAATACTCTCGGGATCTATCATCCCATTACACTCACGACGCTCCATAACATTGCCGCCATTTATGTAGAACGATCCGAGTTCGCGAAGGCCGATAGTCTGTTCGATGTCGTAGTCGAAAGACATGCGGTACTCAACCCAGCTGATACCACACCGGGTCTGGCAATTCTCTTTTGGCGATCGAGGGCTAAAATGGGTATGGGTGAGTACGACGTTGCGGCGTCAATGCACAAAACGATCCTCGATGCCCTGGGCGTCGATCATCACCGATACATGGACACGTTAAACATGTATGTTGAAGCGCTCACGATGCTCGGACGCAAGCAAGAGGCAAACGCCTTCGTCAGGGCAGAGCTTGAGAACGTTGACGAAGCGAACTCAGAGCTGAAGACCAGCATGTATGCACTTATTCAATAAACTGGTGTCATTTCCGTAGACAAGGATCAAGGCTGATCCTCGTAGCTCGTATTTGTTACAGCTCGTGCTAGTTTCCCTGCCCGCAACGAGCCCATCGCATCGCGCACTTGGGTGCGCACATGGAAAGTGTCATCGCCTTCGGGTGAGCATCCTGTTCTCGCTTTGAGAGTTTTCCTATTGCCTGTAGTTCCCCGAATGCTCTGCAACTACAGTCGCATCGCTGCTTCTCCTGTGTGATCGCCGAAAATAACGTCGGATCGACAGATGTACGACTCATCTCAACGATTTCTGTCTTGCTCGAAGCTTGCTGCAGTACCTTCGCATTGTCTCCGCCACTATCAATAAGATCCACGATTACACGAGTCTCATCTTCATGTCCGAGCAACATTCCGGCATTTCGTATTTCTTCCCTTTGTTCTGATGCAAGACCAGTACTCCTCAGCGAATTGGAAAATCCGCTAAACAACGCGTCTACCACCGGGTCATCTGCGAACGGACTGTCGGACGCGATCCAAACACTACCGAAGTTCAGAATCATGATCGTCACCATATTCCCATCGTCGTCGATGGGAATGGGTTCGAGATAATTTTCTGCCCGATACTCGTACTTCCGAGCCTGATGACCGGCAATTTGCCGCGTCTCACCTCGAGGGGTCACACTGGATTCGTTATTGACAATCGACCTGAGCATTTCCAGTTCAGAAAAAACTTCAGATGACTCGTTGGCCGCGAGCCCGAGATTGAACATCTCAGAATCCAGCAGTTGCCCGCTTGCCTGGTCGAGAATCTTCCAGTCCGTATTCCCCTCCGTGTCCACATGACCAATCATGCTGCTGCCACCAAAATCCATGCGCATGTAATTGTCGAGGATGTTGACCGTATAGTCAAGTTCGGTCGTTTCAGGTCGAGCGTCGCGTACGACTTCTAAGAATGCCGTCATGGCCTCTTGACTTCCTACTCGTGAGATGACCGACAACACCATGTACGCCAGCGGCGCCAGTTCTGAGCGGAGACCTTGTTCGAGATGGAGATCGGTTGTCTCGGATTCGACTACGATGGTGATGCCCTCAGTATTTTGTGCCAGGGTACAGTTGGGTGCAGCTGCGTAGCTGGCGAAAAAGGTCAGCAATACTAACGCGATTGTTCTCATCGACTATTTCACCATTGTTTGGTTGTAGTGGGTATTAACTCTCTTCGGTGGTGCAGGCTCGTAACTCAGATAGCCTGACTTATCATCGACCTTGAGTCGCCTCGTTCACCTGTCGGGCATGAAAGTCACCATCAACAGTGATCGTGGATGTTGTGTCGAAAATCGAAAATGCAAGAAAGTTGAACGCACCCTTCACCTCGGTATCTGAAGATGAGGTAATTGTCAACGTGCCGTTCTTCGACGCATAGTTGATGCCGTTTACAGCGAGCGATGCGATATATTCATCGTCTGGTGTGCTTGAGCTAGCAGTCGAGATCGGGTAAGTTCCATTAGATGGACGAGACCCAGCGCTTTTCGCCATCGCAAAAACTGATACGCCAGTAGAAGGAGCGCCAAACAAAATTCCCCATCCAGGTGATGAAGCGCTTGACGCTGATGTCGCCGTGCCACTGAACGAGACGGCGGCCGCTCCGGTTATCTCTGCAGAGAACGTGCCGATACCGCCACCCGTATCGTTGTCCTCGTCGGGACTGCCATTGTCGCACGCTGAGAAGACGAAGAGGAAAATAGAAACGAATACGAATCCAAAAATTCTAGTGTACATCGATCTTGCCAGTAAAGTTGAGAGGTGCTCTTCCTTACTATGCGCAAAAGAGATGTAGATTCTGTCATCGAAGATCCTGAGGCAGGCAGGATCTCGCCGCGAGTATAGCCGAGCGGTTAAGAATCAGCTATAAAAGTCGCGCAACATCGGATAGAGTTGGCGGAAGCGCTGGTAGTGCTGCCGATATATTGCCGATCGATTGTCGTCGGGCTCTACCACTTCTTCCTGGCGAAGTGCAGTCTGACAGGCTATGTCAATCGATGGCCATATTCCAGCTCCCACCCCCGCGAGAAGGGCCGCTCCATAAGCTGCGCCCTCGGTTGAATTGACTGTCTCGAGTCTGAGTCCCAGTACGTCGCACACTATCTGGCGCCAGGTGGGGCTCCGAGAACCACCTCCAGAAATGCGAACGCATTCGGGTTCCGGCAAGCCAATACCGCTCAGCAATTCGAAATTGTCCTTCAGGCCAAACGCAACTCCCTCAAGGACGGCGCGTGTCATGTGCGCGCGTGTGTGGCGAGCCGTAACACCGACGAAGCTGCCTCGAACATGTGCGTCCGCGTGCGGTGTACGCTCACCCGTGAGGTAAGGCTGAAAGAAGAGCCCTTCAGAACCCGGATCTACTTTATTCGCTTCTTCCAGGAGTTCGTCATAGGTGACCGCCGGAAAAAATGTTTCACGGTACCAGGCTAGCGATCCCGCTGCGGAAAGCATCACGCCCATCATATGCCATTTGTCAGCGACAGCATGTGGAAAGGCATGCACTCGTCCGGCCGATTCGGTAACCGGCTTGTCGGTGGGCGCGAAAACTACTCCGGAAGTTCCTATTGTCAGACCCCACGTAGCCGGATTGACGGCGCCAACGCCCACCGCTTGTGCTGCCTGGTCTCCACCTCCGGCAACGACGACCGTTCCGACAGCAAGTCCCGTCAGTTTGGACGCAGCTTCCGAGAGGCCGCCGGTAGCTTTGATTCCCTCAAATGTTGTGGGTAGCCACTCGTGCGGTATTTCCAGAGCCGTCAAAATTTCTTCGGACCAGTCGCGGCGTTGAAGGTCAAGCAAAAGTGTTCCACCTGCTCCTGCTTTGTCGGTGGCTATTTGTCCTGTCAGTTTTAATCGAACGTAGTCCTTTGGCAGAAGGACCGTCGTAATCCGCTCGTACACATCCGGCTCATTATTGCGCACCCATAGTAATTTCGGTGCTGAAAAACCCGCAAATGCATCGTTGCCGGTGATTCGAACCAGTCGATCGGCTCCGACCAGATGGCGAATCTGTTCACACTCGGCCGAGGAACGTTGATCGTTCCAGAGCATCGCTGGCCGGAGGACCTCTTCTTTCGAGTCCAGGAGGACCAGTCCATGCATTTGGCCCGTGAGGCCAATGGATAGTATTGTGTTGACATCCACGCCAGAGTCTTCAACCACAGTACGGATGCTTTGACATGTTGCGGCCCACCAATCGTCGGGCTCTTGCTCGCTCCACAAAGGATGTGGAGACGATATATCATGGGCAGTCGATGCAACGCCAGCCACATCGCCATGGTCATCGACAAGAATTGCCTTAGACGCTGTTGTTGAAACATCGATACCGAGGACGAAAGCCATTTTGGAATTAGCTGATGATTGCAGTCATGCGAAACTACTCTACCGCAACCATCTTCCACAACCTGTAAAGATCCGGTCGCCAAGATTAACAGAGATCGAAGACTCGAATTCCTGTCCACTCATGGTATCAGAACAGCTTTCCTCAATGACCTCTATGCTCAAAGCGGGATCGGCTCCGGTTGAATTATACGTCGTGCGATTATCCGAAACGTTTGGCTCCGATAATTTGACTGTTGCTGTCAGTCCGGTTGGTTCGTACAAGCTGGCCTCATTACCATTCACAATATCGAGTCTCCAAAATGGTTCATTGCCGAGGCCGCGGTAGAGGACACCAGCCAGACGTGCCTTTTCCCAGACGGCTTTTGAGTGGTTATAGTGACATGTTGAGTACTGCCGATCTCCGACAGACACCATCGCGCTATCTCCTTTGGTCCACACAACCATACCATCACCTTCGTATCGAGCCCCGCTCGCCGCCCGGGTTTGTCCGAGCACCAGGTAATTTTTCTCAAACTGTGAAGGAAGCCATACGGCAAGCTCACCGGGTCCGGTTTTGACAGTCACTGATAACGTGTCTCCGGGAGTTGAAGTGCAGTCATAGACGAACGTTTCTCCCGTTTTCTGCGGAATCATGGGCAAGCCACTCTGGATGGATGCTCGTGGCGACGTCGACAGGGTCGCTGCTATTCCGTTATCAGACTCGATCGTCAAGACAGAATCCGCTTTCACAACACTCTTTGCCCCGTTAAGTAGTTGAATAAACCTCGAGGAAACGCCGCCGTCGTTGCACGCAGCTCTGGTGCTGATCAATTGTGTGGTAGAAAAACTCTCACCCGAAAGGTGGTACGTTCCGTTAAACCTATTACAGTCAGCCTGGCCAGTAATGCTTCCATCAGTGTTGAGCTCTACTGTATATGATTTATCAGGATTTGGAGATAGCACTTCACCACTAGCCGAAAGCGAGTGCAGGTACCAGGTTTGGCCGCCTAAATCAGGATCGGTGTTCGCGGCCTTGGCGCTGCGCAGATGCAATTCTACAGCATCTTTCGGATCCGACAGTTTGATATGCGTGACGGTATCCGTGGTCCACAGTAACTGCCCATCTTCCGATCGTATCTCTGCGCGCAAGGCGTACGTCGACGACGTATCAAAGTGAGTAGGGTCGACAAGCAAATTGAAACTGATCGGTACTTGTAACCCATTCGCCGAAAATGTGGTGTCTGCAAGAAGTCTGGACGCGACGTCTGCGCGGTTGATGTCGGAAAGCGACACCGTAACCATCGCATCAGGAGTGAGAGCAATGCGTTCCGCGTACGATACCGTTCCGGAAATTGTTATCGTCTCCCTTTCGGCTGGCGAATCACATCCCTGGATAATGGTCGCGAATAAAAAACAGGTCACCACATTGTAGATGACTCTTCGTCTTGTTACCGGCGCGCTCGGCCTACGAACAGAAAACTCTAGATGTCGGAATAAATGCATCAGGCCTGATGATAATTGGGTTGGCAAATTCACTTTTGTCGTCGAAGAATGGTTGTTAAACAATTTGGTAAACTTCCGGGCAGAAATCGTCGCACTAAAACGCAGATCCAAACTAACTTTATCGATTCGGCGAGTGTTGCACCGACCGTTAATTCAGCTACTCGATTCTACCCGTCCGATACACATCCTAATATAGTGCCATCGAGCTGTCGTATCCGTTTATGCCTTGTTGAACCGCATCATATTCCCAATTATTGGTATTCAATCAACATAATGTGTTAATGAAAGCTCGAAACGTATTCCTCTGGATAGTTTGCTGTCTACTATTGTTGCCAGTGCTGCCGGCAAGCAGTCAATCCTTTACGAGGATTACGCTGATCCGTGATATTCTGTGGTCAGAAGGTGGCAACTGGATTGACTACGACCTCGACGGTGATCTGGATTTGTTTATCCCCAACAACCCTCGAAGGTCGACAGTGAACTCGCTTTATCTCAATGAGGGCGATGGTACCTTCGACAGGATCACGTCGGGCATCCTGGTCGAAGACGATGTCATGAGCGAAAGTGGAACCTGGGGAGATTTCGATAACGATGGAGACCCCGATCTCTTTGTCGCCGATGGCGGATTCGATTCGATGCGCGTCAACTCTATGTATGTCAACCTGGGTAGTGGAAATTTTGAGGAGGTTGCGCCTTCGGTGGTGACTACCGAGTTGAGTTTTTCAACCGCGTCCAGTTGGGCAGATTTTGATAATGACGGATATCTCGACCTGTTTGTCTCGAGTCATTCCGGTGCAAACACGCCGGGGGTGCCCGGTCCGGATTTCCTATACCGCAACAAAGGAGATGGGACCTTCTCAAAAGTTTCGGGTCAACCGGTAAGCGTAACCCCCACGACGTCGTTTGGGGCCGGGTGGTCGGACTTTGATCTGGATGGAGATGTCGATCTGTTCGTAACAAATGGTGGACCCAACAAGCTGTACAGAAATGACGGTGACGGAGACTTTACAGATATCAATGCGGGCGCACCTACTTCGGAAGGAGGATCTATTGCACCCAGTTGGGGCGACTTTAACAATGATGGATATCCGGACCTATTCGTTGCCAACTTTGGCAAAAACGATTTCCTGTATACAAACAACGGGGACGGAACATTTACCAAAGTAACAGGGACTCCTGTAGAGGGTAATGCCGGTATGGGCGAAGGTAGTGGCTGGTCCGATTATGACAATGATGGAGACCTGGACCTTCTTGTCGCCAACGGCGGCGCAAATCTTGATCTGATTTATCTCTATGAAAATCAGCTGATAGAGACGGGTCAGGCAGTATTTGTAGAAGTAGCCGCAGGGGATATGGTAACGACCCTGGGTTGCTATGCAGGAATTGCGTGGGGCGACTATGACAATGATGGGGACCAGGATGTTTTTGTCTCCAGCTTTTCGGGAAAGTCGAGTATTGTTTTTCGTAACGAAACAACTGGCAATAACTGGATCAACATCGAAGCTAAGGGTACCGTTTCGAACAGATCGGCTATAGGAGCACGGATCGGGGTCAAAGCTTTCATATCTGGAGCCGATCGATGGCAATGGCGGGAAATATCAGGTCAAACCGGTTACAATGGTCAGAACAGCCTGCGCGCACATTTCGGTCTGGGCGATGCAACCATGGCAGATTCAGTGTTGATATTCTGGCCCTCCGGAATTATCGATTCGTTGGGGGCTTTAAACGCCAATGGCTTCTTCGTTGTCAACGAAGATGAGACCAATGTTGGGATGGATGATATTGTCAGGGCTCGCGAGTTTTTTCATGTGCTTGAAGCATACCCGATTCCGGCGACAGGCGAACTGACCATAAAAGTTCATCTCGATACCAATGCCGATTTTAAGATTAGTTTATTCGACGTAACCGGCCGCCGCGTTGATACGTCGTCTCTGCGTGCACGCGGCCGAGGAGAAGCAGAGGCCGTATTCGATGTCACGGATTTACCTTCCGGCGTCTACATCGCACGCGTTTCGACGTTATCTCGAAGCTCATCGACGTTAGTAGTTGTAGCCCGCTGACACGTAGTTAGTGAAGACGTTGCGAAGCCGTTGTGAACATCTTAAACATCGAGGTTATACCGGGTCGTGTTGTAAGATAAAGTTTACCGTGCATGTAGGACGATGGCGGGACTTCTGACCGCGACGCGGCACGGAGAAACAATCAGTGAAGGCAACCATAATTACATTCACCTATCCAATGAATAAGTGAGGTAAAAACTATGGAGCTTAAAACACCCGACCATCCTATGGCAATAGAGATCGGAATCGACGAAGCCAAACGTCGATCGATCGCCGACGGTTTAGCACGTCTTCTCGCCGACAGCTATACGCTCTATCTAAAAACGCACAACTTCCATTGGAACGTTACGGGGCCACATTTTGCCACGTTGCACGAACTTTTTGAGGAGCAGTATACCGACCTCGCGGCTGCAGTCGATGTGATCGCCGAACGGATTCGAGCCCTGGGATTCAATGCACCCGGGTCGTTTACCAAGTTCGCAGAGTTAACTTCGATTGAAGAGTCTGAGGACGTGCCCGACGCAAAAGAAATGATTCGTCAACTTGTAAAAGGTCAAGAAGCGGTTGTACGCACGGCGCGGGAAGTTTTGCCGGTAGCTTCAGATGCTTCCGACGAACCGACTGTTGACCTGCTGACGCAACGCATGCATGTCCATGAGAAGAACGCGTGGATGCTTCGAAGTATGTTGGGGTAGTTGCGAGTCTGTGTCGAATTTATTGGTGACATTCAAGAAAGAGCGAGGTGTGTAACATTGCATCTCGTTGAGTCACCAATGGGCACAGTCGTCTAAATGCTATTATCGAAATTAATGAGGATGAAATGAGTAGGCTAAAAGCTCTCACGAGAGAAGAAGTAGCATCCACAAACCAACAAATATTTGACAAGCTTTCATCGGCCATGGGTCGCGTACCCAACTTGTACGCAACGTATGCAAACTCACCGGTTGCACTCAAGGCGAACCTTGAACTCGGTGAAACACTGAAGTCTGGTTCATTCAACGCGAGGGAGGTAGAGGGTATTGCACTGGCAATCGCAGAAGCTAACGGTTGCGACTACTGTCTGGCTGCGCATACAGCAGTAGGACGGAAAGTCGGATTGACTGAAAGTGAAATAGTTCAGATTCGAGCAGGAGATATTACAGATCCCAAACTCAGGTCCCTGACTGATCTGGCTCGTGAGATCATTACTTCACGGGGGCGTCCCTCAGAAGAAATTCTAAACCGATTCTACGGAGCGGGATACAATGACTCTGCTCTGGTTGAACTGATAGGATTCGTGGCATTGAATACTTTCAACAACTATCTGAACCACATTGCAGACACTGAAGTTGACTTCCCGGCGGTGCCTGAACTTGCAGCCGCCTGATCAACACTGACTCCAGCGAAGTGACAGCGGCGCTCCAATTTGGGGCGCCGCTTTTTTCTTGTTTCAAAGATTGATCACTGCTGTTTCAGGATTGGTCACAACATAATGCCCACCGGCACGGTTGCATCGAAAAACAGAACGCCGTACCTTTTAAGAAATGCATCAAGAGATCCGAATGTTAATGTTCGGACAGCAACCGAGCCCTATGGGCCGCGGTGCTGGGTTAGCCTGACGGTAACCGATGTGGCTTCGGCGATTAAGTCGAGCAAAAAAGGTCACTTACACCCCCGTCTACATTGCTAGCATGCGCTTGATGCCGTGATTAACAACGGCATAGGGCGACGACTGTTATTTGCAGGCGACTTGAAATCTCGCCTCCGCAATAACAAGCGTCGACCAACTCAAGATTCGCCCGGAGGCGATTTAAGGTTATGGGAAACAATGCAGAACGTCAGGTAGCCAACAGGAAATTTCGTCTCGAGACTCTTCAGATTCATGGTTTCGATAGAGGCGAAGGGTCAGCTCGACCGATGTCTCCTCCGATTGTGCAATCTACTACGTTTGCCCAGCCAGAAATCGGATCCGACCAGCCTTACACTTATTCGCGCGCTACGAATCCGACCGTTACCGCTCTGGAAGAAGCCCTGGCCTCCATCGAGGGTGCCTCATTTTCGACGGCATACACCACCGGCATGGCGGCAATCAGTACGTACTGTCTGGCAACACTGCGTCAGGGAGATCACGTCATATGTGGAGATGTTGTCTATGGTGGAAGCGTACGACTCTTCGAACAGGTCCTGAAGAATTTCGGTGTCGATTGTTCCTTTGTGGATTGCGCCAACATTCGACGGGTGCAACAGGCAATTCGTCCCGAGACCCGGTTTATCCTTGTGGAGACTCCGGCAAACCCGACGCTTAAACTCCTAGATCTCGCCGCTCTCGCTGAAGTTGCCACGACGCACAATATCAAACTCGTCGTAGACAATACCTTCCTGACTGCAGCATTGCAGCGGCCCTTCGAGCATGGCGCCGACGTAGTGATTTATTCTACGACAAAGTATATCGAGGGACACAATACTACTGTGGGAGGTGCGATTCTGACTAATGATCAGGAACTGCACGACCGACTCCTCGTCGTTCGAAAAACGCTCGGATGTATTCAGTCACCTTTTGACGCCTGGTTAACCCTCAAGGGATTAAAAACGCTTTCGCTCAGAATTCTGAAGCATTCTGAAAATGCTCTCACTATTGCAAAATGGCTCGAGGCGCATACGGCAGTTGCCACGGTAAACTATCCGTTTCTCCCATCAGGTTCGGGGTATGAACTCGCACGTCGTCAGCAGGTGGCCGGAGGCGGCACGCTCTCCTTTGAGGTGCACGGCGGTACGCCGGCAGCCATCAATGTTATGAATAGCCTGTCGGTGTGCACACTGGCAGAAAATCTCGGGGCAACGGAGACGTTGGTGACTCATCCGGTTACGATGACTCACGGCGATGTCGATCCCGAAGAACGTCGGAAGATCGGAATTTCAGATGGTTTGATTCGACTGTCCGTAGGACTTGAACACCCGGACGATATAATAGCAGATTTGGAGAACGCACTTGCCAATGTGGAGAGGGAAATATGTCTAGACACTCAGTAGTTGTCCTGAAGTTTGGAGGATCGATATTGAGCGATGACACCAGTGTCAACAGCGTGCTCAATACGATTTATTCGTTTGTTCGATCGGGCAAGAAAGTGATTGCAGTCGTCTCAGCGTTTGGAAATCATACCGACGAACTTACCAAACGAGCGCTGCGCATTTCTCCCTCACCAGATCCGGAAGCGTTTGCATCGCTGCTCGCTACGGGCGAATCGGTATCAGCATCGTTGCTTTCGCTAGCCGCCGACAATGCAGGGATTGAATGCCGTGTGCTCGGGTACGAACGCCTTGGAATTCGAACGGAAGGAGAAGCAATCGACTCGCACCCGGTGTCGGTCGATTTCGATGAATGGGAATCAACATTTGACACTGCGTCTCTGGTAGTCGTACCTGGATTTATTGGATTGACACCGAAAGGTGGTCCGTCCCTTTTAGGCCGAGGCGGCTCCGACCTGACTGCGTTGTTCCTGGCAGCTGAAGTCAAAGCAGAACGCTGCGTTCTTTACAAGGATGTTGGCGGCTGGTATGTCGACGATCCTAAGGTCAATCCGAACACCGAAGTATATGACTCCCTTTCATGGGATGACGCGCTGGCAGCCTGCGTTGATGTGGTTCAGTCGAAAGCCGTCAGTTTTTCGGCTTCACTTCGTCAGTCGTTTGAGGTGACGGGGCTGCGCTCCCGCGTCGGTACCCGTGTCGGAGCTTTCGACACAGTCAGAGCAAAATGTCCAGTACAGATTCGCAAGATACCTGTCGTTGTCGCTGGTGCCGGCACGGTTGGCAGTGGCGTCCTGTCATTCCTCGAGCTTTGGGATGAAGTCTACTCCGTCAAAAAAATATTAGTCAAAGTCGCTGATAAAGATCGGGAATGGCCGGAAGAACTTATTACGACTGATCCTGCTGAGCTTGCCGAAATTGATGATGCGATTCTAATCGAGTGCACTGGCGATCTCGATGTCGGAAACTATCTTGCTACTTCCGCGCTGCTTAAAGGGCGTCATGTTGTGACGGCGGGTAAGGAACTCGTCGCTCGTCATGGTGCTCGACTCTCAGGGCTGGCTGATTCTACTGGATGCACTTTTCAATATTCTGCCTCCGTTGGTGGCGGCGTACCCATGCTGGAGTTTATCGACGGTGACAAAGAGATATCCGTAGTACGAGGAGTTGTAAACGGGACGTGCAATTTTGTCGCGGACCTGGTTCGGGATGGCCAGCAATTTGACGATGCAGTCAAGCTTGCACAGGAAAATGGATATGCAGAGGCAGATCCTCAAGCAGACCTTTCCGGGATGGATTCGGTTTATAAACTTGTTCTGCTGTCCCAGAAAGCGTTCGGCGTGTGGACGCCTATTAATAATGTTCAATGCCGTGGGTTTGACGAAACTTCGTTTGCAAGCGGCCAGGTTGTAAGGCTTGTTGGAGCAGCAATTCTTTCTGATGATAACGAGCCGCGTCTGGAAGTATCTCCACAGATACTTGATCCCGTCGATCCGCTCTATGACGTCCAGGGTGTTAGAAACGCTTTGCAGATCAGCTACAAAGATGGTTCCAGTAAGCTGATCTTTGGAAGGGGAGCAGGTCGTTGGCCAACAGCATTGTCGGTCTTCGGGGATTTGCTGGAGACCGGAACATTCAAGAAAAGTGCAAACGATTGGGAGGAGAAGGAAGCCGCATGAAAAAGATAGAAACACGATTGGTGCAATCAGAGAGTGCTGATCCCGACTGTTCAGGAGCGGCGAGTGTACCGATCTACCAGACAGCAACATTTGATATTGACAATCCGTCGGGCCTTGACTATTCAAGATCAGGGAATCCGACGAGGACCGTACTGGAACATCAACTTGCTGATCTTGAAGATGCTTCCCGGAGTCTCGTCTACAACAGTGGTGTCGCTGCCGTCGATGCTGTCTTATCTCTTGTACCCCACGGACAGGAGATAGTTGTGGCCGATGACTTGTACGGAGGAACGTCCCGGCTTCTTGACTTGCATAAACGGCAGCGCGGAATTGAGGTCACGTTCTTTGAGACCGGAAATGCGGCGTCACTACAATCTGTTATCAGTCCCCGTACGCGCCTGGTGCTTGTCGAGCTTCCCTCGAACCCGTTCATGGTATGGACAGATGTTGCCGAAGTAGCAAAGATTTGTAACAAGGCTGGCGCTCTGTTGGCGGTAGATTATTCGATGATGTCACCGCTGGCATCGCGTCCGCTTGCCGATGGCGCCGACATCGCAATCCAGTCCGCGACCAAGTTTCTTGGGGGGCACAGTGACCTGACGGCAGGGGTTGTTTCTGTTGCGGATGCCAGCCTTGGCGATGAACTGTATTACAACCAGAATGCCCAAGGTGTTGCTGCTGGTCCTTTCGAATGTTGGCTCCTGTTGCGGGGGCTTAAAACTCTAAGTGTCCGGCTAAATCAGCAGATCAGGAATACGAAGGAAGTAGTAGACCATCTTCTGCAACGGGATGATGTGTTGGAAATCTACTGGCCGGGCCTTTCTGATCGACCGGGCGAACCTTGTCCCGTGTTTAGTATTCGCCTCAACAATATCGATACTGTGGAATCGATCCTGAAATCTACGAAACTGTTTCGGACAAGCGTTAGCTTCGGAGGTGTATCGTCTTCCATCAGCGCACCTTCCGTTATGTCGCATGCTTGTGTCAAGACATTGAGCTGTTCGACTGGCGTTGTTGACGACTGTTTAGTGCGGTTGTCTATCGGCATTGAAGCAGTCGAGGACCTGATCGCCGATCTTGATTCCGCACTCAATGAAAGTCTTTGTTGTCCGACCAATGCTTTCACAGAGGTCGCCTTGTGATCGATTCGAGCAGCAGAGTCATACTGGTAGGAGCCACGGGTGCCGTGGGTGGAGTGCTGGCCGGACTGCTCGAAGAAAGACGTGTGGACAATGTGTTGTACGCTGGTAGAGATGGGCGCGAGATATTAATTGGAGATAATTGGCGGAGACAAGTGGCGATCGACGATGTCGATTTTTCATTGTTTGATGTTGCGTTCTTGTGTACGCCCAGTGACGTATCGATGATCTGGGTGGATCGCATCGCATCGGCTGGATGTACGGTTGTCGACAATTCATCTGCGTTGCGAATGTCCGAGGATGTCCCACTTGTTGTCCCGGAGATCAATGGAGATATTCTTATACAAGGAGGTCCTAGGTCCGTTATTGCAAATCCAAATTGTTCAACAATTATAATGCTGATGGCAGTGGGGCCGATAGACAGGGCGCTCCGCGTGAAGAGGATAATCGTTTCAACATACCAGTCCGTCTCTGGAGCCGGGAAGGCAGCTATGACAGAATTGACAGAGTCTGTCCGATCATCTCTTGACGGTAGTGTTTTCGAGCCGGTTGTATTCAAGCAACCAGCGGGATTCAACATCTTTAGTCACGACTCCTCGATTGATGCAGCATCCGGGTATAATGGCGAGGAGATAAAGATGGCCCAGGAGACAGAGAAGATTTTGGATCGCCCGGTACGCGTGGCGGCAACCTGTGTCCGAGTACCGGTAATGCGATCGCACTGCGAATCGGTGTTGATAGAAGTGGAGACGCCCGCGACCGTCAGTGACGTGAAGGATATTCTGTCCCGATCACCGGGAGTCCGAGTGGTCGATGACCGTGAGGGAAACGAATTTCCGACAGCTCTCGAGGCCACAGGATTGAGCGATGTGCTGGTAGGCAGAATCCGGCACGATAGCAGTCTGGATGCAGTAGGCGTCGACGCCTCCGGCAATGCGCTTTATAACGGTTTTACCTTTTTTGTTGCAGGCGATCAATTGTTGAAAGGGGCGGCATTGAATGCCCTGCAGATCGGTGATCTAGTCGTTTAAGGAGCGGAGGGAGTACAGGCATCCGCTGGTTGCTGACCGATGACTCCGAGGCCCGAAGGGCCGAGGCCTTCGCAATTGTTTCCACATCGAACGCCCTCGCCCGTGATGGATTCCCATCTTCATGGGAATGACGATTGGGGGGTGTGGCTGACCAATGACCAATGACCAATGACCAATGCCTGATGACTTATGACCAATGACTCCGAGGCCCGAAGGGCCGATAACCGATGACTAATGACCAATGACCGATAACCAATGACTAATGACCAGCGACCAATGACCAGTGACTATTGACCTATGACTATTGACCAATGACTCCGAGGCCCGAAGGGCCGAGGCTGTCGCACGTGTGTTTCCAATTCGAACGCCTCCGCCAGTGATGGATTCCCGTCTTCACGGGAATGACGAGAGGTGTGCGGAGTGACGTTGAGAGTGCAAAACCGGATGACCAATAACCAATGACTAATGACCAATAACCAATGACTAGTGACCAATGACCAATGACTCCGAGGCCCGAAGGGCCGAGGCAAACCTACTCCATCTGCCCATATTTGCGAGAGTACTTCTCATACAGCCACTGCTGACGTGCCTCAGGTTGTATTTCACTACCCATAATATAGGCGTGCACGACATCATTCGATCTCATGTCAAAGGCATCGCCGCGTGAGATAAATACGTTAGCGTCCTTGCCGACAGCAAGTGTTCCGGTGCGATCGGCGATACCAAGAATATCTGCAGTGTTGGATGTCACCATCTTCAGCGCTTCCTCAGGTTCCATCCCGTAGGCAATGCTGGTGCCGACGAAGAATGGCAGGTTGCGCGAGTTCATCGTGCCGTCGTAGCCCAGCACTACTTTGATGCCAGCATCGGTCAACTCCTTGGGAAGCCTGTATGGATGCACCGTGTCCTCATGATCCTGCGACGGCCGACGGTGAACGTTTGCCAGGACTACCGGAATATTATTATCACTGAGAAGCCCTGCTACGAGATGCGCTTCATCACCACCGACAATCACTACCCGTGAAATGCCATGATCTTTGGCAAATGCAACACCCTCGATTATGCTGAAGGCATCATTGGTGTGTATGTGGAGTGCTTGCGACCCATCGAAAAGACCTTGAAGAGCTTCGAGCTTGAGGTTGGTGTCCACGTGAGCCTCGACTTTACCGTATGCGAGTGCCTGTGTAAAAAGCTGATTCAACTCGTCAATGGTAGGCTTGTAAGTCTCGTTGTCTCTCGGCTCTGTTTCCCCCAGCCACCAACGTGCCCCAAGTTTTTGCTGTGGCCAATTCACGTGAATGGCATCGTCAGCTGCATACACGGCATCTTCCCAGTTCCAGCCATCAAGTTTCATGACGGATGACGACCCGGAAATGACACCGCCAGTTGGAGTCGACTGGGCGAGCAGGATTCCGTTGTAGCGAAGCGTTGGGATGAGTTCAGAGTCAGTGTTATACGCCACGAGAGAACGAACATTGGGATTGTACGATCCTGTTTCGCTCTGGTCGATAGT
>CBDUKH010000084.1:0-15342 GCA_965367755.1 uncultured Rhodothermales bacterium
CTCGCCCCCTGAGCACCTTAAGGCACCCCCTAAGTGGCCGATACGAAAACTGGGTTGAGACGCCTTTCTCAAGCCTGTTTTTACGGCACATAAGGGACTGTTACTAGACAAATTGAGCTACGACATCACTTAAATGAACTCATCGATCAAGGAAATACTGGCTCGCCAGGCTGCAGCCAACCGGAAACCAGGTGCAAAACCGGCTTCCGCTAATCGTGCCCCGACGGCTCCGCCGTCTCTGGACTCGGCCTCCATGCCGAAGCTTCCATCGATGAAGTTCCAGGTACCTCCGCTTCCTAAAGTGTGTAAGGAACTGTCCGGCGATATCCCATACTCATTGTATGGTGACGATCGGATACGCTACACCCTTGAACAACTCAGCAGCCTCACCGACAAACAACGTACCGCCCTCCGCATTCATGTCGAACTGTTCCTTCGCAGAATGGTCGAGATAAGCGCGAGTGATATTGACTTCGGTGGCAAATCTGCGAACAACAAAATTTGGTATCGATGCGATGGCGATAAAAAACCGGATGAGTCAATGGGGAATTACTCCGTTGATGAAACCAATATCCTGATCCTTAATCTGATCAGCTCAACGCAATACGATCTGCTCTTTTCCCGTCGCGCGCTCGACCTGTCCTACACTCTTCCAATTGAAGGTGCTGATGGTCGCAACCGTCGACTACGTTGCACAATATATTTCGACTTCGACCAGATCGCATTGAACATGCGGCTCATTGGCGACGAAGTACGTCCACTCAAATCTCTTCACTTTCATCCTCTAATCGAAAAGGGACTGCTCTTCCGTCACGAACGGGATGGGCTCACCCTGGTCACCGGTGTGACAGGTTCTGGTAAGAGTACGACCCTCGACTCGATCATCGATGAGAATAACAAAGACGTACATGGTCATGCGGTAATCATTGCGCAACCAATTGAATATATGCACGCTTCGAAGCGATGCATTGTCAGACACCGTGAAGTAGGGAAGGACGTTCCGACATTTAAAGACGGTATTGTTCAGGCATTGCGTCAGGACCCTGACATCATTGTCATCGGGGAGCTTCGTGATCCTGAAACGATCTCAGCTGCATTGGAAGTAACTGACTCTGGTCACAAAGTTTTTTCCACGTTGCATACGTCGTCGGCTGTTGAAAGCATTGACCGTATGATCGCGGAATATCCATCTGACGAACAGGAGCGTGTCCGTAATCGACTCGCCGAGGTATTAAAGTGTGTAGTGTCGCAGAAACTCCCGCCGAAGATAGGCGGCGGCCGCGTGCTAACGAAGGAAGTCCTATGGATGACGTCGTCGGCAAGAGCGGCTATCAAGAATAACAACACATCTGAAATCTATCAGATGATGTGGGAAGGTTGGGCAGAAGGTCAAATAACGCTAGAGCAGGATCTGGCCCGTCTCGTTAAAGATGGCCAGATATCGGTCGAAACGGCTATGGATTATGCCAACGTCAAACGAC
The DNA here is from genome assembly GCA_965367755.1 of uncultured Rhodothermales bacterium. Classification (GTDB taxonomy): domain Bacteria; phylum Bacteroidota; class Rhodothermia; order Rhodothermales; family JABDKH01; genus JABDKO01. The sequence continues at coordinate 1,482 of CBDUKH010000084.1, forward strand.
GCCTTCGTCAACTATTAGGATAACTCAACAAAAAGCAAGATCGGGCTCCCCAATATGAAAACAATCGGACCGAAAGATGTTGTCCTCGGTGTAATGATGTCCGGGCGTTCCCTGCACGCTGTCCTTCTTCAGGATGGTACCAAGGGGCCGGAGATTATCCGCCGCTTTTCAAAACATGCGTCGTCTTCTGTAAGCACGGATTCATTAGCACCTCCAGGAACTGGTACTGAATTTCAGGACGAATCCGGCATGAGTGATTTCACCATCAAATTTGGTGGTGCCAATGCGTCGTCGTCCGAGCTATTTCTGGCTTCAGAATTTGGGTCAGAAGGAGGGGGCGTCGATTCAGTAAAGACCGACGCAGCAGCGATTACCTCTTTCGAGCTGGAACTCGAAGACATTCTTGCAGAATGTCGTGACATTGGTCATCCGGACCCGCAAGTCGTCTTTTGTGAAGATGGTACCGCGGTATACGCTGCCGAAATCAACGTGCCGGCAGCCGGCAGTGTTGACGGAGACGGGAAAAAGCAGAAGAAGTCCGGAAAAAATGTACAGTACGGGTTGCTGACTGCACAAACGGAGGTTAAGGCTACTGAAGAAAACTCTGCTTTCCTTCCGATGTCACCTGGCGCCGATGGACTCGAGCGCTTCCTGGGAATTACTTCCAAGACAGGCGGACCCGTTGAGCAGACACTAAAAGCGTTGCGTAGCCGAAAAGCTCGCATTCCTGCTGTTCGTCTGCTAGACAATGAGATATCTATCTATCTTGGTCTCGCACGCGCAGCCTACTATCTCGTCACTTCCGATGAGACGTTTGGAGATGAGGCAGCATCTGAAGATGGTGACGATGCAGACTTTGCTCCACTACTTCCTAACAGCAGCCGAAAAACACTTGTCGTTCGCGCAGGCATGGAAGACACCATCGTGCTCTTCCTTGAAGACCACAAGTTGCTGCACTATGAAAATCTTCGTTCGATAACCACGTACGATGCTCCGGAGACCATCTGTTCTCGAGTACTCCTCTTGCAGGATGAGTATGGCATCGGCGATGTTCAACACCTCCTGTTGCTTTCAGATGACCGCGAGGACGCGATCCTCGACAGCTTCAAAATGTTTTTCTCCGACACTCGGGTTGAGTCGCTCCGCGAATACATCCCGGCAATGGAGGAAGATCCGGGCGAGCACGCACGACCGAGTGCATATGTGCTAGCAACCGGAACTGCACTTCGTCTCGTGGCAGACGAACTGTATCAGGGTTCTTTTGAAGATATAAACCTGCTGCCCAAGCGACTACTTCGAAAGCAGGTACGCATCCCGGTTTCCTGGCACGTGTTTGCACTTTACGGATTCATCTTTGCGAGCGTTCTCTTCTGGATCGCCAGATACTTTGCAATTGAAAGTGAAGTATCCGAGATGCGCTACAAGATTCAACAGTATCCAGCAGAGTATGCGAACCTGGATCCGAATGTCTTGCAGTCTCGGGTAGACAGCATTAACGCGGTCAGTGCGAGCTACTATCGTGCACTTCGGGTACTTGATTCCCTACTGGTAGGCAGCGACAAATGGAGTCGTGCCATGGAGAAATCATCTACGGATGCCGCTACAGTGAAGGGAATATGGATTGATAACTGGCGACCACAGCCCGGCTCAATTTTGCTTACCGGAAACGCTATAGCACGTGATCGAATTGTCGCCCTTGCCAATGAGCTGGGCGGTGAAATACAAACACTGACGTTCTCGGAAATTCGAGAATGGCCAGTTTACAGTTTTACAATGACGATGCCGTTGCGCGAAGAACTCCCGGAAGCAGCACGATATCTACGCGAGAGAGTCGCGTACCTGGAGTCGCTTAACGACAGAACTCAAAACGAACAGACGTCAAATTGAATTTGACCGATTACTGTAGTAACGGTATAACAATATGTCGAACATTGCTTACAACGTAATTATTCTTGCTCTCCTGGCAGTGCTTGTTACTGGCGGTGGCGTCTACATGACGTTCGTTAAACAACCGAAGGAGATTGAGAAACTCGAGCAGGCTGAGAAGATTGCACGGCTCAAAGAAGCCGAAGTGTCTGCGTTGCTGGCTGAAGAAAACTCATCTTCAGAAACAGCACGTGAAGCTGTGCAGAAATGGAAAGCGCGGTATAAAGTCATACCTGCCAAGCTCACTTCGGCAGATGTTGTCAACTTTGTTAATCAAAGGTCGCTCTCCGGTTTCAAGAACTTCGATATCGTGGTTGAAAGCAATAACTCGACTCCGGATTTTAAATACTACACGTTGAAGATCTCCGGTCGAGGTTTCTATACGAGTCTGTATCAGTTTATCTGGGAAGTTGAAAACCATCGAGACTTCTACAGAATTCGCGACGTCCAGCTCGATCAAATTGACCTGATAACTCAGGACGAAGAGACTGGAAATAACAAGAGCCAGGTAATGGTTTCCTTCAACTTCAAGTTGGATTCGTATTACGGTGGTTCGACAGGCCTTAGTGCGCCGATTGGTGATCCACTGTCAGAGGATGAAGTTCTACCGACCAGTGCAGCCAACGTAGATCTGCCACCAGTACCCTCCGGAGTTCTGCCGAAGAGCAGACCTGAGGTCAACCCGTTCTATCCACTTATTCTCGAAGACGTACCACCAAATACGTATGAGAGAATCAATATGGACGAGGCAACGCTAGTCTCTATCGTTGGCAGAGAAGCTGTCGTAAAAGAAGGCGAACAATACCACCAGGTAAAAGTCGGGGATCAGGTTTACCTCGGCGAAATTACACGAATCGATGCTAACGAGGGCAAAGTCGTAGCACGGCTGAACCGAGGTGGCATCATCGATGAAGTAGAACTCATAATGGAGACAGGTGACACGTATCGCCAGGCCATCGGTCCGGTACGTCTGGCCCCAGTAGAGTCAAACTAAAACACAAAGCGCTCTGGAGTGCAAACCATGAAAGTACGATTCACCACCATACGTCCATCAGTGATACTTTTTGGATGCGTCCTGTTCGCTGCGTGCGCGGCGTTTGCGCCGTACGCGTCCGCTCAAGACGTTCCAAACCAGCGACAGGTGCGAGCATTTATCCCTCCTGACCAACTGGTCTCTTTCCTTCCTTCAACGCCATTCAACCGCTTCGTTGAATTTGTTGACCCGATCTTTCTTCGGGTAACTGGAAAGCAGATCGTTGATCCGGAATCCCGGACGAATGCAATCGGCGTCTCCATTGCGGGCCTCCATTTCCTCGATGCCTTTGAACTCGTCCTGCAATTCAATGGACTATGGTATCAGGAAACCGATCAGTTTTTTATCATCAGTGAGATCTCACAGCTCGATCCAACAGCAGCTGCCAATACGGGCGCTCCTGTGACAGGAAAGGAGTCCACAGCTCCTGCCACGATCGATACGCGAGAAATCCAGATCAATGCTATCCTTTTCGAACTGAATCATAGTCGAGCTCGCGACACGGGTATAAACTGGAATACGTTCTTCGGCGACCGAGCCAACCAGCAGACGGGTGGCTCCGGGGGAAATACAACGGGAGGGACAGGCGGTACGGGTAACGACCAGACTGTTGCTCGCTTCTTCCTGCGAACAGATGACTTGTTCGATAGCATCGACGACATCGTCCTTGCACCCGACCGCATTGACTTCTCGCAGTTGACACAGTTTTTCCGTCTTCTCGAAAACGAAGGCGTAGGGGAAACCATCGCTAACCCGCAGGTTGCCGTTCAGAGTGGTCAGAAGGGTCGCTTCCAGTCCGGTTCAGATGTTCCAGTTCAGGTTCGTGACTTTGCGGGCAACACCGTAACACAATTCTTTTCAACCGGTATCATCGTTGATGTTACTCCCACGTTGATTACGCAAAGACCCGACGATGACAGTCCGGAAATTGAATTTGTTCATCTGGACGTCGAAGTCGAGAAGTCTGGCAGCACTCCGTCAACGAGTGGACCGATTATCAATCGAAATACAGCGACGACTCAGATCCTCTTGCTTAATGGAGAGCAGACTATCATTGGTGGTCTGTATTCGACAGAGGAAACGGTCAGTCGATCAGGGATTCCAGTACTTAAAGATCTTCCCGGATGGTTCTTTGGTCTTCGATACATATTTGGCCGTTCGCAAACTGGCGTCACGCAGAAAGAATTGCTGATAGTCCTTCAGGCGAAAATCATCAACGACATTCCGACTCGTGCCAATAGCCCGATGCAGAATCAACTGCTCGAGCGCAGTCGACAGGAGATCGAGAACAACATGAGGAGGTTCAATCCCGAAGTCACAGACGACAGGACTCCTCCACGTAAATACAACGAGGAAGGCTCAAACTAACCTCAGTCGCAATAGCTACAGGAAAAAGCGGTGCCCCGTAAAGGCATCGCTTTTTTTGTGTCGGACAAATTCCGAAATCCGATGCAATACACCCGTCGCAAGACGACATGTCACGAGGTAGTTAACTATTTTGCGTGTATGATCCACCAACGATATATCACTTTTGCCTTTCTGGCAATGTTCATCATCGGTTGCAAATCTGCTGTGCAAGTTGTTGAGGAAGCACCGGTCGACGAGCGCTATGATCCTGCCAGCTTTGTTGTCCATCTGAATAATTTGAATCCCGGCCCGGGATCTGGCCGGAGGTCAGGCACTGTCGGGTATGCCACCGCTACCAACTACGTCGTTTCTCAAGTAAGGGCGATGGGCCTTCATCCAGGCTTACGAAGCGGATATGATGCAACCTATATCACCAATAGAAATACTCCGCAAGAGCTATCGCTCAGTGTCGCTCGAAGAGATTCGATTAATCTCGTTCGCGGAATCGACTTTGTTGTGGATTCAAGGACGGGCACACAGACAGGTGTTTTTGAATCGTTCATAGGTGGATTCCCTCGCGACGAGGCCTCCGAGCCTTCATTCGCAGTTGCCGTCCGGTCAGCTATCGCTACGGACTCGTTTCTCATACGACTTCATCGAATGGGTTACAAGGCTGTTTTCGTTATAGGGCCGCTAACTCCAGGGGAAGCAAGAATATCTGTTCCCGAAATGAGCGTCATACAAATGACGGAGGCTGCGTTCGGACACCTGTTGTCGCTATCGTCTACCGGAGTTGTATCAATCCTGGATGGGAGTCCCGGCAGGAGTTTTACTTTCCCTACCCCGGTGACAGTTACCACCCGTTCCGCGTACGCAGAGGATATTCGCGAGAGCAACCTGGTAGCGCTGATCCCTGGCAGGTCGCCAGGTACCAATCAGGAATTGGTCGTTCTCCTTACTCTCTTTAACCGGGGAGGCCCCTACGTCAGAACAGGAACATTCAGTTTTGAGGACCTCGGGATCGGATCGGCGGCACTCATTGAACTTGCAAAAAAGTGGTCGGAACATCTGCGCTACGAAGCGGACCCGACCCCGTCGATAATGTTTGCTTTTGTAGGAGGCTCGGCGACTGAACTTGACGGTGTGAGAGCTTTTCTATCCAATTCGCTTTGGAGCAGAGAGAGCATACGGGAGATATTGATTGTAGGCGAATCAAAAGAAACGGGGCGACAAGTTGGGATTCTTGCCGATGCGTATGGAATCCCTACGACGACATTTGACGTAGAGGTGCCGCAAAATTTTCGACGGGCCGGGTTTATTGCGAAAGGTGCGGACCTGAGCAGGTCCGGTCCGCGCGCAATAGATACGATCAAATTTGAAGGGAGGGAGAGGCGTGCTGCTATTGGAGCAGCCACTGTTGAAGCATCCAGACTGACTAAGCTGGTTGACGAACACCTGAATCTGGTAATCGAGCAATCAGTTAATCTCTCTCGGCCACAGAAGCGAATCTTAAAACGCTACTCCGAGCAGGAATAGAAGACCCCGATTGTGCAACGGTGCATCAGGGCGAGAGCTTCGGATGTTAGATTGACCGAAGAGATATCGCGCGTCGAAGGTTACCCGCTCACCGCGGTAGTCGAAGTCGATTCCAGCACCAACAACAAATCCGTAATCGGAGCCATCGACACTTTCGTCGGATTCAGTTTGTGAGTTGCCTCCTGGTTCGATGGTCTCGACAGATGCTTCAAGCTGATACGAGTACATCGGGCCCGCAAAAATCTTCGGGTAGATGTTTCGCCGTTGGACAGGATATAGATGGAGCAAGAGGGGCAGGTCGATATATGCGATCGAAAAGATGGCATCCAGGTTGGTGGGCTCACCAAGGATAGTGACGTTCTCGGCCGTGGCCCCTTTCACGGTATAAATCATTTCTGGCTGTATCTTTACGAAATCACCAAACGAGGCTCCAAATACGAAACCCCCGGCAAGGGCGCTTCTCCACGACAATGGAGTGTCTGACGTGCCGGAGAAAGTCGTACTCGACACTCCGACTTTGAGTCCGACAGAGTAGTCCTGCGCGCTGGAAGAACCGATCGAAATCGCTACAATGAGCAATGAGAAAAGTAAACTTTGAGTGTATCGGCGCATCGTCAGACAGTTCGTTGAGGGTCAGTAAAGGTACTGAGTTACATGAATGGTGCCAAGGCATTAGAATTTCCATGCACTAACCGATGAAGTACCCCGCAAAAATAATGTACCGTGCGCACTTTATATGGTGTTCTCTGTGGACAGCAATCACGACCGCAATATGCTCGACGGGGTTCGCAGCTGCGTCAATATTCTCTCGGACGCCCGCACAATTCCACCGCTGGGGAGGTTGGTGGGGCGGCTGGACTCTGGGTATGGCCGGAATAAGGGTGCGGACCGAGCTAAGGGGTTCGATAGATCCGGTGCGCAAATATGTTTTTGTGGCCAATCACCAGAATTCAATTGATATTCCAGCTATGCTGGTGAGTATTCCCGTGCCATTCGGTTTCGTCGCCAAGGCTTCGCTCGAAAAAATGCCATTCCTGGGGTGGGCATTGCGGTTATCGCCGTCAGTGTTTGTCGACACTGCTGATGCTCGTCGCTCGAGAGAAAGCATGATACTGGCAGCTCAGCGTATTGCTGCAGGAAGTTCAGTTCTGGTCTTTCCGGAAGGCCGTCGGACGTGGAGTTCTCAGATGGTGCCCTTTAAAAGAAGTGCATTCACGCTGGCAGCCGAAGCCGGAATTTCCGTCGTTCCCGTAGCTATCCTCAACGCGCATACCCTGTTTGACGAAAGAAATTACCTGTCACGTCCCGGCACCGTGCGCGTCGTAATTGGAGACCCAATCAAACCAACCGGGACGGAACGAAGCGACGTTGACGAACTTTCAAGGGAGGCACATAACAGAATTATGTCATTAATTAAGCAAAATTCTGAGCCTCAACCGGTCATCGGGGGAACGTTGCGCCAAGCATCCATAAATAAATCGCCCTCGCGATGACGTGAATAAATGTCAGCCAACATAAATAGACCGCACACGTGAAGATTAGCGTAGATGAAGTCAGGAGAATAGCTAAGCTGGCGAGATTGAAGTTTTCTCCAGAAGAGGAAAGCAATCTTGTTGTCGAGCTCAGCGGCATCCTCGACTACATGGATAAATTGGAACAGGTAGAGATTCCACCGGATTTCGATCCAGATTCTGTGTCTCTCCCCGGCGCCCCACACACTCTACGGGAAGATAACATCGGGCAGACGCTGGATCGACATGATGCGCTCCGACAGTCTGCTGATGCAGACGACGCGTATTTTCGTGTACCAAAAGTGATTCGACAGCAAAACAAACCTGATGGCAAAGAAAAAATCTGACAAAGGCAAGGCGCCGACAAAAGGGAAAAAGTCGGCCGAAGTACGTGCGAGTTTTTGGGATCGACTGACGCCGACTCAGCGACATGGAGCGATGGTGCTCTCCATGATTGTTCTGTCATTTCTCTTTTTTGCGCCCGTACATTTCTCGGGAAAATCTCTCATCGGTGGCGATACGGTAAGTTGGCGCGCCCAGGCCCAGTCGATGATCGAATACCGCAACGAAACAGGGGAAGAGCCGCTCTGGGATACCAACGTTTTCGGTGGCATGCCCGGGTACTACATCTCGTATGAAAATGCTGTACCGCAGGTCGACTCCATCGCGCGGGTTCTGCGCAAAATCATCTGGCCATCGTCGCATTTTATATTCCTGCTTGTCGGCACCTACCTGTGCGGCTTCCTTCTGACACGCAACGAACTCGCTTCGCTCTTCGGCTCTGTCGCATACGGGTTTACTACTTATATACCCGTGATTCTCGCGGCAGGTCACAACACAAAGTTTATCACACTCTGCTTCGCACCGTGGATGATTGCGGCATTCATCTACACGTTGCGGAAGCCTGGACCTGTAGGAGCGCTCCTCTTCAGTGTGGCAACAGCCGCCGTCCTGCGAGGCGACCATGTTCAAATTGCATACTACTTCAGCATGCTCGGCCTCGTCTGGTGGATTGTTGAAGGGGTCAGCAGCATGCGAGCCGGAGACACAAAGAAGTTCATCAGTGCGACACTCTGGCTTGGTGCTGGTGCGATTGTCAGTCTGCTCATGGTTGCTCAACCGTATTTGCCTGCGCTCGAATACAAAGCGCTGACCATGCGGGGTACAGGTGAATTAAGCGGTACGGGGGCCGCCGGGTTGGATTGGACGTATGCCATGTCGTGGAGTCAGGGCAAACTTGAATTGCTTACACTGCTGATTGCAGATGCGTTCGGTGGGGCGAAGGCATACTGGGGACCGAAGATTTTCACCGGAGGCCCACACTACATGGGAGCGGCCACCGTCGTTTTGGCTATCATCGCTCTCGTATTTGTACGCTCACGCACCGTGACGGCCCTGGGAGTTTCTCTGCTCGCGATGCTCGTTTTTGCCGTCGGCGAAAACCTTGCGTTCATAAACCACTTCATGTTCGACTTTTTCCCATTGTTCAGTGCATTCCGTGTTCCCGAAACCTGGTTGATCAGTGCGGTCTTCGTTGCTGCACTATTGGGTGCAACTGGATTGGACTACCTTGCAACACGGCAGCAGACGCATGCATCTATCCCCAAACCAATCTTTGCATTCGCAGGCGTCGCACTATTGCTGATAATCCTGCTTGTTGGGAAAGGAAGCATATTATCTTTCGAGAAGGCGAACGAGAGAAGACTGGTCGAGCAACAGATATCGGTACAGAACAATGTACCGGCGGACGACCCGCGGGTTGGCTCTACAGCGGACCAGTACATGTCGGAGGTCAAACAGACAAGACGAGAAGCATTTACGAAAGATGCTGTCCGTTCGCTTCTCGTCATAGTTTTGATCGGACTCCTGGCACTGCTTTTTTACCGAGGGAAATTGTCTGGCACTGTGCTGATGATAGTAACTGTCGTCGTCATTGTGATAGACTTGACGACTGTGGCGAGGCGATACCTAAGCGAGGAGAATCTGACGGAGGCACGTGCGGTAGAGGATCGTATTCCGAAATTTGCATTTGATCAGTACATCCTTGATCGCATAGACGAAGCGGGTGGTCCCGGCAACTTCAGGGTGCTGTCTCTCGAGGGAGATCCGACGACTACCGCGAGGCCGTCGTTCTATTATGAGAGCCTGAGCGGTTACCATGCAGCCAAGTTGCAGATCTATCAGGATTACCTCGAAGAGCTGCTTGTAGATGATCGGGGAGTACCTCGAAATCTCGCGCTCGATTTGATGAACGTCCGCTATGTTGTCGCACGGGCTGAAGTCCCGGGATTTGTTACATCCTTTACCGATGAGCAGACCGGTTTCATGGTTCAGGAGCGAGACTACTTCGTGCCACGGGCATATTTTGTTTCGGCGACGCGCTACGTTGAGGATCCCGCCGAAACACTTGAGTTGCTCAAGAACGGCTCCACGAACATCTGGTACGAAGCATTAGTGGATACCGAGCTTGACCTCGAGGTTGTACAAATGGATTCGTCGACTGTGGCTGATGTCGCGCTGCAATCCTACGGGCCGCGAAGGATCGTTTTCAATGCGACGACCGATGCTACGCGGTTAATGACGATTGCAGAAGTCTATTATCCTGCAGGGTGGAAAGCGTATATCGACGGCGACGAAACGCCCATTGTCCGGACGAATTATATTCAGCGCGGAGTGGTAGTACCTGAAGGTACACACGAAGTCGTCCTTGAGTTCGAACCCGCACGGCACAAGTTAGGCATTGCTATTACGGCCACATCTACCGGTTTTGTTTATCTCTTTCTGGCCTTCGTTGGCTGGCGTTCATGGAGTCGCCGGCGCGAAGATATGGCAGAACTTCCGTCGGCAGAGTAACGCACCGGAAGGCATTTTATGCGCGTACTGCTAATCACTTATTACTTCCCACCATCCGGAGGGTCCGGCGTCCAGCGACCTGTCAAGTTCGCCAAGTATCTCCCTGCGTTCGGTTGGGATGTAACTGTCCTCACAGTCGATCCGAAATATGCCGCCTTTCCGGATGTGGATTCCAGGATGGTCCATGAGATTCCGGAAAAGATAAATGTAGTTCGCAGTCGAGCATGGGATCCGTATAATCTTTACGGGAAACTTCAGGGCAAGAAGAAAGAAGATTCCATCGTCCTCCACATGTCAGATACGGAGGAGCCTGGAGTAAAAGATTATTTGTCACGATGGATTCGGGCTAACGTCTTCATTCCGGACGCCAGAGTTGGCTGGTATCCGTATGCCGTTCGCGCGGCGATGCGCGAGCATCAGGTGCGGCCCTACGATGTAATTATAACGACGGGACCCCCGCACTCTGCACATCTGACAGGTAAGCGTCTAGCTGCCAAACTCGATATACCCTGGCTTGCCGACTTTCGAGATCCTTGGACGGGAATTTTTTACCGGAGCGAAATGCCGGTGAGTCGACTTGCCGATAGATTTGAAAAACGCCTGGAACTGTCTGTTCTGAAAAAAGCCGATAGCGTTGTGGCCGTCTCAAAGAAGGATCAACACGATTTCGAGCAACTCGCTGGCCGACGCGTGGAATATATTCCCAATGGCTTTGATCCAGAGGACTTTCCAGATGTTGCCGATGCCCGAACGGATAAATTTGTTCTTGGCTACGTCGGCGGTCTCGATGAGACGAGCAATCCCGAGCGACTATGGGCCGCTTTAAAGGAGGGCGCCGAGGAAATGCCGCAACTTCGGGTATCTATTACGGGAAGAGCTGAAGAAAGGGTCGTGGAAGCGGTGAGATCAACCGGGGTTTCGGTTTCTAGTCACGGGTATGTTTCGCACGCGATGGCAATACGGAACATGCTCGACAGCTCGTTGCTATTCTTTTGCGTGTACAAAGGCGCGGACAACAGGTACCTGGTTCCGGCGAAGCTCTATGAGTACCTGGCTTCCGGCCTGCCGATAATGGGCATTGGCCCGGTTGATGGAGAGGCATCGAAAATACTGGCCCGGACCGGTGCAGGTCGTATGTTCGAGTATTTGGATCAAGCAGGCATGCGAGCGTTCGTCACCGAGCACTATCATGCCTGGCGCAGCGGGAAGCCTGGAAGAGGAGCCTCACCCGAATCCGTGAAAGAGTTCAGCAGGATAGCGTTGACGGAGCGGTTGTCGGGCGTCCTCAGTAGGTTGGTGGAAAATAGATGATAGTATGTTCAATCGTAGGAGCGCGGCCACAATTCGTGAAGGCTTCTGTGGTCTCACGGGCGTTGAAAGATGCGGGAATTGCTGAGCGCATGATCCACACGGGCCAGCATTACGACACCGCTATGAGCTCAGCGTTTTTTGATGAGTTGGGTATTCCTGAGCCGACCGTAAACCTTGGTGTTGGTTCCGGATCTCATGCGGTCCAGACAGCGGAGATGCTGAGAGGCATCGCTTCTTTTCTTGAGAATGCTGGCAGTATCCGCGGCGTCATAGTTTATGGAGACACGAACAGTACGTTGGCAGCAGTTGTCGCATCTACCAAGCTGCATCTGCCGGTATTTCATGTTGAAGCTGGCCTGCGGTCGTTCAATCGGAATATGCCTGAGGAACTTAACCGCATTGTAACCGACCGCCTTTCGGAATTGCTTTTTTGTCCAACACAGACGGCCGTCACTAATCTTGCGAAAGAAGGTATTGTAGATGGCGTTCATCTGGTGGGCGACGTGATGCTTGAGGCGGTCAGGTTTGCTGCAGAATCCAGTTCCGTTGCAGAGGCGGAGCTGGATGACGAAGTGACTGCTGATGGATATTATCTGGCGACAATACACCGGGCTTCAAACGTAGATGACCCAGCAAAGCTGAAAGCGATAATCAAGGCAATAGGCGAACTCGATCGCCCGGTCGTGTTTCCGGTTCACCCGAGAACCTCGGCGAGGCTGGCAGATGTTCAGTTACCGGCGAACATCAAGAGGATCAATCCGGTCAGCTATATGCAGATGGTCAAACTGGTTAAAGATGCTGAAGCAGTGTTAACCGATTCCGGCGGGCTCCAGAAGGAGGCATACTGGCTCGGTACCCGGTGCATAACCTTGCGGAATGAGACCGAATGGATCGAGACGCTGAAGGGCAACTGGAATCAGCTGGTGGGTGCAGATCCGGACCGCATCCTGAAGGCAATATCTGTACTCCCTGAAGGTGAACGCCACATAGAGGACCATGGAACGGCATCCGCATCGATTGTCAGCCTGATTCAAGGATAGGGCTTGGAAACGGTGCAGGCGCTCGTTTTCTCATCAGTGCCGACATTGTATTGAGTGCGAGTTACGTAAGAAAGGGTTGTGCACAATAAATCGTACCAGATGTAGCATGCTCCCGGAAGCTTATCGAGTTGAGCAAACGATTCAGAGGTGGAAAAATGCCCATTCGATAGCAGCGCTGAAATTGAAGATTCTGTGGTAGCGTGCTCCGACGGTTCGCGCGGTTGACAAAGCGCCGCATATGCGTCTATATTCGGATACGCTGGCGTAAAATGCCGCCATCAGGACCAAATATTTCTGACTATCCCCAAAACTGTTGCAATAAATGGCTGAAGATTACGGAATCGCTTTAGGTATGATTGAAACGCGCGGCCTCGTAGGCGCCATAGAGGCAGCTGACGCCATGGTCAAAGCAGCACGCGTTCGTCTCGTTGGGAAAGAAAAAATCGGTGGCGGATATGTGACCGTCATGGTTCGGGGTGATGTTGGTGCCGTAAAGGCAGCAACGGATGCCGGAGCAGCGGCGGCTGAGCGAGTCGGCGAGCTTGTTTCTGTCCACGTCATTCCAAGACCACACAGCGACGTCGAGGCTATCCTGCCAGCGCTCGGAAAATAACCGATAGCCAGGTGGCGAATTCGTCGGTGCTTTTCCGACGATTCGAAAAAACATATGCCAAGATTTCCTGATACAGCGCTCGGTCTCCTGGAGACTCGTGGTTTGATAGCTGCCATCGAGGCGGCTGATGCCATGCTGAAAACTTCAGACGTTGAGTTGCAGAGCATCGAGCAGACGGTAGCTGCCCTCATTACGATACACATTCGTGGGGAAGTCGCGGCCGTGAAGTCTGCCATCGATGCAGGAGCAGCAGCGGCACAGCGAGTTGGCGAACTGGTTTCTGCTCACGTCATAGCCAGGCCTGCCGATGAGGTCGAGTTCTTCCTGGAGATTGATGAATCACCGGCACCGAAGGCAGTCTCGTCGATACCCCCTAAATCCCTTTCAGCCGCCGAGCGAGAGGCCCTGACTGTTAAAGAACTTCGCAAGTACGCTCGCTCAATTGACTCATTTCCGATACAGGGCAGAGCAATCGCCCGCGCAAATAAGGCTGAGTTGCTGGCGCACTTCAAGTCCATGGACGATGGTAGTTAGATAGTCCGTCCCCCGCACAGGCGGAGTTCTATCACGGGCAGTCGATGCAACGTTTTCATTTCGATCGCCAGCTACCGATGATGGTTTCCCACCTTCGTGGGAATGACAGGCCAGGGGGCTGGTGGGAATGACAGTGTACCCATACTATAGTCCGTTC
>CBDUKH010000085.1:0-15316 GCA_965367755.1 uncultured Rhodothermales bacterium
TGTTGTAGGAATCGCCCTCAATTACCTTAAGAAATCCTGTCGTATTGAAAACACCACCGAGCGATCCATCAATAAAAATACTTTCCTCTTTATAGTAGTAATCCTGTACAAACTCAGCGTAATCACCCCATTTCGCTTCGAGGTCTGGTTCTCCCAACCGGATTGTCTGAAAGTACCACCCGTTAATAAACACAACAAGTTTCCCGTCCGGATCAAAGCTGTTGACGGGATTATTGAGAGTATAGTTATACGCACTCCAACCCGGATATTTATCTGCAAGCGGGTCAGGTCGATTCCACCTCCCCAACTCCGGGTCATAGAATCGCGCGCCCGCATAGATTAGACCCGTTTCCGGATCTAATTCGTGACCCGTAAAGCGTTCGCTTGGACTCTCATTCTCCATTACGCGACCGGGCATTTGCATTCCGAATGGGTAATAGTCCGAATAGTGTACGACGTTTGCAAATTCGTCAATTGTCGCCCTGACTGAGCCCAGATGATCCTTCATGTAATAGAACCTCTTGGAGGCAGGGCTTACACTATAAACACGCAACTCCTCTGTATATAACCCGGCATCGTCAATTATTTTTATGTGGACCGTTTGAGACGTTCCCCGGGACAAATCAGGAATCCATGTAAAGATGGGCTGCAGAGATGACAAGGTCCCATTAACCGACCACTCAAATCGGAGTGGTGAGAACGAATCAGGGTCAATACTGGCGGAGGCATCAAAGCGAACTTGTTCGCCATGGTATGCAAAGTCCACTCGGTTTTGAGGATGAACACTCAATATCAGCACCGGAGGTTCATCAGCAGAGATGAAGGGCATACTACTAATCGGCTGACAGGCAAGCAGAAAAAATATTACAGCATTGAGTCTAACGAACCACCTCATTTCACACCTCCCTTGTTGATAACAAAGGAGATGGTAGCTTATCCAGCCCCGATTTATAAATGGACTTTTGCTAGAGATTGTCTAGTATTTTTCCTAGACTTTTTCCTAGGATTTCGAACGACTCCACTTGCGTTCGGACTTATCACTTATTCGTTCAGATCCAAAGTAAAATGATTCGCCTTTCAGCACTTGTCGTAATATTTCTATCGTCTTCCAGTCTAGGAATGTGGTCTGTCGATGACAACCCCATTCTTGGATTCACACCAGAACAAGCCCGTGAGCAGCTTGCACTTGAAGCCAAAATGGATGCGATGATGGACGCATCCAACCTGGACCGATGGATGAAAAGATTGACATCCGCACCACAACACGTTGGATCGCCACAGGCAAAATCGAATGCCGAGTTTACAGCCGAGCTTTTTCGTTCATGGGGGTATGACGCTGAAATCGAGGTGTACCATGTCTTATTCCCAATACCAGAGTTGCGATCGGTACGGCTTTTATCTCCTACGAAATACACGGCCAAGCTGACCGAGCCTCCCCTCGCCGAGGACACATCTTCCCGGTCACAAAAAAATGCATTACCACCGTTCAACGCATACTCGGCAGATGGAGATGTCACGGCAGAACTGGTCTACGTCAATCAAGGAATTCCTGCTGATTATATCGAACTGGAACGTCGAGGAATCTCTGTTAAGGGAAAGATTGTAATCGCGAGATACGGTGGGTCGTGGAGAGGGATCAAGCCGAAAGTCGCGTACGAGCATGGTGCCATCGGGTGTATCCTGTATTCGGATCCTCGTGATGATGGCTATAGTCGTGGCGACGTATATCCAAAGGGACCTTTCAAGAACGAAAACGGTGCCCAACGTGGTTCGGTTGCTGATATGCCGCTCTATCCAGGAGATCCACTTACGCCGTTCGTTGGCGCTACAGAGGATTCGGAGAGGTTGGACTACAAGGACGCTCCTACCATAATGAAAATCCCGGTTTTACCTATCTCATATTCGGACGCCCAACCGCTGCTTGCAGCGATCGGTGGTGATGTAGCTCCATCCGACTGGGTTGGTGGTTTGCCCATCACGTACCATATCGGTCCCGGCCCGGCAACGGTCAACGTGAAGCTGAAGTTCAAGTGGGATCTACAGCCGGCTTATAACGTCATTGCCAAATTGCCCGGGAGCGAGTATCCGGATGAATGGATCATGCGCGGTAACCATCGTGATGCCTGGGTATTCGGCGCACAGGATCCCACAAGTGGACATGTTTCTATGATGGAAGAGGCCCGAGCGATTGGCGAACTTGTCAAGTCAGGCTGGCGCCCAAAACGTACCATAGTATATGCGAGTTGGGATGCCGAAGAACCGGGTCTTCTTGGATCGACGGAATGGGTTGAAGACCATCGGTCAGAGCTCGAAGAAAAGCTGGCGGTCTATATCAACACCGATAGCAACGGACGCGGTTTCCTGGGAATGGGTGGATCGCATTCGCTGGAAAGATTTATAAACCAAGTGGCTCGAGACGTTATTGATCCTCAAACCGGCGTTTCCGTATTGGAGCGAAGACGTAGCCGTGACGATGTGCAGGCCGTCGAGAATGGTAGAGCTCCGGAAAGTCGTACTTCTGATTATTCTATTTCACCCCTGGGTTCGGGCTCCGATTACACTCCTTTCCTCCAGCATCTGGGTATTGCCTCCCTGAACCTCGGCTATGGAGGAGAAAGCAGTGGTGGCTCCTATCATTCTCTCTACGATACCTACGAACACTACACTCGTTTCGGGGATCCGGAGTTCGCTTATGGGATAGCACTCGCCCAGACCACAGGACGTGCGACTTTACGCCTTGCAAATGCCAAAGTTCTACCGTTACGATTCAGCAACTTTGCTAAAAGCGTGAGTGGTTATCTGGATGATGTTAAGGGGATGGCAGACACTCAGCGCGAAGAAGTTGCACATATGAATTCGGTAATAGCCAGCGGAGCTTTTGACGTTGCATTGGATCCAACGAGTTCAATGCAACCGCCGAAGGAGAAGGAGGACGTGCCATTTTTTAACTACGCACCAGTTGAAAATGCCATTGCCCGAGTGACCAGAGAGGCAGAGCTATATGACAACACGATTGCTTCGTCGCTTCCGGTCGACGCCGGAGTAGTAAACAGTATCCTTGCTCGTCAAGAATCTCAATTGAGTGATAAGCGTGGTCTACCGGGGCGACCATGGTTTACACACACGATTTATGCTCCCGGCTTTTACACCGGATACGGTGTCAAGACGTTGCCCGGAATTCGTGAGGCTATCGAGCAAAGTGAATTTGAGCTGGTGGATGGCCAGGTAGAACAGATTGCCGACGCATTGAATCGTTACGCGGAGGGAATACGGAAAGCTCGGATGTCAATGGAATAGACGTTGTACGATAACCTGAGACATGTTGCGCTGACAACGACATCGGAGCGCAGGTGCAAGGAGCACGCGCGAGAGTGTTGGTTGAATACCCGGTAAAACACGAGGGGGCCACCACTCCTCCTCCCCGGTAGCAAATTAATTAACTTTGGCATTACCCACATAATGAGGAATTGCTAGAAAGTTTCTAGACTTTTTCCTAGGAAATAGTCTAGCATTCTAATGCATTAAATCACAGTGGACGCCGCCGTAGTATAACAATGCAGTTTGGAGTAGTGGCACGCCACAGGTGATGTCGCGTCCGACATGCGCCGATACAGTACCTTCCCTCAAACTCGGTTGTGGATAACTAGCGTGATCGGGATTCAACGTCGCATCGAATTTGTCCGACGATCATTTAAAAATATCGAACCCACGAGAGAGAATCCCGATATCGCTGCTGCCATAAACAGGATCATAGCCAGGCCGGGATATCCAAGGATTGTGAAACCCGTTTCCACGCGCATTAGCAGCGCGGCACCCATGATTAAGGCAGCCAATACAATGCCCATGCTTATTCGATTCGCGATCTTCTGAAGATTGTCCATCAATCGCTTTTCGTCGAAAGCATTTACTTGAATCTTAAACTCGTTGTCGGCTAATGAGTCCAGCAGTCGACTAATACGCTCGGGTGCCTTCTGGGCCAACTCGGCTGTTTCTGCCATCGAAGTAAATATCCTGCCCGGTGTCATCCGACGCAACATGTGTCGACGCGTCACTTCTTCGGCATACCTGCGCACATGGTCAGTAAGATCAAAGTCTGGATCCAAAATCCGCGTGATCTCATCCAGATTCAGCAGAGTCTTGCCGATAATTGTCAACTCATGCGCTGGACGAACGCCACACCGACCCGATATCTGAATGAGATCCATTAGTAGCTTGCCGACCTGAACTTCCCGAATCACGTGATCGCCTGACGCCAGCACTAACTCAGATGTCTCGCGGAGAAATCGCGCACGATCCGCACCTCCCGGAGCTTCTGTACCAAGCTTCAGAACTAATTCTCCAGCGACCCGACCACGACCTTCAGCCAAGGCCAGGATCAATTGAAGCAGATCAGTACGACGGTCGGGATCTACCAATCCTACCATTCCAAGGTCAATCAGGGCGAGCTTACGATCCCGAGTCAATAATATATTTCCAGGATGAGGATCAGCATGGAAGAACCCATCGATAAGCATCTGATCCAGATAGGCCTTGATAAACTGATCCGCCAGTTTGCTTCCTTCGATTTCGAGGAGTACAACCGGGTTCAGCTCGGTCAGCTTCGTACCGCTCACGTACTCCATCGTTAGGACTCTGGTCGTTGTAAAGTCCTCAACGGGTCGAGGAACCACAAGACAGTCGTATTTGTCGAGATTATTTGCCAACGTCAGAAGACTATCCGCTTCTCGTCGATAGTCGAGCTCGCGAACAAGCGTTCTGCGGAATGTATCCAGGAGATCTGAGAATGCGTATCGCCGACCTGCTTCGGTCTTCTCGTCCAGTATCTCTGCAATATCGCCTAAAGCCGCCAGATCATTTCTTATAAGATCCTGGATTCCTGGCCTCTGTACTTTAACTACAACTTCCCGGCCATCTCGCAAACGCGCCCGATGCACCTGAGCAAGAGATGCAGCAGCCAACGGCTTTTCGTCGAACGATTCGAATGCCGTGGCGATTTTCACTCCAAGCTCTGCATCGACCGTATCTCTAACGTCGTTGAAATCGATTGATTCGACGTCATCCTGGAGCCGCGCCAGTGATTCGATGTAAGAAGCGGGAAGAAGATCACCACGACCGGCCAGAAGTTGACCCAATTTTATAAAAGTTGGGCCGAGCGACTCCAAGTCTGCAGCAAATTCTTCTGCCTGCTCGGTAGTCGCATTATCATCTTTCCCGTTTTCAGGAAATTCGATCGCGGCGGTTCGCACCCAGTCGGATCGACCATGTTTCGCCAAGAGGACGGCAATATCTTTGTAACGTTTTAGACGTTCTGGCTTGATCGAAAGCGACATAGTAGGTAGTTATTTTTCTGGGAAGGGTTATGTTGCACGTGACGAGTTTCTCGTTTTCTGGGCGGTAGAACGTCACAGGGCATGTCTGAGCAAACGTAAATTACCGCACGCCCTGCCTGTCTCAAGTGTCAGGTTACTATAACGTTTCTTGTGCGGAGTCAGTGACTCCTCCAGCGCTGCGTCATATCCGTAAATATCTTCCCGAAAATGCATCACGCCGTCTTGGACGTACGCCGTGTTGTACATCAGGTATACCGGAATCTTTTCGTCTAACAATACAACACGTCGTTCTTCACCGTTGATCGCCTCTCGCACATCATCGAGCGTCCACCCATGGTCGCCAAGAATATGGTGACCCAAAACATCCGGGTTTTCCAGTCGGATGCAACCGTGGCTGAAGTCTCGCTCTATTCGATCGAAAAGATGATCAGAAGGTGTATCGTGTAGATATATTCCGTGCCGGTTTGGAAATATGTATTTAACGAGCCCGAGAGCGTTGTGCGAACCCGGCGTCTGTCGTATACGATATTTGGCAGATGGGACTTCGGACAAGTCTATTTCATCAAACGGCACGATCCGACCGCTGTCTCTTTCGAGTATTTCGTAGTGGTTACGTGTAAGCCACGAGGGATCTGATTTGGCTTTGGGGATGATTTCGTCCGCAGCGATCCCATCGGGAACGTTCCAGTAGGGTCGAAAAATGACGCGGTCCATTTCATCTCTGAATACAGGAGTTTGTTTGTCACCATATTCCGAGCCGACGACGACGCGCATTTTGAGAGCCTCCTCGCCATTGATAAACCCGTACACCAGGAAGGCCGGAATATTGACGTATATATAGCGGTCTCCCAGGTTTGCAGGTAGCCACCGCCATCGTTCCAGGTTGCGTTCGATCTGAGCAATACGTTCCTCAACGGAGACATTTAGCGCCGCGAGTGTCTTTACGTCAACGATGCTGTCAGCCGCAATGCCGTGCCTCACCTGAAATCTTGCGACACCTGCAGCGACCGCCTCGGTATATATATCGACTGTGTCGTCTAAATCGCTGCGGTCTAGATCACCGCTTGTTGCCAGCCGCTCGATTAACAGTGCGACATTCGGGCCGGATGAACCAATAGTAATTTCGTCGCTATCTGCTTTCAAGGTCGGCCATCCACCTCGTGCACTAATTTCCCGGTACCGTTCCATCTGATCGCGGAGCTCCTGGTAATGAGCATGTCGCGGCCGAAGAGTTTCACCGAACGATTCAGGCGGGTCCTGTGAAAGAATGGATGCCAGAACACTATCAGGAGAAGTTTTTGGAGCCGTCAGGTAAACCTCAGATCGTAGCGTTTCAGGATTAACGCGACCACCCATGAGGTCTTTGCTATACTGCATAAATGACCAGGTGAGAACGAGATCAAGATCGACCAGCGAAGTTGGTGTCGGATTAAGGAAATACCGGCTCATCGCGTCGGCAATAACGTCTGGCCGGTAGTCGGAAACAAGCAGCCCGTCCAAATCGACATTGCACAAATCTTTCAGGAAGGCCTCCGCATGAGGCTTGATTTCGCCTTCATCAATCCATGCTGGATCATTGTTGCGCCCAGCATAGAACGAAGAAATTGATTCGCGAATATCGGGCGACAATTCTTGTCCCGCTACAAGATCCGATTGTACGTGGCGCATCAATAACGAACGGACACTGTCCGCGGGAAACGCACCGGCTTCCCACGGAGTGTCCAACAAGTCCTGAGTTCCAACACTGTTATGCTCACCTACGCAACCAGGCAGGAACCAGATGGTCGCAGTAAGGACGATGATGCATAGTTGGCTTGTGTAGTTCTTCATTCGTTCCACTCATGCCCGCGCCTGCGAGCGGATTTAAGAAAGGACGGTTTAATTGCCGACCGACATAGCTTCGAAGTTGATGGAACGTTCGGCCAGGGTCGTCAATGTCCTGTCGGCTTTGCCTTCCTCATCAAGTGTTTTTTGAAGTAAGTCTGCTGCCTTGTATTCGCCGAGCTTTTCAGCAAACGCACGAGCTGTGCCGTAAGCACTCATCTCATAGTGTTCGCAACGCTGACAGCAAGCAATGATAGCCGCATCGGTTACGTCGGGGTCGATGTCTGACTTAAGAATATCCTTCGTCTCCTCAATCAATCCTTCCATACCCTTACACTTGTGGCCGGTAGGACTAAAGTCGAGGTCGCTAAAGATCGTCTCGAGTCGAGCAATCTGGTCTTTAGTTTCCTTCAGGTGGTGTGTCAAGGCCTTCTTCAGCTCGCTGTCATTGGCAGCGTCGACGAGCATTGGGATTGCATCAGCCAACTGGCGCTCCGCACTATGTAAGTCTTTCAGCTCGTGAACATACAATTTTTTAAGAGATTCGAGTTTCATAGCAGAATCTGGGATTAGAAGTCAGTCTTTATTGAAAACGGCGACAGAGCGAACGTATCACCAGATTGCTCATGACGATAGAGTTCGCTTGCCTCGACTACTAATTACAGGGATCTGCGTGAGTCAATGGGAGGGAATGAGGCTCGAGTTTGTGTAAGATATCTCTGGCATATCTGTAGGTAGGCTGCCATATCCGTTGCGGTCTACCCTGATCACATACCGGCCTCGTGCTGTAGCCAACCGAACAAGTGAGAGAGAGAGATCCATGTCCATGACGCCTGAGGTGGATACGCCTCAATGTTGATTCAGCAACGGACCTGTCTGCCTGGCTCATTGTTGACGGTCTCATAAAGTTGGACTGGCAACTGGACCTGGAGAATTACAGTTGATTTGATAACTCAAATAGCGTAGCAGGCCCGGGGGCCACCATACCTCCTCCCCGGTAGCAACTTAATCGATTCGGTCGTAACCCGCATAAAAAGGAAATGCTAGAGAGACTCTAGACTATTTCCTAGGAAAAAGTCTAGGAAATAGTCCACGGAACTCTGTCCACGGTACGAGATGTCACAATAGTCGTATCTAAAGAGAAAATATTCTATCTCACGTATAACATCTTGACAGAACCGCTAGTTGTTTGTGATCGGATTACACCCACGTAGACGCCCGACGCCAGGTGCCGTGTCGGTAGCCATTGATATTCATGTCTTCCAGGTCCGACGTTACCTTCGTAAATCGTTTGCACTTCGCGGCCAAGTAGATCATAAACTTTGATCTCGACATCAGTGGTTATGGAGCTCTCGAATCCCAGCGTCGTAGCAACCGAGAACGGATTGGGATAGTTCTGGACCAGGATGCTTCGCAACGTTATTTCCGGAAGTGACTCCACTCCGACAATGACTTCTCCACCCGTTGTTGTATTCAGAATCGTTCCTGATCCGCCGGCAATCATCCCGGCCTGATCGGATGCGTAGTGGATACCACGGAGAGTCTCGGATGTCCGGCTGATTTGCTTCGTCCACGTTGCACCGCCGTCATTCGTTCTAAGGATAGTGCCCAGCTCCCCGATGGCAGTTCCCATATTATCATCGTAGAAAAATACCCTCGTCAACGACAAATTAGTACCGCTGTCCTGTTCAATCCACGTGGCCCCTCCATCACCTGTATGGATGATCGTACCATTGTTGCCGACCGCCCATCCCGTATTCGAATCGACAAAATGGACAGAATTCAACGCGAAATTTACGCCACTTGTCTGTGCCGTCCACGTAGATCCTCCGTTCGTCGTTCTGAGGATAGTCCCTGCAGCTGATTGTGTGGCACCAACAATTGTGCCCGTGTTTGCATCGGTGTATGAAATGCCGTTAAGCGTGACGACCACCGAGCTCGTCTGAGTATTCCAGGTGACTCCTCCATCAACAGTCTTTAATATCGCGCCACCGACGCCGACCGCGGTAGCTGTAGTGGCATTGGTCATTACCACGTCATTTAAGTTGAACATGTATCCGCTTTGTTGGAAGGTCCAGGTGACCCCTCCGTCGGTGGTTCTGTAAACGACGCCTGACTGCCCTACTGCCGTCCCAACATTTGCATCAGCAAATGACAGGCTATAAATATCACCTACATCGAAACCGGTATGAGCCGTCCAGGTCCGACCTCCATCCGATGTGCGATATATCTTGCCGCCTTCACCTGCAATTACTCCATGGTCCTCGTCGTCAAAGTATATGTCGTTGAAACGGGAATAAGGACCCATAGATTGTTCCGTCCAGGACACTCCACTATCCGCGGTCCGTGCCATAAACCCGAGAGCCCCGACCGTAAATCCGCTACCATTCGAACCGACAGCCAGCGCCTCTGCTGGAAGGATCGAACCCGTTGATTGCGCTGTCCATGTCGCACCGCCATCAGTTGTTCTGAGGATATTATTGCCGGCTATATTAAATCCGGAGACAATGCCGTTATTCGCATCGAAGAAGTGTACATCGTATAGAGAAGCCAGTGCACCACCGTCCTGAGCCTGCCACGTGTTACCTCCGTCGGTTGTCCGCAGAATCGTTCCAGAAAACCCTACCGCCGTACCCGTACTTGCGTCAACAAAGTAGGCGTTGTTGAGATGAGTAGTGGTGCCGCTCGTCTGACCGATCCATGTCTCTCCTCCATCGGTCGTTCGGATGATCGCTCCCGAGGATCCTACCACAGTTCCAACTGAAGGACTCACAAAATGAACTCCTTCTAGGAACGAAATCGTGCCACTCAGTCGCTGTGACCAGGTTAAACCTGCATCTGTCGTCTTCCATATCTCGCCATTGCTTCCGACCGCTACAGCTTCAGTGCTGCTTAGAAACTCGACGTCGGTGAATACAACGAAGAGGCCCGGTAGAGACAAGTCTGTCCAGGTAGCACCGCCGTTCGTTGTCTTGAATATCAGGGCGAAGTCGCCAACGGCAAGGCCAAGGTTTTCATCAAAAAATGTGACCCCGTTTATGCTTGCCAGACGCGGCGTTCCAATCTCCGACCACGTCGTGCCGTTGTTTGTCGTACGGAGTATGGTGCCGAACCGACCCACAGCCACTGCGGTGGTAGCGTTGACTATGGCGACGTCCTGGAGAAAACTGCCCTGGGGGTGCGGGTTCTGCCAAACCCATCCGGTCTGCCCCGCCGCAGTTTGCAATACCATACTGAGCGACAAAATAACAACGCTTTTCATGCTCAATAACTCCCGGGCCTGCTCTGGAACCCATCGAAATAATCTGGAATAAAGCACTACTGGGAAGGACTCCCTGTGCGATTTGAAACCGGCAGGTTTCTAACATAATTCCCGCATCGGACAACACGGGAAATAGATAGCTGAGGTTGTATCAGGGAAATTAAAGCACGAAATCATACCGTCAAATAGGGCAGAAATGATCGCACCCCATTAGCTGTCTGACTGATAAATTAGTGGGGCTTCAGATGAAGATTGACTGCCCGTCATTGGAAGAGAAACAATGAACGTCGCACCCTCGCCCGGATAATTCTCTACTTCGATAGAACCTCCATGGCCCTGCACAACTATCTCATAGGTCATCGACAGTCCCAGTCCCGTGCCAGCCCCGGGCGGTTTCGTCGTTACGAATGGATCGAAAATGTTTTTCTCAACATCCGGGTCAATGCCTCTCCCATTATCTCGTACCGTGACCTTTACGTTATCTCCAGATTTTCTAACAGATATCATCACTGTCGGCTTGAATATCGAGGGCGACAATCGGGCCTTCTCGTTGACTTCGTAGAAAGCGTTGCGAAGCAGATTCCAAAATACGCGCCCCAGCTCGGTCGGGACGCCATTGACTAACAAGGTGGCGTCGTAGTCACGCACAATGTCCGGTCGAAACGACGGACTACCAAGTGCGATACTGTTAAGCGCTGGGCCAATATTATCGTCGACCAACTTTGAAACAGTTAGCTCCTGAACTTCCGACGTGGCAAGATTCGTATGGTTGATCATGTTCTTGACAATGTCTGTCGCTCGCTTTCCGTGCTTGTCGATGCGCTCAATATTACCACGCAACCCTTCCATCAGCTCATCCAGTTCCGCACCGTATTTGCCCGGCTCGGATCTACTGCGATCTAGAATATCTTTCACTTCGTCGACGAGTTGAGTAGACAGTGAAGCAAAGTTGTTGACAAAGTTCAATGGATTTGAAAGTTCGTGCGCAATTCCTGCCGACAGGTTTCCCAGTGACGCCATGCGCTGCGCATGAACAAGCTTGTCCTGCGCCTTGTTCAACTCGTCCAATGAATGCCGGAGACTCTCGCTTAACCGCTCACTTTTCTTGCGTATTCGATGCTGTTCATAACGGGCATTATATAGCAGAAAATTCAAACCGATCGCCAAAAACACAATTATTATCGTGAAGACTATTACTCCGGGAGCGAACCCATCGACAACAATTCTCGGATGGTCCTGGAGAATCGAGCAGATTACTATATAGCTACCTACGACAAATGGAACGAGTATCATCGCGTGCCACGGCTTGAAAGGAATAGCAACAATGACAACGAACACGAGCAGGCCGATGTACTGCTCGGATACGAAGACACTTCCCTGCAGGTAGTCTTCCAGAAGGATTGCGTTAGAGGCTGCGATTGCCATAATAGCAGCTACTGCACGTTTCCAGCCAATGGGAATGTTGCGACCCGAGATGGCGATCAGTGACAAACTCAGACCCAGGAGAACAAGCTTGTCCCAGATTAGAATGGTATCGCGCGGATCGCCGGGCGTCCAGACGACCTCCTTTCCATAGATCGCATTCGCCCCAAGATTCACCAGAACGCTCATAATACCAAGGATCCCCACGACAATCATTCCACGCGATGCATGTCCAGAAATTGTTTCTCTGAAGTCTTCGTCGTGCTCACGTTCATTCGTCGCGAACGTGTGCATCCAAAACCATCTAATCCATCGGGGGACCGTCATCGTATATCGGGAGATGTCACTTGAATAGTGGATCTAATTACGCGTCCTCCCTGCGAAAGTCAACTGGTATCGTACGTTCTACCGCACCTTGCGGACGACGTTTGCACACTTTCATCCCTCCAGAGAATCCTGCACTCTGATCCATCACGGCTCGCAAATATTTCCTAATATCTGACATCCATCAACGCTGCCTATCTATGAAATACATTGTAACCTTTCTGGTCATGTTGTCTACTACCATGCATGTGTCGCCAGTAGCTTCCCAAACAACGCCGGTCGAGCCTATCCACACACAGAGCCTGGCTTACCGACTCATTGGCCCTTTCCGGGCAAGTCGTACCGTTGGAGGCGTAGGTGTTCCCACACAACCGAACGTCTTCTATATTGGCGTCAACAATGGCGGCGTTTGGAAGACTGATGATTACGGTCGTACGTGGAATCCTATTTTTGACGATGCCCCGACTGGCTCCGTCGGCGACATTGCGGTATCGCCTTCACAGCCAGAGGTTATCTACGTCGGGAGCGGTGAA
This sequence comes from uncultured Rhodothermales bacterium, assembly GCA_965367755.1. Taxonomy (GTDB): domain Bacteria; phylum Bacteroidota; class Rhodothermia; order Rhodothermales; family JABDKH01; genus JABDKO01. The sequence goes on from CBDUKH010000085.1 coordinate 12,696, forward strand.
GGACTTCATCGGCCAGACCTTGGCGTTGGCGACGGAATCTTCAAATCTGTCGATGGCGGAGACAACTGGGAGCACGTTGGGCTTGGAGATATCCAGCAAGTGGCTCGTATCATAGTCCACCCCGAGAACCCGGACATCGTATTCGTTGCCGGTCTCGGACACCCGTACGGGCCGAATGAACAACGTGGCGTATTCCGAACACTCGATGGAGGTGCTACCTGGAGTAAAGTACTCTACGTTGACCAGAATACCGGCGCCTCGCAGGTAGAATTCAACCCTTCAAATCCAGACATACTTTTTGCTTCACTTTGGGAGCATCGAGAAGGTCCCTGGGAAAATGCGAGTTTTTCTGGCTCTAATAGCGGATTGTTTAAATCCATCGATGGCGGCGATTCATGGACACGCATTACCGGAGGCTTACCAACCGCGGAGCAAGGTCTGGGGCGTATCGGCGTTGGAATATCAGCCAGCGATCCTTCTAGGATGTTTGCCACCGTTGATGCAACCGAGAATGGGGGCATCTATCGCTCCGACAACGGTGGGGAGCATTGGGAGCTCATCCACACAGATCGTCGCTTGTGGGGTCGAGGAGGTGATTTTGCCGAAATCCGAGTTCATCCTACCGATCCTGACGTGGTTTTTGTAGGAAACATTGCTTCCTATCGGTCCGATGATGCCGGGAGCACATGGACGTCCCTTAAGGGTGCTCCCGGAGGCGACGACTACCATAGAATCTGGATCAATCCCGTACACCCCGATATCATTCTATTTGTTACCGATCAGGGAGCGACCGTCTCCGTCAATGGTGGTAAGACCTGGAGTTCGTGGTTCAACCAGCCGACGGCGCAAATGTACCATGTATCGACAGACAAACAATTCCCGTATCGTGTCTATGGGGGACAGCAAGAGAGCGGTGCCATTGTCATCTCCAGCCGTGGAAACGGAGGCCAGATTTCTTTCCGGGATTGGATTGGGATTGGCGCCGATGAATACGCATACGTGGCTCCCGACCCACTGAACCCGGACATCGTCTATGGCGGCCGTGTTGTGCGCCACAATCTGCGAACTGGGCAGACTCAAAATGTGGCACCCGAAGCTCTGCGGTCGGGAGACTACCGCATCCTTCGCACCATGCCTCTCATGTTTCATCCGGCAGATCCACACACGCTGTTCTTTGCGACGAACGTCTTGTGGAAGACTACAACCGGAGGCGACTCGTGGGAAGTCATCAGCCCGGACCTCTCGCACCCGCAGCCCGACATTCCGCTATCAATCGGAGACTTCGCCAGTCCCGATCTGCAAGACATGGATCGTCGAGGCGTCATCTATGCTCTAGCTCCGTCGCCTCTCGACGTCAATACCATCTGGGCCGGTACCGATGACGGCCTCGTTCACCTGACCAGAGACGGCGGCGAAACCTGGACGAACATCACTCCTCCTGAACTGCGAGCCTGGGATAAGATATCACAGATTGACGCGGGTCACTTTGAATCCGGGACAGCCTACATAGCAGTCAACGCGATCCGGCGAGATGATATGCGGCCATATATTTTCAGGACACGAGACTTCGGTGCGACCTGGACGAAAATTACGACAGGTCTAAACCCGTCTGGACCAGTCAATGTCGTGAGAGAAGATCCCAAACAGGCAGGACTTCTTTTCGCAGGGACAGAACGGACCGTCTACTTTTCCATTGATGACGGTTCTAACTGGAACACGTTGAGACTCAACCTGCCGCCCTCATCCATGCGCGACCTTGTCGTTCACGATGATGACCTCGTAGTAGGATCACACGGAAGATCCATTTGGATTCTCGACAACATCGCACCACTGCGTGAACTGGCTTCGGCGATTGCCGGCGAGTCTCCTTTTCTCTTTTCACCTCCGATGGCTACACGCGTTCGGTGGAATATGTTTTCTGACACACCATTGCCACCGGAAGAACCGACCGGCGACAATCCTCCAGATGGTGCGATCCTGGACTACTATCTCCCACGGGATGCCAGGCAAGTAGTGTTGGAAATTCTTTTTGGTGACGAACGAGTTATTCGACGCTTCTCGAGCTCCGAATCTCCAGCCACAATCGACTCGACTACGCTTCCACACCCGACATACTGGATGAGACCCACACAAAGGTTGTCGACGAAGAAAGGTCATCAGCGTTTCGTCTGGGATCTTCGATATGCCCCACCCGCAGAAACCCGAAGGCAGTTCTCCATTGCGGCAGTTTATCAAAAAACTCCAGACGGACCGCATGGCCCTTTCGTTCATCCTGAAACATATACGGTCCGGCTCACCGTCGATGGTGTTAAAACCGAAAAGCAACTTACGGTACGCCTGGACCCGCGAGTTGATGTTTCCAGTTCCGATATAGAACTTCAAACAGAGTTTTCGTTGAGAGCGTACGATGCGTATGACAGGCTCCTCGACCTGCGCAACAAAGTTGACCGAGCAATGGTTGCGAGTCAATCGCCGACGGTTCGGCAAGCCCTTGAAAGGCTCCGCGGAGATGGGTCAGTCGGCGACCCTGATGTTTTATATGGAAGCATTGTTGCTGCTGCCGCCAGCGAAGAGACTATTGTCGGCCTGCAGCACAAATTTCTTTTTATGCTAAACATATT
>CBDUKH010000086.1:0-14944 GCA_965367755.1 uncultured Rhodothermales bacterium
GTCGCTGCGCCCGCTGCGCTCGGCTCAAATAGCTTCCTGAATATTGGAGAGGTTTCTCTACCCTGGCAACTAGCTTTATTGCTCGTTTGGGTTGCAGGTGCCCTCTTCGTCATTGTCCGTCTTCTTCTCGCCCACGCCGGTGTGAAATTACTCGTCCGACGATCGTCCGTAATTAGCGACGAAGACTGGAGATTCGACGTCGACCGTTATTCGCGATTGCTTGAGATTGACCAGGCAGTTCGCCTGCGGCAGTCAAACCTGAGTAGCGTTCCAATGATTGTCGGGTGCGGCCGACCTACTCTCATTCTACCCGAAGGTTACGACCGCTGGACCAGCGAGCGACGGAGAATAGTTTTGCTTCATGAACTGGCCCATATTAAACGTCGAGACTGCCTGACACAGGTCTTCATGGAAATCGTCATTGCACTGTACTGGTTCAACCCCATGGTTTGGCTCGCTTCAAAACAGATCCGGATCGAACGGGAAATAGCATGCGATGACATCGTCCTAATGTCAGGAACGAGAGCGTCTACCTACGCCGAAACCATTCTCGAGACTATCAAAACTATTCGCCAAGCTGAATGGTCACCCGTTGCGTCGATAGCCATGGCACGCAAGTCGGACCTCGAGGGTCGGCTCATCTCCATTCTTGACCCGGACATTCGTCGAAGGAGACTCAACCGTGCTACTTCGATTCTGGCTATCGCTCTCATTGCAATTATTGCCATGCCGGTTGCAATGGCAATCCCGGTTCGATCCGACATTGCTAAGGCAGATCAAATGCAGATCGAACCTGTTCTTGCCCCAGCAGCCGAACCTGCCGAGGACGAGAAGTCTTGGTTTGTCATCGGTTCAAATGAGCCTGCCTCTGGCAATTCGCTCAATTTCGAATACAATAATGCACCGGTAGCTACTTCCGTTGAGCCGGGAAATACTTTCATCGTTAACACCGATAAAGATGGAAGAAGGTGGACCGTCTCCCGAAACAGCTATCGCGAATTTACTTCATCCGTAGATACCCTTACTGTTGCTCAGCTTATCAAGCTGCGTCGCTACGGGGTTGATAGCGAATATGTCGACGGTCTCCGGGCACTTGGCTACGATCGCCTCTCTGTTGACGAACTGATCAACCTGTCAAAGTATGGCGTTGACCCCGACTACATTGCCGAGCTTACGGACAATGGCTTCGAAAAACTCTCCGTTGAAGAGCTAATCGAGTTTTCCAAGTACGGCGTTGATGGAGATCTTGTCGGGTCCCTGCGTACTCTTGGATATTCGGACCTGGGGTATCGCGACATAATCGAGCTCAGCAAGTTTGGTGTTGACGGGGATGACATCGCTGAACTGGCAAGCGTCGGTTTCGCCGATCTGACCGTCGACGAACTAATCGAAATTAGCAAGTTTGGTGTCGATGCCGATGAAATTGCGGAATTCAGCAGCGCCGGTTATGCTGGACTCGGAATTAAAGACTACGTCGCATTCAGCAAGTACGGCGTTGACGCTGACGATGTCGCTGGCCTTGCGGCTCTGGGTTATGCCAACCTTACTGCAGATGAACTTGTCAACTTGAGCAAGTACGGAGTAGATGTCGATGAGATCGCGGAACTGGCTGCCATCGGTTACAAGAATATCACCGTTGACGAGATGATTGCACTCAGCAAGTACGGAGTAGACGTCGACGATGTCGAAGAACTAACTGCGGCCGGCTACCGATTCTCTATTGACGAGATGATCCGTCTGGGTAAATACGGAGTTGACGGTGACGAAGTCGCTGAACTCGTAGCTGCCGGCTACAGCTCACTTTCTGCGGACGACCTGATCAATATCTCCAAGTACGGAGTGGACGTTGATGATGTCGCAGAATTTGGGCGCTACGGTCTGACGAACTTGTCCGTAGATGAACTGATCGACCTTAGCAAGTTTGGTGTTGATCCAGAGCTGGTAGACGCGTTGCGCGAGATGGGTCATGCCGATGTTTCGGTCGGTCAACTGGTCAAGATGGCAAAATACGGCGTAGATGCAGACTATATATATGAGTTGAAGGATGTGGGAGTCACGGCTTCGATTGATGAAATAATCGAACTGGGCAAGCACGGGGTGAGTCCCGACTACGTAAAATCCATGAAGAAAGACAGCAATTAATGAGGTAGCCTACCATGCGCCAGCTACTCCTGTCCACTTTTTTTACGCTCACGCTCTTCGTGAGCTCAACTGCCCAGGACCTCAAGGCAATCGAGGGTTCATGGATAGCAGAGATTCACTCCTACTCGTCATTCGATTCACGCAGTGAAGCATCGCTGACGATGAAATGGCAATCCAACGGGGAACGATTCCGGTATACTTTCAGCGTTCCAATTGACCAGCTCCAGTCTGGACCTGACGCCGGTGCCCAAGATGACGATGCCAGTTTCAACCTGGAGCGTGAAGCTGGAACGCTAATGTTCGAAGGCGAGATAGCGGACGACATGGGTTCCGGGAAATTTACGTTTACCGCTAATCCGGAATTCCTTGAAGAGATGCAATCTCTGGGATACACGAATATTTCTGCGGACGAACAACTTAAGATGACCATTCACGACGTCACTACCGCTTTTGTCCGGAAGATCAGGGATGTAAGCTCGGCAACAGAGTCGTAAGAATCTGTCTCCTATCCGCGCACGGTCATCAAGCCACTAGCCATGGTCAATACGTGACGTGTAGTGATTGACGTCTCTGGCGAACAGAAAGTGAACGACCCTGAGACTACCCGGGCTCCTACGAAGCCTCTAGCAATCCAAAGAGATTACCTTCAGGGTCAGCAACATACACGTGACGGCCAACTCCCGGGATATCGTGAGGTCCGTAGACAGTCTTGCCGCCGTTCGCTTCGACCTTTTCGATCATAGCGTCGAGGGACTCCACGTCGATCGTGTTAATGACCGGTTGGTTGAAATGCTTGCCCATCACAGCACCGTCAATTCCGGGCGTGTCACCGCTGCCCGTCGTCAACATCCAGTATCCCTGAGGACCATCCCAGACCTTGACATCCCATCCCATTACGGAGCTATAAAACTTGCTCGTCTCTTCGGGATCTTCAGAAAGTATTTCAAAGTGGATCGGACGATTCATGTTGCACCCCAGATAGGATTCCTGATTCTAGCACGTCATAACATAAGAAATGGACAAGCAACCAGCGAAATCTACAATGCTATCTGGTCACCAACTTCTGCAATCCGGAAGCCTCTCCGTTGCACCTCTTTATATGCATCTGACGACTTGTCCAGGGCCGGATTAGAATGATTTAGATGGATGAATCTAATCTTCGCCTTTTCAACAGGGCTCAATCCGTCGAATCTCGACATACTGTGTGTTATGAACGGGTGCGGGAACGCAGACATATCACGTCCTGGAATTTCTCCATTTACGTAGAACGTCCCATCTAGAAAAGCGACGTCCACATCGGCGATCAAATCTTCGATAGCGACCCCCGAACTATCCAGGTCGGTCCAACTATCTATATCCGGGATGAAGAGGACGCGCCGTGTTGGACCATCGATAATGTAACCGACTACCTCAGAAAATTCCTGTCGGTGCGGCACTTCTATCGCCTGCACGCTAACCTCTTCGGAAATATCAACCTTACGGTTGGCAATGTCGACGAAGGTAATATTGTTGTAGGCTACAAGCTGGCTCCATGGCCCATTGTTGCTGAGGTATTCCTGCATCCGAGGCATGGCAAAGACAGGTACTTCTTGAGCTCCGGCCGATTCGTGCCCCAGGAACATCAAACCCGCGTAGTGCCCAATGTGAGCATGGGTAAGAAATACACCGGCAGGAAAACGAAGGGCTGCCTTCCCCGTCAGAGTAAACAACTCGTACCATTGCGTTCTAAAATCGGGAGTAGCATCGAAAACCCAGTACCTACCGGTGGCTGGATCGATGACACCGAGGCTGGTTGCGGTTTCGCGTCGTGTTAGGTCCTTCCACGCAGGATGGTCGAATGAACCCGCCTGTGGCACTCCGGCATCCTGGCCAATTCCAAGAACAACCAGGTAGGGTGCATCGTCCTGAGCAAGACAGCTCAATGAAAGCGCTACGCTACACGCCGACACCAATAATATGGAGGAAAACCTCGACACTAATTGGACGAATTCGAAAAGAGACTTACGCCTCCGCCGAGTCCCCCAGTAATCATATCTGTGTCGCCATCGCCATCAATGTCACCGAACGAGGCGTTTGAAAACTGGTCAACAATCAACGACATTTTCTGGCCTTTACCGAAGCGGAATTCCGTGGAGGATCCTTCATTGATAAATAGCGTCAAGCCTTCGGAATCCGACCCGACGACCATATCCATATCTCCATCCCCATCATAATCCGTAAACGCAGGAATACTTCTGCGGCCTGTATCGATCATGTTCAGCTCGTCGGTGACCAGAGTAAACACAGGCTTCTGCCGAGTCCCCGTATTTTCATAAAAATTGATCGTTCCAGATGATTCACCAACGAACAGGTCGAAGTCACCATCATTGTCAATGTCGACAAACGCAGGCGTGCTATTGCCACCCCGAGTCAACTCGATATTGTTATGATCCTCGCGGGTGTACACCGGGTCGGATGTGGTACCGGTATTCCTGTAGAATATCATTCCTTCATTCCAGGTACCCATGAGCAAGTCGACATCGCCATCGTCGTCGAGGTCCGCAAAAGCTGGCGAATAATGGTACGACGGATCGACGTCCAGGCCCCCTTTAAATGCAAACTGTGGATCCGCAGCCGACCCTGTGTTCTCAAATAAAACGAATTGCGAGGATTTCGTCGAGTTCGGATTGATCTTATTCCCGATGGTCAGATCAAGGTCACCGTCGACATCGATATCTACAAGTGTTACGATACTTTCGGATCCAAGGTCGATCGTTTTGATAAACCTGCTGGTGACAGTCTCGTATTTCCCATTTCCGGTTGGTCTCAGGTAATAGAAATTGTTCGCGAGTGATGACGTGGCATTAAACGCACCGCCAACTACTCCAACGAACAGCTCCTCCTGACCATCGCCATCCAGATCCGCAAAAATCGGCGCGTTGTAACCACTCGTGGCTACAGGATCTTGAAGCGGATAGTTAATTGGTTCGGATCGAAGTACAGGCGCACGGCACGACCCGGTATTTCTGACCAGCAGGATTCCCTGCTCGAAAAAATCACCCCAGAATAAATCCAGATCGCCATCTCCGTCGACGTCATTGAACGTCAGCGTGTTTGCACCGTGGCGACTCCCGGGAAGATCTCCCACAATCTCAATGTCCTCGAAACGATCCGTTAGTTTTTTGAAGATCGGAACAGCGTTGTCATCGTAATGATCAAGCTCGTAGCGCATAACCGTCCCGATAAGCAACCCGATGAAGAGGTCAATCTTGTCATCACAGTCGATATCCTGTATAAACGGAATGTTTTGTCGGTCCGCAAAAATAGGAGTGCCGTCAACGTCGCGAAGTGTATCTGCAGCGAGTGAGAAAGAGGCCACGGTCGCCGAGCCATCATTGCGATAGTATCGGATGTGACTGAATTTTTCCTCGCTCAGAAGATCGTAGTCTCCATCGTAGTCGACATCGGCAAAGCGGAACCAGTCCCCCGTTTCCAGGCCATTGTAATGATCGGTACGCCACACGAGTTTGGCATTTCTGGCGTCGCCGGTGTTCTCGAAAAAGACCAATTGATCTGTCGTCTCCTGAATAAACAGGTCCAGATCCCCGTCGCCATCGATATCCAAGAATTGCGGTCGGGGCGCATTAAGACCGCCGAAGAAAGGGTGGTCGTACGCAACTCCATTCTCATCGACTACAGTGAAGGGGGCCACTGTTCGCGTAAAAGTCGATGGAGTATTGCTACTATCCTGCACAACAGTACTGGAGGAGGAGCACCCGGTAATGAAAAGAAATAAGGCGGCGGTCAGTACTACTGTCGCAGCTTCAGGAAATCGAATCAACATATGTTAGGCAGTGTGGTTACTTGCGACGGACGATCGGGCTCAGGCCCGTAGCGTTTGCACCGACCTCAATCACTTTTTCGATCTCGTATGAATCTGTATTGATGACGACAACCGTACCGACGGATGCGGCGTCGACAGATGAATCCATCGGCTTGTATCCACCTTTTAAATTGTTGTTTGAGATAAAGAGTCGTTTGCCATCAACGGATAAAGCAGAACCATGTGGTTCAGAGATGCCATTTCCTTTGATGACCTTTAGGACATCGTGCGATTTAGCATCCAAGACGGTGACCGTATTCATCATCTTGTTTCCGAAGAAGATTCTCTTGCCGTCGTGAGAATAAATCGGATGCCAGGGCATATGTTCTACCGAAACCGAATCCACGGCGGTTGGATTCAATGGATCCGTCAGGTCATAAAAGAACGCCATGGCCTTCCCCTCGCTGGTCCCTATCATTGACATCCCATCGGGTGCGACTGCGAACTGGACGATCACATTAGGCTTCCCGTCTTCGTTCTTGAGTTTCATTGATCCGTCGTCTGTGCTGATGGCACCCATACTGTTCTGAGCCAGACTGGCTGAGTATGCGACTTCTCCGTTAGGATGTACGTTTAGCGCGTGCGGACGTGGATAGAATATGTCAATTTCCTCGACCGTGATCTTTTCAGGGTCAATGAATCCTATGCGCATCGGAGGGTTTACGGCGCTCATCGACCTTCCTACCAGTACCTGGTTTTTAGGTTTGTTGTAGATGAGCATTCCTGGAACTTCATAATCAATCGAGCCAAGAAGCTTGTCGTCCGGTCCAAACTTGAGGACCTTGTTATCTCCGATCAATGAAAGAAACCACGAGCCGTCAGGCAATACGGCAATGTGATGCGGTTTCGCCGTTGGAGAAAACCCCAATTCCTTGAGATCAATTGTCTTGACGATTTCAAGAGTTTGAGTATCGATCACTGACACGCTGGCCGAGCCCTGGTTACAAACGTACAATAGATCAGAAGACTGGGCGGTGGCTTTCTGGGATTCCGTAGAAGCACAAGCAACAACGGTGACGCCAACCAAGAGGACCAGAAGCGTTCGGAAAAAACTGGACATCGGATAGACCTTTGATTAAAAGTGTTCAGGGTAATTGGTAGCAAAAAGAAAAGGAAGGGCCAGCTTGAGACGGCCAGCCCTTCCTCTTAAAAAACTACTAGATGCCAACGTCACTTTGCTTAACAATAAACAAACCTTCATCGCCGCTAGTTACCATGATGATTCCGCTTTCGAAGAATGGATAGTTACTCCATGATCCGCCAAAGCCAGCATCATTGGTTCCGTAAGGCACCGTATCGAAGTAGCCTACTTCAACCGGATTAGTGACGTCAGAGATGTCAAGGATTCTCAGGCCAGCCTGATAGTTAGACTGGTATACGTAGTTGTCCTTGATGTAAAGGTTATGGTCGCTCGCTTTTTCGTGCGACAGAAACTCTTTGACCAGCTGTGGATCATCGAGGTCTGAAACGTCCCAAATAAGTGTTCGCGTATACTCTACGTTCCCACCCAGCTCGTCAAGCTCGTCGTTCATAAAGAAGAACTGATGATCTTCAGTGAGCCATCCCTGATGCGAGTAGCCTACTTTCGGATATGACGCCCAGGAAATTGCCTTGGTGTTTTCTTTATCGGTGACGTCTCCAATGCTAAGAGCCGTTTCGTTGGCATTGAAACAGATTTCTTTGCCAGTGTAGTCGGTATCCGGTCCGTTGTACGTTACGCATTGTGCATCGTGAGTATATCCTGTTCCACGACGTCCCGTGTTCTCATCTGCAAAACAGCCTGCGAACGTTGGGTTCAAGGGATCCTGAATATTGATGATGTGCAATCCGCCACCACAGGTTTCTCCTCCTGCACTGCTGCCTACTGCGTAGCCATACCCGGTGTCTTCATTGATAACGATATTGTGCGCGCTCGCAATGTTATCATAGTGTGCTGCCTCAGAAAACTCGACTGGACCATCAGTAACGTCACGCAGTTGCGTCAGATCGAAGACCTGCATCCCGTGGTTGCCTGCGCCATCGGCCACGATAAATGCGTAGTTGTTATACGTCTTGATGTCTCTCCACGTCGAGCCTGGTGAGCCTTCGGTTTTGGCCAGGTTTCCAAGGTAAACGGGATTGTATGGATCGGAAACGTCAACGAATGACGTGCCATCTACTCGGCCAACCAGAGCGTATTCTTTCCCGGATTCGGGGTCTGTCCATCCCCACAGGTCGTTGACTTTAACGCCACGATTCCCGCCAATGTCTTTAACTGGCATGAACGAGACGAGGTTTACTTTGCCACATTCGAAGGCGTTTGCTTTTCCGTCGCTGCAATTAACTTCTCCACCGACGACTGCTTCGAGGGCGCTGACAGAACTAGACAGTCTCGCAGTTTCCTTCCACATGCCGTCCATATTTTCGAAGATAATGGCTGAACCAGCGTTGTAGTCCGCGCCGGATAGTCCGACAACAGCTACATCACCGTCTACTGCCATTGCTGACCCAAGAAAATCTCGTGCTTGAGCTTCGGCAGCCTGTAATTTCGTAATCGACACCCAATCGTTTTTTGACTCGGTGGCTGTATGGATATATACCGCACCCTGAAATCCGCCGCTTCCCGGTACGCCTATCCACAACTCCTTGTCGTTGCTCTGGATAGCACTACCGAACTGGCTTCCTCGCGTGCCATCAAAAGGAACGAGAGTAGTCGCTTCGACAAAACCATCCGGTGTTTCTGCGAAGATGTAAACTTTTCCCTGGAACCCGTTGTGACGCGGAGCACCAACCACGAGATATCCATCTGTGTAGTAGATTGTCGAACCGAATCGATCATTAGGATCGCTATCGCTGCCGCTTAGCTTCTGGACTTCTGTCCAACCATGATTTTCTGCGTCATGTTTGAAGACATACACTGCGCCAGCAGCACTGTCGGCACGGGTAGCCGCGGCGAAAAAGTAATCTCCTCCGTGGCCTATGACGGACCCGAATCGATCACCTGCTGTCGCTTCTGAAGATTGCAGGACCTGGTGTTCAATCCACGAGCCGTCGTCGTTTCCATGAAAGTAGAAAACACTTCCAGGAGCGTCGGGAGGTGTAGGTGCACCGACAAATGCCGAATGCCCGGTATATGCAACTGACGAACCATAGTTGTCGCCTTCCACTACATTGGATCCGATCAGTTCATTCTCTGACCACGATTCGCCGTCGCGTGTGTAAACAAAAGCACGACCAGTGGCTCCTACCAGGACGTTGCCATCGTGCGCGTAAATGGCACGGCCAAAGCCGTCGGAAGATGACCCGTCAGCGGCTTGAAGCCTGCCTGTTTCGGACCATTCACCGTCACTCTTTTCGAAGACGTATACAAATCCCGGAGTAACTGTGTTTGCAGGTTCTCCGACGTAAACGACGCCATCATTTACATCGACCGCACCGCCAAACGCTTGCATCGCACTTGACGATGGAAGATCGGATCGGAGAGTCTGTGCAGTAGACGGAGCCACAAAAAACAGAGCTGCCAGTAAGACAGCACAAAAATTGAATCGCGGGCTATTCATTTGACACAGGGTTTGGTAATAAGTGTTGGGAATTAGGATAACATGTTCGCTCGACCGACGAGCCGGACGAAACAGTTTGAATACGCACTATCAACCTCAAAGATACACGGATGGCAGCGCATTTCGCGGTTTTAATCGATTCTAAACCGATTCTTCCACATTCGGACAAGTCACATAGTGGTAAAATGCTCAGCAGATCATGCTGCCTTTGCTTATGGATTCAGCACACAGCTCCCGGCTAGCGATTTAGATAGCTTTTCCGCTGGGACTGTGGAAGTTTTTCAATAGCGTACCTCAGCATGGTGCGAGGCATCACAGTACAGAACGAATCAAGGAAGCCGATTAGTACATGCTCATTCCTGTTTCCGGCCTCCCGAAGCATCCATCCAGTCGCCTTGTGGATGAGGTCGTGCTCGTCGGTAAGGAGCAACTCGGAAAGCTTCAGGATGTCATCGAAATCGTCTTTCTTGATAAAGTGGTAAGTAGCAACGACAGCAATTCTTCTCTCCCAAAGGTCGGCGGATTTTGCCAGCTTGTACAGGACGTCTCGAGGCCTATTCTCGATGTGGGGACCGACAATAAATCGCGATGACGAATCTACCAGGTCCCAGTTATTGATGTACCGGGTATTTGCGAGGTAGGATTCAAATACGGACTCTTGGCCAGCCGGTGATCCACTCCCGTAGAGATAGACCATGAAGAACAGGGCCAGCAACCTGTCTTCGTGATAGACAGACTTCAGAAGTGCTTCTGCGTTCTTAAGTGTAACCCGCTTTCGATACTTCTTGTCGAGTGTCCTTACCTGTGGAACGGTGAGTCCACGAAAGACATCTCCTTCACCATATTCGCCAGGTCCGGCTTTGAAGAACCGGGTACGGTTTGCCGCTGTTTCAGGGTCTGACAATCGCTCCAGATCGGCTCGGATTTCACTCAGGACGCGGGGCGTTGCCATGCGATCTTTCTAATATCAGGATTTTTTAAGTTTTCCGACGACAAAAAGGAGCGCGACTGCACCTGCGGTTGCCGTTACGAGCGACCCGAGTAGTCCTCCCCACGATATCCCGATAATGCTGAATAGAAATCCTCCGACAAAAGCACCTACCACACCGACCGCAATATTGCCAAGAAGGCCCATGCCTTCACCTTTCATAATATTACCCGCAATCCAGCCGGCAATACCGCCAATAATCAAGAAACCAATCAATGAAAACATATTAGACCTCTGGGTCAGGTGCTACAGAAAATTGTATTCAAGTATTCGAGAATGAACCTGGCTTGTTGCAGAAACTAATCTACTTTTGTATAGGCAAACTTCAATTCCGATAGCTTCCCGCCCTCACCTGTGGCGCTGACGTAAACAGTGATCTTTTTCGATCCCTTCTTTCGGATTGTAAGTCCGTCGAAGTAAAGCGCATCGGGCGTTATCTTCAAAAGCGGAAAACTCTCGTATTCGTCTTTTTCCTCCCAGCCAGTCATGTCGGCATTAAAATGTTTTAGCACCATGGCAATCGAGTTTTCCATCGGGACGATAGACATGATTTCCGAGAAAACGGTCTCGCCATCTTTCGTAAGCTTGAACATCCCCAGCATTGTACCACCGGATGGTGCACTCCAGGTCTCCTCAGCCACACCGCCGAGGGCGTCGCCCTTCCATGAACCGGCAATCCAGGCGGCGTCTTCGACCGTAGCGTCGGCGAGTTTGCCATCTTCGGATGACATGATATTTTCAGTGACCATTTGCTGAGCATTCACCATCGGCGCAACGCAGATCGCCGCCATGGCAAACACCAGTATGGATAGAAGAGACTTCATGATGGTTCTCTAATGTTGTTTTTCAGTTGCAACCGTATCGTGAATCAACTTGCGATACAGGTCTTGAAGGTGGGCGGTCATAGCGCCAATTTCCCTGGATGGCATCGCCCGACCGTCGACATCCACAACGGGCGTTAGACCACCGAACGTCCCGGTAACAAATGCTTCGTCAGCATCATAGACGTCGGTCAGTGAAAAGTCTTTCTCGCGGCAAACAATACCATGCTGATGGCATATCTCGATCACTTTTTTGCGAGTGATTCCGTTCATGCAATACTGACCAGTTGACGTCCAGACTTCTCCCCTGCGCACAATGAAAAAATTCGTTGCATTGCACGTACTCACAAAGCCGTTTATATCAAGCATCAGGGCTTCGTCAGCTCCCGCGTTGATAGCTTGAACGAGAGCAATGACTTCGTGCAACTTGCTATGACAGTTTAGTCTCGGATCCAGGTAGTCTGGAGAGCCACGCCTGACCGTCGAAGTAAACAGGCGCACGCCGCGTTTCGTCGTATTAGGATCGGCAATTTTGTACTCGGCGGTAATAACGATAGTTGGTGGAGTGATTGTCAGTCGTGGATCTTGTGACGGAGTTTTTTTAACACCCCGCGTGATCATGAGACGGACATGTACATCATCCGTCATATTATTTGCTTCAACGGTGGTTCGCAAAGCATCGATAATATCCTGCCGCGATTTCCCGATTTCCATTCCCGTAGCCCGCGCTCCCTGGAAAAGCCGATCCATGTGCTCGTCGACAAACACGAAGACGCCATCGTGCAGACGAATCCCTTCCCAAACACCATCTCCTACCAGGAATCCGCTGTCAAATACTGACACCTTCGCCTGGTCGCGTGGTACCATTTCGCCATTGATATAGACCAGGACATCCTTGTTCCTGGGGTCATCCAGTGCGTCGTGAGTACTTCTGCCTTGAACCATCTTATCTCCACATTAAAATACTTGCCCTGAAATATACGACGATCGTCACTTCATTCATTCCATAGCGACCTATTGTCCAGAATATATTCAGCCATCAAATGATGCCCCCTGGATGAATAGTGAATTCCATCGCCGTAGAGGAAAAGCTCGCTGGACCGGATGCCGGAGTCGAGCAGGTATGGCAGCGGGTTCAGGACATTGATACCATTTTCGCTCAGGCGAAAGGCGAAGTCATCCTGAGGTTGTGTGACCTTTTTCCGAATCTGATACTCGTAAGGAGCAAGTACCACCGTGAATCCAATTTTGGCATTCTCAAGTGTTTCGGCTGACGCGACAATATTGCTCAGGGCGTCTTCGAACTCGGCCGAACCAGTTTGATAAAACTGTGCATCGTATTCGTAGTACGTTGCGGCTCGGTCGAGGGCGATTGATTTAATCCACTGGTAGGTTCTCAAATTTCTTTGCGACCACAGTAAAATCCGGTTTACCATGTCCGGCCGACCAGTGCCCGGTGGTCGTGACTGCAACATGTTGATACTCGAATAGACATCGTTGAGGCACCAGACGAGAATTACATGAGATACAGAAGGCGTGGTTGGCAATCCCGTGCTATCACTTCCGAGACCAACCAGTATCGACCTGTAGTCAACACTGTTGTACCCAATGATTGACGGATTCAGGACGTTTTTCTGTAGACGTTCTGCCAGCCGTCCTCCAAGGGTCGAGTCCGGTTGAACCCCGATGCCCATTGTCACCGAGTCACCGAGCAGGAGCAGCGCATCGTGGTTTGATGGTTGGTTGCCGGAGTACCGCCAGAAGCCGTCGTCATCCACCATGAACTCGACGCCGTGGCTTTTGCCCTTGGCTTGCGGTCGGAGGATTCGTTGAGGCGTTGTTTGACGGTCGACAAAAAGTATAGAATCTGTACCCGTCGAACTAATTTCCGGGACTAGCACACGAACGCCCAATTCAATGGCGAAAAGCAGGCCGAGCGTGAGGAGCCCATTTATTAAAACAACGCGAGAAACTTTCTTAATTCCAGTACCTGTCGGCATTCGTCCTGCGTGGGAAATTGTAGCTGTGCTATATTAAATAAAAAGTGGCGAACAGATGGCAGAGAGTACAGCGAAGGTTGGAAAGATCGCGAGTTTGAGAAGTACCGTTCCTGGTCCGGGAAGAGTTGTGTCGATTCTTGTCCGTCCGAAGCGGCGCGCTGAAATCGTACATGTAGAAGAAGCGGACGTTGCGATAGGTTTCGGGTTGCGCGGAGATCATTTTTCGGGCGGAATTGGCAGTAAGCGACAAGTTACATTGATTGCTGTTGAGGACCTTTCATCTATAGCGTCATTTCTGGGGATTGATGAAGTGAGTCATGCTGCTACCCGCAGAAATATTTTGACGAAGGGAATCAATCTGCTTGCCCTGAAGGATCGGACGTTCAGGGTTGGCACGGCGCTCCTGGAGTACGCCGGACAGTGTAGCCCCTGTTCTTTAATGGAGCAGACGATTGCTTCCGGGGCATACCAGGCAATGCGATTCCACGGAGGTATTATTGCCCGTGTGATAAATGCCGGGAAGGTGAGTGTTGGTGATGAAATCAGATTCGAAGGCGAACAGAGCCACGACGGCTCATAGGCTTTCGTCCTGCGGTCACATATCAGAACCTGAAAATTCTTCGTGCGCAGCTTTGATACCATTGGGGACAGCCGTCTGCCACGCCTCAGAATAGTGATCATCGAAACCAGGCAGCTTCGGCATTGCCAGGTCTTCTGCACTCTTCCCTTCCCGAATTCCTGCCGTCACGTAGTCACGCAAAGCCGACAGATAATCTCTCATCACCAGAAGATCGGCCCGGCTTCCCGTTACGCCATATGCTTCATTCCCGTGGCCCGAAATAACGATCGTGTCGTCGTCGAGGTCTTTGTGTGCTGCTTCCAGCACCTCTATCCATCCTGCTACGGTTGCGTTAGCTGATCGATCGAGATAAGGCGGCAGGCGGTTGAAGACAAGATCGCCGAGGTGAGCAATATTTGCATTCACAAAGTGCACCACAGAGTCACCGCTGGTGTGGGCGGGGCCGTAATACTGAAGGTGCAGAGTTTCGTTACCAACCTTTCTGCTCCACTCATTTTCGTATGTCGTTTTGACTACTACTGGCTTCCTTGCATCATCGCTGCGGGCCGCTGAGGCTCTTTGCAGGATCGGCACGTTTTCGTGTGCAACGCTTTCCTGCGCTGCGGGTACGAACACTTCGTTCCCGGCTGTATGGTCACCGTGGTGATGCGTATTGATTAGCAAGTCCAGCTTGCGGCTGCTTTTTTCTTTGAGACCCTTCAGGCATTCCTGAGCTGTATCTGGATACTGGGAGTCAACTACCACCAACGCGTCTCCGGTAGCCATCCACCCTATAGTGCCACCGCGACTCTCGAATATTCCGATACCGTTCCGCAGGTCTGTAAACGTTCCTGCCCTGTGGAAGATGTTAAGATGTCCGGCGAATACAGAGGTAGCTGCAATTGCCGCAGACTGGCGGATGAATTCTCGTCGTTTCATGGTCAATGTTAAAGCGCTCGGTAAGGGGGTAAGAGGGTTCGAGGGTTAGAGGGTTAGAGGGTTAGAGGGTTAGAGGGTTAGAGGGTTAGAGGGT
>CBDUKH010000087.1:0-14700 GCA_965367755.1 uncultured Rhodothermales bacterium
AAGGTTAAGATATTTGAACCGTCTTCCAGTTCCGCGGAAGAGAACCTGGAGCGCCTGAACGAACTCGTTACACCGGCGACTCGAGTGATACAGGTTAGTCACATCACAGCGCCTACCGGAATCCGAATGCCAGTTGAGGGTATTCGAAAAATTGCGGATCGAGTTGGGGCCTGGTTCCATATCGATGGGGCACAGTCTGCCGGAATGATCGATTTCAAATTGCATGCGATCGGGTGTGATTCATTCGCAACATCCGGGCACAAATGGCTCGGCGCACCTCATGGCACTGGTTTTCTCTATGTCAAAAAGGATAGACTCGACGAGGTCAGACCAACAGAAGCTGGCGCGTATTCGGATTCCGGTTATGCTTTGCCGGACGTTTTCAAATATGCGGAGACGGCGGAGCGGTATGAGCCAGGGACACGGGATGCGGCAAGCATCCTTGCATTCGGAGCTGCAATCGATTTCCACAACTCGATAGGGCAGACCCGCATTGAAGAATATGTCATTGGACTTGGCAGGTATTTGCGAGGCCTCTTAAGTAGCATAGATGGCGTCACTGTCATTTCTCCCGACAGTTCGGACATTGATACAGCGATGTCAACCATCCAGATGGAAGGTGTCGACAACAGGGATCTGTATTCCTACCTCGTACGAGAGCAGAAGCTGCGATGTCGGATTG
The DNA here is from genome assembly GCA_965367755.1 of uncultured Rhodothermales bacterium. Classification (GTDB taxonomy): domain Bacteria; phylum Bacteroidota; class Rhodothermia; order Rhodothermales; family JABDKH01; genus JABDKO01. Next base: position 683 of record CBDUKH010000087.1, read on the forward strand.
TAGATGAGCAGGGACTTAATGCATTACGTATTTCCACACACATCTTCAATTCGAGGGAAGATTGTGATCGTGTGGCTGAAGGAATCAGAGCGGCTAGAGATCGATAAGAATGGACAAGCAACCCACAAATAGCCTCGATACTCCAACGTGGAAAACCAGACTCGGGAATTTTTCTATTCATGTGTTCCTCCTGGTTGGCGGGATCATGATGGTTGGGCCACTCATCTGGATGCTCCTTACGTCGTTCAAGACGCCGGCGAATGCCGAGGCTTTTTTTGAAACACCACGGGAGCTCTTCGCTGTTATCCGCAATATGTTTCCCGAACCGTTCACGTGGGAGAACTATCACGCAGTTTTTACCGAGCGTCCATTCCTTCGATATTTCGCGAACAGCGCGATCTATACCGTCGGAAGAATGATTCCAGCACTGTTTTTCTGCTCGCTTGCTGGCTTCCTGTTCGCCAAGACTGAATTTCGCGGACGCAACTTCCTGTTTGGTGCCATCATTGTCACAATGATGATTCCTTTCCAGGTGAAGATGTTGACGCTTTATGAGATGATGGTAGACATCGGTTGGGTAGACACTTACTGGGCTGTCATCGTTGTCGGCCTTATGGAGCCGTTCGGGATTTTCTTGTTCAGGCAATCTATCATCAGTATCCCGAATGATTTGCTGGATGCTGCAAAGATGGATGGATGTGGCTTGCTTCGCACTTATTTCTATGTGGTCCTGCCCTTGATACGACCGACGTTGGCGGCGTATAGCATCTTCTTGTTCATGTGGTCGTGGAGTGATTTCCTCTGGCCACTGATCGTGTTGAACACGGAAGCACTGAAGCCTATTGAGGTTGGTATTCTCGGCTTCTCCGATATCCACAATCCGGAGTACACGAAAATGATGGCTGCTTCGACAGTCGCAGTCGCACCAATAATTGTCTTCTTTCTGATAATGCAGAGGCAGTTTATCAAAGGTGTCACCATGAGCGGACTGAAGGGTTGATACGTCTTATCAAAAATATCTCCTGCAAGTCGTTGTGCATTCTTGTAGTGTTTGCAGTTACCATTGGTTGCAGTTCTGAGCCATCAACAACAGCGGATGGTCGATCAATCGTGAGGCTGTACTTGCTTTCCATAAGTACAAAGCAAGTTGATCATTACAACTGGGTTGAGGAATCGTTTGAGGCATTGCATCCTGATGTCGATGTGGTCTTCGAGCAGTTCCCCGGCAGCTCGTTGAAGGACTTTGAGATCAAGCTCAAGCTGCGGTTGGCGAGCAAGAAGGCGCCTGATGTTGTGGGCGTCAGTTATACGCTTGCCGCAGACCTGGTACGGTTGGGACTCCTTGATGAGGCGCCACAATATCTGGTGGACAGGATTCAACGCGTCTCAAGGAATGAGATGATTCGGACAGCACCTGAATTTGATAACAAGTGGTATGGGATGGTGAGCGATGCCTCGCCGACAGCACTCTACTACAATAAGGAAATGTTCAGGGAAGCGGGACTCGATCCGGACAAACCGCCGGTCACCATGGAAGACCTGATAAACTATGCCGAGTTGCTTACTGTTCGTGACGAAAACGGTGATCCCGTCAGGTCCGGAATCTCGCTTCGGAAAACAGGATTTAAAGCTGGCATTGCGGAGAAATACTTCACGTTTCTCTTATCGGAAGGAGGACAGGCGTTTACGGACGACGGCAGGAAGGCATTGTTCAATGACGAGCGTGGTCGTCGTGCACTACAGATTTATCAGGAAGTGTTGTTTGATCGGAAGATTGATTCGGTGCTGCTCGAGGGAGATCAGCAGGGCTTTGGTCAGCAAAGAACGGCAATGTTCATCCGGGAAGTACACGTTATCCGATGGCTGCGAGAAAACTATCCGGACCTCGAATTCGGGGTGGCCCCGATTCCTACTGGAGTCAGGTCTGTAAGTGCTGGTGGGCCGTATATGTTTGTTGTACCGACTGATTCAAAGGTGTCGGAAAAAGCCTGGCAGCTGATTGATTATATGATGTCCGACGAAGTCTATAAACGTTATGCAGCTATTGGTGGTGTTGTGCCCACGCTGAGTACCGTCGCGAGTGACAGTATGTTTGTGTCTGATGCAAAACTAAACATTTTCATGCAGCAGGATATGGAAGCTATTCCGCCGTTTCCCCGGATGTATCAGGCGACTGATATTCTCGGCGCATACATCGAACGGTTTTGCTACGGGCAGTTGACGGTGGAAGAGGCATTAAATAGAGCGGAGCGAGATATTAACGCAATACTGGCAGTATCGTGAAGAAGGATTTGGACATAGCATTTGTGACAGATGAGGTCTCCAGGAATATTGAGGAGTCGCTCAACATTTGTCGGGGATGGGGGATTTCGTTGTTCGAACTGCGAGAAGGCAGTGAGCGCCGGACGCCGTATCTGACGGCACATGAGGTGTCGTGCATTGAAAACGAAATCAGAAGCGGTGCTCGCATCACGGCGCTATCACCAGGCATATTCAAGCAACCGGTGGAGCATGAAGCTGCGATACGCGAGGACCTGGAGCGTACGTTGCCCGAGACGATTGAGCTCGCGCAGCGTTTTGGTTGTAGAACCATAATAGTCTTCGGCTTCGAAAAGGAGGGAGAAGCACCGTCATCGAGGTTGAAGGCGCAGAAGAATTTTGCTGACGCAGCCGAAGTCGCGGCGCAGGCTGGAATTGTACTGGCCATCGAAAACGAACCCGAATTCTGGATCGACCAACCGGCAGATGCTGTAGCGATGCTCGACGAGATCGGTCACCCGGGACTCCGAGTAAACTGGGACCCGGCAAATATGCATTGGGGAGGGATGACACCGACCGAGGAAGATTTGAATGTCATCGCACCGTACCTGCACAACTTGCATATCAAAGACTACTACCCGGCAGATCCCGGCGCACCGTGGAGGCCGATCGGTGAAGGGACAACTCCGTGGCAGGAGCTACTTGAGGCTGTCGTCGACAAAAGGAGTCAAGGAGAGCTGGGTATCGAACACGTCACAATTGAAACACATTGTGAGCCGTTGTTTGAGAGTTCGGAGAAGAGTCTGGAAAATTTGCGAACAATGCTAAACAAAATTCAAACTGCGGTTTAAGCCCGCTAGTGTATTTATCAAAGAATAAAGCGCAAGAAGTGAAGAGTAAGACGTCAAATATTGGGATAGTAGGACTTGGTGGGCATGGAAGAACGCTTCAACGCTGGATCAAGAATACAGATGGGCTTAACGTTGCATCAGTATTTGATTTATCCGACGATGAGAAAAAGCGCTCTGCAGAAATGTTTGACTGCTACAGTGCCGATTCGTATCAGGATCTGATCGATCGTGGTGGCATTGAGGCTGTTGTCATCGCAACACCTAATCACCTTCATCCACAACAGGTAACTGAAGCGATCGACGCTGGACTACACGTCCTTGTTGAAAAGCCAATCTCAAACATGGTGGCTGATGGCCTTGCAATGACTCTGCATGCTGAAAAGCACGGCCGCCTTTTGATGATCGGTCACAACATGCGTTTTAACCGAGCAAGCCGAAAGGCGAAGGAGTTGCTTGATTCTGGTGATGTAGGTGATGTCGTCAGCGTAGAAATTCATTTCTCGGCGAATAACACACCATACTATGCTCCCGATGCATGGCGATTGCAACCAGAATATTGCCCTCTCCTCCCAGTGACGCAATTGGGAGTTCACGGCATCGACCTTGTGCATTATTTTATCGGGAGAATTTCGGATGTATATGCCACGGCGAGGTCGCTTACAGTTAAGCCGCCGGTCGTTGATTCTGTCAGTGCTGTAATGACCACAGACAACGGAGTCGGCGTCACGCTAACGAGTAACTATTGCTCACCGGTGCTGTTCGAGGTCCGGATTGCTACGACAAAGCGAAATATTATTTATCTCCCGCACAGGGTACAAGTGACGCCGGAGAAAGGAATGCAGGGAGATGCGAGTGAGTGGACGACATACGATTATTCGGATAACCTTGAAGATGGGTACCAGGCCGAGATGGAGCTGTTTGCGCACGCATTATCTACCGGTAGCATGGACGTTGAGGCCAGTGCCCGCGGTGGTTTGCAGGCGCTCGCTGTAGACGAAGCACTTAGAGACAGTATTGCCAGGAAAGAAAAAGTAACTGTAGCTGACTACAGTAGAAGCGAGGTGGTTGCAAATGGTAGGTAAACATGATCTCAGAATTACGATTTTAGCATTGGCGATTTCGCTGGCGGTGTTGCCGGCGTCGGAAGGCCAGGCACAGGAGTACGAACTATATGCTGGCCTTGTTAAGTCGACCGGTTACGTCGTCGGTTCACCACTCGCACGAAGTGGGTTTCATCGGCTAGATAGTCTGGAAGACACGACATGGACGCAGATTGGCTGGAGCCTTCCGCGTGTCTCTGCGCTTGCTATTAACCCCAACAACCAGGATGAGATATTCCTCTCCTGTGGAAACGGAGTATTGCGCAGTCAGGACAATGGTAAATCGTGGAAAATAGTTACCGGTTGGGAGTTTACGGAAGGTCAGGGTATTGCCATGGACCCGAATCGCACTCAGGATGTGTATGCAGCATCTGCGTACGGAATATGGCGCACGAACGACGGGGGCGAAACGTGGATTGAGTCCAATAATGGGTTCCGAAAAACATATACCCAGAATGTCGCCGTGGATCGGACGACCCCGGGTCGTGTTCTTGCCGCCACGGATGGTGGCGTCTACCTCTCCGTCGATGGTGCCCAGAATTGGAAGATCGTAACCGACGATGCGCCGGTACTCGACATACATCAGAGCGATGCTGATCCAAACATCTGGGTGGCGGCAACTCGAGGTCGAGGTGTGTGGGTTTCGAAAGATAATGGAAATACCTGGAATGAAGTCAGGTCGAGGAAGGTTCGTGGAAAGACAATCCACGCTGCAGTACTGGATCCAACAAATCCAGATCGGATGGCTGCGGCCGGATGGAACACCGGCGTTATGATTTCCAACACTGGCGGTGCCAGCTGGAAAGTGCTAAGAAAAGGTCTGCCCATCGATGACTTCTACGAACTTGTATTTGATCCAATGAATCCGGGGCGGCTCTATGCGGCAACGATTGAGCGTGGAATATTTTACACCGACAACGAAGGGAAAAGCTGGCATTCCGCCGGCATGTACGGAACGCTATTCTTTGATCTGCAATTTGTAAAAGTGGAGGACGGACAATGAGAGGTGCAGCAAGAATATTGACGCTGTCGCTGATAGGCGTTGGACTCTTCGTCCATGCGGCATCTGCACAGCAGACAATCAAGACGGACGATCTTCTGAACGCCTATCATGATCGGGCAGACTATGCGATAGATTTCTATGCTTACCGGATTGACTCCACGGATTTTTCTGCCGGAGGATACACCGATATCATGGCAAAGCTGGACCGCGGCATCCACATGGAATGGATCGAAGCTCGACTGGATTCCTTGATGTCAGATGTGCGTGGCGACATGTTCTGGATGTATCCATTTATTATGGTGCAGTACGAAGGAAGAGACTCCCTTTCAGATGAGTACCGGCAGAAGATGCGTGACTTGTGGCGCACCTACATGCCGTACCGCGGAGATACGGAGAATCACTGGGCCATGTACTACGCAGCCATGTATCTCGTAACCCAGATGTATCCGGACGAGCCGGGAGAGTCGTGGTTTAACGGCAAGTCCTCGCAGGAGAATTTTGACGAAGCCGAAGATTATTTGAAGTCGTGGATGAAATTGACTACGACTATCGGTCAGGGCGAGTACGATTCGCCGGGTTACATCAACTTCTATGTCATTCCGATGGCGCAGCTCTATGCCTATGCGGATGACCCGGCCATGAGAATACGAGCACAGATGATGCTCGATTACCTGCTCGCAGATTTTGCTGCGGAAAGCTTAAATGGGGTTCACACAGGAGCCTCAAGTCGGATATATCCAAACCCGTTGCTTGTTCGATGGCGTGAAAATGTATCTAATCTCGCCTGGCTGCTGTTTGGTAATACACCGTATCAGACGAGAGGAGGGGGTGTAATACTTGCGCTGTCCGGATACCAGCCGCCGGCGATTATTTATCACATGGCGACGGACCGTTCAACACCTTACATACATCGAGAGCTGAAGCGTACCCGACATCGGATAAGAAACTCCGAGTTGAAGAATGCACCCGTGTACAAGTATACATACATGCGCGAGGAGTATTCGTTGGGCTCCACACAGGGAGGTTTGCTGCAACCAATTCAGCAGCATACATGGGAATTACAGTGGGCGATAGATGATCCGACTGAAGGCTACAACATGTTCTTTACGACACATCCGTATTCGGATCCAAAAGAGGGAACCATGTACTTCGCGGAAATCTGGGACATGGTTACGGACTTCATAGCGAGATCTAAAACGGAATACGACCATCCTGACAAATGGACCGGAGGCTCCGACTTTGAGCAGGTCATGCAATCCGAAGATGTTGTTGTCGCTCTATATGACATTGAGAAGGGCACACGCTTCGAGCATGTCAGTGCATTCTTTAGCCATCGACTTGAAGACATGGTTGAGGACGAGTCTGGATGGGTTTTTGCACGGGGAGGCGATGCTTACATCGCGTACTATCCACTTGCCCCTTACGAGTGGCGTGACGCTGAAGAAGGCAGCAAGAGAATGTTCAGTCCACATCTGAAGAACGGTGGAGTTCTCCAGGTCGGCACAGCGTCGCAGGATGGTTCGTTTGATAACTTCAAGACATCGGTTAAGGGATTGCCGCTGACCACATCAACAGACCCTGCTCCGCATGTACAATTTACAACACTTCGAGGGCACACGATTGATGTTGCGTATGGTAGCACTCCCGTCGTTGACGGCGCCGAAATCGATTACGGTAGCTGGCCTTTATTCGAAGGACCTTTCCTGAATGCGGACAAGGATAGTCAGGAGTTGATGATGACCTACGGTAAGCTTCAACGAAGATTGGACTTTAAGACATTAACTATTACCGACAGCGTTGTCGAATAACTATTTTTTACACTGGGACCGCAGACAAACAATAGATACTGGTAAAAACCATGAGTGAAACGGATGTTAAAGGGCTTTTTGAAAGTCCCTACCCGGTAAGTGACGACAAGGTCGCATTCTACCAGGAGAACGGATATGTGCAATTCGACGACGTTCTTAACAGTGATGAGGTTGAGCTCTTGAGGACAGCACTTGGTCGTGCGTCGGGCAAGAGACATGGCATTGTTAGAGATCTCGCCGGTGGCGATGGAGGTGGCAACGAAAAGATTTTGCAAATGCTGAATCTCTGGGAATTCCATCCTGAAGTTGCCGACTACATCAAAGGGGCACGTGTTGCCAAGATGGCTGCTGCCCTGACTGGAAGCGAATCAATACGCCTGTACCACGATCAGGCACTTATTAAGGAACCGGGGCCGAGTGCTCCGTCACCATGGCATCAGGACCAGCCGTACTGGCCCTCAAAAGAGGCAGGGATGTTGTCGTGCTGGATGGCGCTTGATCACGTGACCATCGAACGAGGATGCATGCAGTTTATTCCCGGTTCTCATAAATGGGGAGAGTTCGAGCCGATCTCGTTTACCGGAGATGGCCCTGCGCTGAAGGATCTAATGACAGACGAGCAGCGTGAAGCATGGACGCCCGTTCCTGTCGAGCTGACTCCCGGCAGCTGCACGTTTCATCACGGACTGACATTCCACTATACGAATGCCAATACAACAGATCACGTGCGGCGTGCACTGGTCGCCATTTTTATACCCGACGGTATCAACTTCGCCGCCGATGAAAAAATGGATGGGCCTTTCTCATCCACTATCACGAGTGAGAAAGGGCAACCGTTGCGCGGTGAGAAATTTATCAAGCTTGTATAGAACGTGATAAAGATACCTGGACCAATAAAGCCTGCTGATCTACTTTCCGACATCGATAGAATGTGGGAGTTGTCCGCTGCCAAAATCCGATCGATCGACGAATCGTATGATGGTCAGGCGGGTGCCCCCGTATTTACCGTCGACGGCGCATACACGGCACGCGGCTGGACGGATTGGACGGAAGGATTTATCTATGGATCTTCAATTCTCCAGTTCGATGCGACGGGCGACAGCTTTTTCCTTGACCTGGCTACCCGGCACACGGTCGCGAGGATGCCGGCACACGTAACCCACATTGGAGTCCACGATCACGGATTTAACAATGTGAGTACGTACGGCAATCTTCTACGACTAATGACGGAGGGAAAGATTCCCGAAACAGAGTGGTCGAGGAACTATCATGAGTTGGCCTTGAAGGCAACCGGAGCCGTTCAGGCAACGCGCTGGACACCGTTGGACGATGGGGGATTTGTATACTCGTTTAACGGTCCGCACTCCCTCTTCTCGGATACCATCCGTTCGATGCGAGCCCTGGCGGTCGGGCATCTACTCGGCCATACCCTTCGAGGTGAGCAGGACGAGAAAATTTCGTTGTTGGAGCGACTCTGGCAGCACATCGAGGCAACGCTCAAGTACAACGTCTATTACGGTGAGGGAAGAGACGGTTACGATGTCGCGGGGCGAGTTGTGCATGAGAGTATCTTCAATACGAACAACGGAGCCTATCGGTGTGCGAGTACTCAGCAGGGGTATTCACCGTTTACGACCTGGACACGCGGCCTTGCATGGATAATGTGTGGATGTGCCGAGCAGCTCGAATACCTGGATGCGCTACCCGACAGTGAACTGAATTCACTGGGTGGACGGGCATCTGTGGAAGCGCAGCTACTACGGGCAGCGAGAGTGACATGCGACTTCTACATCAACGATGCCGCTGCAACATGCGGTATACCTTACTGGGATACTGGTGCTCCAGGACTTTCGGAGATGAAAGATTGGGCATCACGGCCTGCCGATCCCTACAACGATTTTGAGCCGGTCGATAGCTCAGCTGCTGCCATTGCTGCACAGGGTCTACTGCGCCTCGGCAAATATCTCGGTCCGGACGCTGAAGGTAGTCGTTACTGGCAGGCTGGCTTAAAAGTTGTCCAGACGCTTCTACGTGAACCGTATATCTCATCCGATCCTGGACACCAGGGCCTGCTGCTCCACGGCGTCTATCACTGGCCAAACCACTGGGATCACGTTCCCGTCGGCCGAAAGATTGCCTGTGGCGAATCAGTGATGTGGGGTGACTATCATCTACGCGAAGTTGCACTCTATGTCTCCCGAGTAGCGCGCGACGAAGAATATCTCACATTTTTTAATATCAAGCCTTAAGCAGGTAAGGTGTTTAGATCACGAAAGCGATTTTGTTATGATTATTGCGGACCTCGAACAAATAGATGGTCGGAAATATCCGGCCAGGCGGCTTACGAAGAATATCGCGGGAGGAATGTCGCCAATACAGTGTGATAATTTTAGTCTTGGTTATGTAGTGCTCGATCCAGACGGTGGTCAGGTGCCATGGCATAACCAGGATCAGGAGGAGATATATTTTATTCTTGAGGGTGAGGGTGAAATCTGCATTGGGGATGAGATTCAATCTATCAAGGGAGGCCAGACGGTACTGATACCTCCGTCAGAATTTCACCAGCTAACCAATACTGGATCTGTTCCGCTTAAAATGATCTACTGCTACGGACCTGCCGGAGATGTGGCGCACTGGCGCCAGGAACTTGATGGCACACTACCAAAGGCTGGCGAAGATGCGCCAGCACTCCCCGAAGGAGCTTACCCACAACATATATAAAAATACGACTCGACATGGGCGACACGGTACATATTGGAATTGCAATGAATGGCGTCACCGGGCGCATGGGTACGAATCAGCACCTCATGCGTTCGATAGTAGCCATCAGGGAAGAAGGTGGAGTTCCTCTTGAAGATGGCCGGCGAATAATGCCGGAGCCAATCCTCGTAGGTCGAAACGCATCGAAACTGGAAAAGCTTGCGGAACAAGCCAACCTAACACGTTGGACGACTGACCTGGACGAGGCACTTGCGTCCGATGATTGTCAGATATATTTCGACGCACAAGCAACGTCGAGACGTAAAGATTCCTGTGCAATTGCGATCGCTGCCGGTAAACATATCTATTGCGAAAAACCGACTGCGCTGACAACAGAAGATGCCTACGAACTTTTCAAAATGGCTGACGATGCTGGTGTCAAACATGGAGTCGTTCAGGATAAGCTATGGCTTCCTGGTTTGTTGAAAGTCCAGAAACTGATTGACGAGGGTTTCTTTGGAAAGATCTTGTCGGTTCGAGGAGAGTTCGGGTACTGGGTTTTCGAAGGTGATACGGTCAAGGCACAGCGACCTTCGTGGAACTACCGAAAGGAAGATGGTGGTGGGATCATGCTGGATATGTTGTGTCACTGGAGATACGTTCTCGACAATCTTTTTGGTGACGTAAAAGCACTCACGTGTCTTGGTGCTACTCACATCAAGACCCGATGGGACGAAAACGACGAACCATACGACTGTACAGCAGATGATGCCGCTTATGCAACGTTTGAACTTGACAACGAGATCGTCGCTCACTTCAATTCGTCGTGGGTCGTCCGTGTAAGACGTGATGACCTTCTGACAATGCAAATTGATGGTACCAAAGGCTCTGCCGTGGCGGGATTACGAGACTGCTGGACACAGTCTTACAATGAAACTCCGAAACCTGTTTGGAATCCCGATGTCCCTCAACCAATTCCGTTTTTCGAAGACTGGCAAAAGGTCCCGGATGCGGAAGACTATGACAATGCCTTCAAAGCCCAATGGGCGCTATTCCTGAAACATGTGGTCACCGACTCACCATTCAGGTGGGGCCTACTTGAAGGAGCAAAGGGAGTTCAGCTCGCTGAGCTAGGTCTCGAATCCTGGGAGCGTCGTGAATGGCTCGACGTGCCTTCGTTAGAAAAAGCTTTAGCCGGAAAATAAATTGGACAGAGTCGCCATAGTTACGGGTGGGTGTCGCGGCATCGGATACGGGATTGCCAGAGCACTGGCTGCCGAGCGATGCTCGCTGGCGCTGACAGGACGCCGTGACGTAAGTGATGTTGAGGACGTTATTCTTGAACTGGGTAGTGGCGGAGTTGAGGTTGAGTATTTTCAATCGGATGTCGCCGACAGCGCTGACCGTAAAAAATTGGTCAGTGGTGTCATGGACAGATTTGGACGAATCGACGTGCTGGTAAACAATGCAGGAGTCGCTCCAAAGCAGCGCCTGGATATCCTGGAAGCAACGGAAGACAGTTTCGATTACGTATTGAATGTAAATCTGAAAGGGCCCTATTTCCTGACCAAAGAAGTCGCCAATGCGATGATCGGCGATGAGCACGATAATGCGGGACGATCTATAATAAACATCACTTCGATCTCGTCTACAGTTGCCTCCCCGACGCGTGGCGAATACTGTATATCCAAAGCGGGACAGTCTATGACGACAAGCTTGTTTGCTGTCCGGCTTGCCGAGTATGGAATTTCAGTTTTCGAAGTCAGGCCGGGAGTTATCCAGACCGACATGACGAGCGGAGCCACAGAGAAGTACGACAAACTATTCAAGGAGGGCCTGGCACTCCAACCGCGGTGGGGAAAGATTGAGGATGTGGGTAAGGTTGTGGCAGCATTTGTTCGCGGAGATTTTCCGTATTCGACGGGAACGTCAGTGTTAGTGGACGGCGGGATGTTGGTGGACAGACTCTAGCTTCCAACGAGAAATTAATGACGATACAGTAACTATAATCAGGATCAGTTATGGCGACTCTAACTTTGTCTGAGTCTGATGTGCAGACGTACAATGAGAACGGTTATCTTATAATCGAGGGACTGCTTGACAACGATTTTATTGATCGTTTCGTCGAGTATGAGGCACAGCCCAAGCCTGAGGGATGGCGCCAGTGCCTGCGTAACCACGTCGACGACGAGATGTGGAAGCAGATAGTTCGAAATCCAAAAGTGACATCGGTTGTCGAGTCGCTTATTGGTGGAGCTCCGCAGGTTGTGCAGACCATGTACATGGAAAAGCCGCCTGCAGTTGAGGGGGAGGTTGGAGGTGCTGGTGTCGCGTTGCATCAGGACTTGCACTATTTACCATGTGACCCTCCACAGCTGATGGCCTGTTGGATAGCGATGACTGATACCGATGCTGAAAACGGTGGGCTGTGCGTTGTTCCGGGTAGTCACTTGAAGGAAGAACTGTATACGACGCACAAGAACAAGAATGAAGCCGACCATGATTCATGGGAGTTTGAGTATACGATGATGGACCGAGAGGGCAAGGTCTGGAAGGAAAAGATGTATTCGTTTGAGATCGATGGTCTTAATAAAGATGATGTGGTTCGGCTGACAGTACCGAAAGGCGCTGGCGTGTTCTTTGGGGGAAAGACGATTCACGGCTCGTTTGGCAATCGTTCGAAGACGAGATACAGAAGAGCCTTTGCCACGCACTACATCCCGGAAGGAGCATGGATGTTCCGATCAGATGTGCAAGAAACGGTTCCGGCGACATAGGCAAATGTGTTAAGTCGGAATTGATACTCAAGACGCATCTTCTTTTAAACCGTGCCGGCGTGACAAACAAAACGGTCAGGGAATGGTTCTCGGAATCGAGATCGGGGGTACCAAACTCCAGTTGGGAATAGCCGCAGCTGCCGGGGAGTCGTTCGTTCATTTCGAGCGCTTCACAGTCGACCGGGAAGCCGGATCAGAGGGCATATTGAGTCGGCTTGCGGTAGCGTGCGATGCTATATTGAAATCTCATCGGGTCGACGGTGTAGGTATTGGTTTCGGTGGCCCGGTAGACGCCAGGTCAGGAGTTGTTATTAAGAGTCATCACGTTCAGGGTTGGCAGGGGTATCCGCTGGCTGAATGGTTCGAGTCGAGATATGGTATTCGTCCACGGATTGACAATGACTGCAACGTCGCAGCCATCGCAGAAGCTGCAGTCGGGTCGGGCCGTAATTTCGATAGCGTATTTTATGTCACTGTTGGTACAGGAATTGGCGGGGGTTACGTTATCGATGGCAAAACGCTGGGTGTGGGCAGGCCTACGATATCGGAGTTAGGGCATCTTCGACCGGACCCCTTTGGAAATCCAGAGGCGATAGTTGAGTTCTATTCTTCCGGACCTGCGATTGCTCAGAGAGCTAAAGTCGCACTTGCGGTTGAGGTGGAAGCGGGTTTGCAGAATAGTCCCCTGCATGAACTCACAACGGTGACTGCGAAAGATGTAGCGTCAGCGGCGATCAACGGAGACAGATTGTCTCGCGACGTCTTGCAGCGGGCAGTTTACGTCTTGGGGTGGTCCATCGCACAAGTTATCAATATTGTGGCCCCAGAAGTTGTCGTTGTTGGCGGCGGCGTTTCGCTCATCGGCGACGCCTACTTTTTTGAACCGCTACGAGAGGTGGTGGCCGGTTTTGTTATCGCACCACTGTTGGGGTCGTATCAGGTTGTCGCGGCCGGACTTGGAGAAGATGTCGTTGTGCATGGCGCCATATCGATAGCACTTGCTGAACGATAGGCCCTTATAATGATAATCCCAATTGGGTTGGGTTAGCGCTGCGAGCCGAGATGGTCTGAATGTACCGCAATGCGTGTCATCAATAAGAATCAAATGCCGATCGGGGCCACCAACCTCCGCCCCGGTTTTAAGTTAAGTACAAATCAGCGGACAGTGTTAATAAACAAATGCTAGGAAAATATCTAGGAAAATACCTAGGAAAAATCCTAGGAAATGGGTTCGTTGAGATCGATACTCCCAACGCCGACTATTACGTCCAACATGGCCGAAGACGTATCTCTTTTAAAGACCCCAGTCCTTGACGGAACCGCTACAGTTCCAGAGGGCTCAGATAATACACCCGCCCTGTCATCTCAATCATCCAGTACGAGCGCAACAGAAACGGTGCGACCATCAACCGAGTCATATAACTCAATACGGTCGGTGCCGACACGGCAAGTAACGGTGTTGCTCTTGAAAATATTAATGCCACCCGGCAGCCATCTGTGTGCAGGCACGTTACCATCGG
>CBDUKH010000088.1:0-14689 GCA_965367755.1 uncultured Rhodothermales bacterium
GCGCAAATTCTGTAACCCGGTTCCGGTGCGCGTCACCGCTTCCGAACTCGGACCGTCTCCGTTGTCAACAACTGTCAGTGCAAGCCTGCCGTCGGTGGCCACGGCGGTAATTTCGATTACTCCGGCACCTTGCTGTGGACTTAGCCCGTGAAGGAATGCATTCTCGACCAGCGGTTGAAGCACAAACGGAGGGACACGAGCATCACCAATAGATAGTTCTTGTGTCATCTTTACATCGACACCATCACCAAACCGGATCTTCTGAAGATCGACATAGTCGGAAACAAACTTCCACTCTTCGCTCAGAGAAACAAAGTCTGAACCGCGATCCCGGATAGCATAGCGGAGCAGGTCGCCGAGCATCTCCATCGCCTCCGACGCACGTGGTGGATCGGTGTCGATGAGTGACGACACCGAGTGCAATGCATTGAACAGAAAGTGTGGTTGAAGCTGGCTTCGCATTGCGGCGAGATTAGCCTCGGCTGCCAGTGCCTCCGCGCGAGCAGAAACTTCTCGTTGCTTCCGTAGGCGCACATTGATTCGAACGGCGTACGATAACCCGGCAACGATGACGTACAGCCAGATTCCCATCAGCAACCGCCAACTGTACGCGCCGGTGTTCCACTCAATATCAGATATTGCACCGCCTTCAATGAGCGTGCCGACAACCGGCGCCAGCACGGTCCACGATATTGAATAGATAATTGCCCCTGTCAGATGCGTGACGAAAAATCGGGCACTTGGTGAATCCGGCCAATCGATTCGTCCACATAATCGCCAGACGAAAACACTCAGTACGGCAGCTGTCACCGTGACTATCAGGCCGGAGACTGCTGCATTCTGCAGCAACACCTCTCCCCGTCCCCAGCCGAAAATGAACAGCGTCCACAAGATGAAGAATAGCACCCAGCCTCCCAGCACTGCCCAGAACGCCGGACGCCGAAGCAACGATCTTGAGGGTTGAGATTCAGGCATTCAGAAGCGAGAAATAATATTTGAATACAGTACGCGTGCAGATATGCGTTGCCTTTTGACCAACGATTACGTTATGCCGACTGGACAAGATAGCAAAGTTGAGCGATAGCGGATTCGCTGTACTGTGACGTATTCGCGCTCTGCCATCCAAGGGCCTGTAAACAGCAAAGCCGACTCCCGCCGGCGCCCCACGACTAATAACGCCAAGCACGCTACTGAGCCTCAATCGATGCAATCATATCGAGTGCATTCTGATTTCCGGGATTAATTTCCAGCGATTTCCGGTAGTTCTGTATCGCCTCTTTCTTTCTGCCGGTTTTCATGTACGATTCAGCCAGACTGTCCCATACATTGAACGAAGCCGGATACGATTCTGCGTTCAATTCGAATACCCTGACGGCCGCGTCCATTTTCCCTTGACCCATCAACGTGTATCCGTAGACGTTTACTTCGCGCTCGGTAAATAGCGATGCGGTAGATGGATCGGTCTTGAACGATCGATAGGCGTTTTCCATTTCAGGGATGCCGCCGCCCTGCAATCCCAACGTCAGTACGTCCGATATCGACTGCAACTTTATCAAACGAATATTTGCAAGTGGAACCGGAGGGACATCAACACCTGGTCGCGTGCGATTTATGTAGTCGTTCACAATGAGACGATCATTGTTAGGATTGACCGCGATACCGTTCGGAAAAGTAAATACTGATTCCATCGGGGCGCCGTCCTGCTCTCCAAACTGCCCGGTTCCGGCAACGTGTGTGATGTCACCCGACGGTGTCACCATATAGATTCTATTAGATTGAAATGCCGTTACGTAGAAGTTTCCACGAGCAACCGCAACGTGACCGTTGCCACCTCCAGGTATCGTCGCGAATAGTGACGCGTCTCCGTTGTCACCGATTCGAATCATCCGGCCGTCACTAAAATTGACGACATAGATAGCACTGTCCGGCCCGACTGTTATACCATTCGGACAGTTGAACAACTCACCCGCGGCAAATGTCCTGGCCTTGCCATCTTTCCCGATTTTACTGACGGAGTTCGCCTGACAGTTGTTGACGTAAACATCGTCTCCCTTGATGGTTACACCTACCGGTCCATTCAGCCCTTCGTCAACCCACACCTCATGATTGCCCGAGCGGTCTATCTTCGATATATAGTTACCGTAGAAATTCGCCTGGTACAAAATGCCCTTGCGGTCAAACGCATTTCCGGACGGCCCGTAGAGCCCAGTGGCAAACTTTGAAACACGACCATCGGGTTTTATCCTCCACACCGTATCCATAAAGTCGGCCGAGAATATGTTGCCCGTTCGATCAATGGCAACGCCACCTACACCGCCAACAAGCGAGTCAGCAAGTGTGATGACCCGTGCAACTTGAGCGTTTCCCGAATGTGACAAAACACCGAGGGTGAGGGCGATAAAGATTATTCGCGTCATAGTTCTTTTCCAATGGAATGATACCACTGGAAATTTGAGGACTCAGCAGGCAATAATCTTGTCACTCGACGTAAACCGGTGTCGATTCATCGAATAACTGGACTAGTCGTCGAACTTGACCGAGAAACTCTCTGGAAAGGGTCCTCCTTTGAAATCGATTTGACCAGCAGAACCTGGAGCACGTCGGAGGTTTTTCTTTAACAGCAATGCCTTAACCATCTCCGGAATCTGGACAGAACTTACATGGTCACCCAGGCATCGGTGACTGCCATACCCGAAGTGCAGATATTGATAGGCAGGGCGGTCTATGTCGAATTTACCAGGGCGCTTAATTTCACGTGGATCTTTCATAGCGGAACGCGTGCCTACGATTACGACCTGGCCTTTCTTTATTTTTGCGGTTCTGAATGTACCGGCTGCTATGCGGCAGTCATTTTTGCATTGTCGAAATACAACGGGATTTATCGGATTAAACCGAAGGGCCTCCCAACAATAGCTCGATAGTCGTGGAAGATCGTCGTGCAATGCCGCCTGCCTCGCGCCGTCCATAGCCTTCGGGTGTCGCAGGAACTGATCCAGGATTTGAACGACGGCTTGAGAGGTAGTCTCAACACCACCAACGAGCAGACCCATGATGTTCGTCAGTACTCTTTCCTTGTCCCATTTAATTTCGTCCGGCAGTTTCAATTTGAGTAGCCTGGTAACAATATCATCCCGATCAGAGTTTTTCTTCAACTGTTTCTTTCGCTTCGGAATCAAGACTTTCGAAAGGTATGTATGCATCTCCCGGCCTGCACGAATATTGGTATCGTGAATCTGACCGGACATTGTCTGGTTATGAAACATGTCCTCCTGCGTCGCTCGACTCCACCGGTACATCGTTTCCAGATCCGGACCTTTGAAGCCAAAGTATTTTTCCGTCAGTAGAACAGGGGCCTTTCGCGAGAGGTTAGAGACGACTTCGAACGCTCCGCCAGCTTCGCTCTCTTCAATACATTGCGTAGCAATGCGCGCCACCATCTCTCGAACGAGCGGCAGGTCTTCCTTCTGGATAAGCGCCCTCATGATCCCTTTGTCGCGTTCGTTATATACAGACGCATCATGCCCGAGCATGAACTTGCCAACGGACTTGTCCATCATCGGGGCATAGACCACGCCAAAGTCGTCTGAACGCCTGAGAACTTCTTGAACGTCGCGAAATCGCGTAATAAAAACGGGGCCATTCTTTGGCATCGAAAGCACAGGCTTCCAAAATCGGAGGAATCCGAAAAGCTGGTCGTTCTTCCACTGGACCCAGTAGGCAATTTTCTCTGCAACCTTTCCTTTAGCCGGCTGCGAAGGGGGCCAGTCCTTGTCGAGATCGGAATGAGTAGCGTTTTCCATTTCGGGTGAAAGTATAGGTGACGAGCAGCTGTATTTACCTGCTACAATGTCTTAAGAAACTCGACGATATCCCACCGATCTTTTTCGTCGAGCAGAGGTCCGATTGTACCAGACTTTACCGTATCCCATTCAACCGTTCGATAGTCAAAGTCTCCATCGAACGAATGACCACTATTCCAATTGCCTTCAATGCTAGTATCGAGTTTAAAAGCGCCTCGCACTTTTTCTCTTTTGTATCCAACTTCAACCGGATCGAATTCGCGGTTGCCCAGATAGAAGACCTTGTCTCTTTCGCTGGCAGGGCTCACCATCTGATATAGAGTCGGCACGGACCCATTGTGCAAATATGGTGCTGTCGCCCATACCCCGTTCAGTGGCCGAGCCTTATACGCGAGGGGAGCACGAACGTCGTTTGGCCTCATCCCGCTCCAGACGAACTTTGCCGAATCGTCGAGAGCAAGATCCGCGTAGGCTTTTTCTACTGTCTTGCTGACGAGGAATGGGAGCGCTACACCAACAGTCGTCATTCCTCCGCCTCCGGCACCGAGCGAATCTCGAAACTTCTCTCCGATTGGGCCCAACTTTACCGTTCGTTGTGCAAAATTCGTCGCGGTGAACGGATCTGTTCCGACTGTATAGATATTAACCAGCTCAAGATCGAGGTACCGTAGTCCCGTCATCGGATCCGGCTCCGTCCATCGTGCTTCCGGCGAATCAAAAGGCGACCCGTTCACAGGTGCACCGTGATGACATGCCGAACAGTGAGTTTGATATAATAGTGCTCCACGATTCGCTCGCACTGTGTCTATCTCGCCAAGAACGGCTGGCCATTTCGGAGAGCGAAGACCCATCCCGGGTTGTTCGCCACGAAGTAGTGACTCGATTTCGTGGAGATTGTCTACGCGCACAGTCGATTTGAAAAGCTTGGTCGAATCCGTGACATCGGATACGTTCACGCGGGCGAAGACGCCCATGGCTTCTCCTGCATTGCGGATCATGGACTGTTTGATAGATCCGTTGTACTGAACCCAGTCAAACCATGGAGTATCCCAGATCGGAGGATAATTAACCGGGGCCTTCGCCACCCGCCAGTTTTGACTATCAACTTCTTCGGCAAATACGAAATTACCAATACGACCAAGGGCATCCAGTCTTCCGAATCCGTCGACAGTTTCGGTATAGTTGGCTTTTCCATACTTCTTCGCTACGGCTGCCGTAGCAAGAAATTCCTTTAGCTTGCGCTTGAGTTCGGAACGTTCCTCATCAGTATGATTTTCGCCGAGGACAGCGTTCGCAAATCGATTGAAGCGGGTCGGGAGGTACGTCGTCAAAAAGACGGAAGACCCGACCGCCAGCTCGAACTTCGTAAGATTAGTCAGTGCCGGCCCCCCATCAATGCGTATACCCTTGCCCTTGTAGTTGACTTGCGCGGTGTGGCATGCAGCACAAGAAAAACCGACGACATCGAGAGGCACTGCTGCATCTGTCGGCCATCGATAGTCCGGATCGCGTGCAAAGCCCACGGGTAGTGATCCTTCGTTGTTGGTTGAGTCACTCGTAGCGACAGATTTATCGTGAGCGAGGGCCCACTTTATACGTACATTGTCAGGGTCGAAAGAGCGTCTCGAATTTGGCAAAAACCCGAATCGCGAGATGTAGTTAGGCGCCGTAAGCGGGGCGACCTCGCCGAGGACGAAAAATGGAAGCCGCGGTTGTTCTAGCGAGACGAACCACGTATAGGGCACGAGAAGCTCGAACGCACCACCCTGCGTCTCATGATAAAACCACTGCCTTTCGTCATCAGTCCAGTTCTGATCGGAGAAAACTATTTCCGTTTCCTGGTACGCCGGTAGTTGGATATGGCGCGATATCGTGAAATACAGGAACAGGTGCGCAACAACTAAAGGAATGACCAGCAGGAAGAGTACCACTGCAACTAGTAATCGACGCGGGTTAATCATTTACGATTGAGGCTGGGATAATGCACGGATAGGGTGTCATACAGTCTAACGAGAAAAGATTGCGATTTTGATCTCTTCCTCAGTGGCTCAGCAGGACTCCGATGACCACCTTCCAACTGTCTTCGGACTTCCTCCAGGTATACATGGCTCCAAATTTTCCTAATGACTTGCCCTCAGTGTCGAGCCGCTCCAGATGGAACGAAGTAACCGCTACGTCGGGTGCGAGAGTCTTAATATGAAACTTCGAAAGATTGTCTTTGGAATATCCTTCGTCGGTCATGGTTTTCATCAGGCCAGATACATAGTTTCGCACCTCTTCCCTGTCCTTGAAAACAGTCGGCCCGTCGTCGGACAGGTACAACATGGGATGATCGAAATAACCAAGAACATTGTCGGGGTTAAACGTCATGAAAGAATCTGCGTAGTCTTGTAGCGTTTGTATGACGTCCTTTTTCTCCTTCGACAGAAAAACGAAAACCAGCTTGGTAATTGCCTGCTTTAGAAATCCCATTTAGATATCTCCGGTAGCATCGTTAGAAAATATGAATGAGTCCTTCTGATCCGACGACTTTGTTGACGGATCAGTGTTCACTGACTTGCTGTCTGTTGAGAAGTCCATGAGCGTCCTGTACATCTTTCAAGTCCGCTGAACCGGCAAAACTGTCAAGTGTCTCTTGAACAATCCTCATCCCATCACTTTCTTTTCCCTGTTCAACCCACATTGATGCAAGCGAATTTGCAGAGCGAAGTTCGAAGAGCTTGGCGTTCTGTCGTCCGGCAATTTCCATCGCTTGTTGATAAAATTGCGCTGCTGTTTCTGATGAGCCAGACAATCGTTCGATTTCGCCCAACAACCTGTACACTTCTGGCTCCCAAAGCTCCGTCTCAACCTTTTCGATATGGTCTACTCCCTCCGCTAACACCTGCCTGGCTTCGGAGTATTCCCCGTAATGAATAAGTCCAGCGGCATATTCGCCCAGGAGTAGAGAGAGTCCAAGTCCATACCCCCCAGCAACAAGCATGTCCAGTATCGTCTTGGCACTCTTGAATTCGTCTTTGGCACCGGGGTCACGGAGTGCCAGGTTCCTGACAATCGTTGTAATCATTACCGGGAAAGGGTCACCATACTCTCTACCGGCGACCAGATATTTGTCCATCTGCCGAATACAAGATTCATAATCTCGACTTGCGAGCATTGCAAGCCCGTAGAAAAGCGAACCCATGTACAGGTCGAAATGGTAGTTGGCTTCTTCAGCTTCCGCGATCATTTTGCCGAACTCTTCATCAGCAGAATCCAACCGGCCCATCAATTGCAACGACATCAGTCGGTAGACACGTGCTGTGTAGGACAACGTACCTGTGCCGAGCTGTCGTAACGGATCGTGAAGAGCGGGTACGTATGATGCGGTAATCGCATCGGCATGCGTCAGAGCCTGTTCATATTCGCCTCTGAACAGGTGATAGGCAGAAATTGTTACGTCACTGATGAGCATGTTTTCGAGTTTGCCGGAGCGCTCAACAGCTTCTCGCGCCTGGACGGCGACACCATGCGCCTGCGAATATTGACCCCGAATCAGGTATGTTGATCCCAATCCAATCAGTGCAAAAACGAGCGGCTCGAATGCCTCGATCTGACGGCTTAACTCGGTCGCCCGGGACAGGGCTGCTTCGCCTTCCGGGCCCCAGTAGCCGCGGGCCATATTGAGAGCATGACCAAGGGGCACCAGAATATTCATTTCGAGAATATCTCGCTCTTGAGATTTCGGGAGTTGTTTAACCAGATCCCTGGCCGCTACGAGATGCTCAACTGCCTCCGGGTTTTCGTATCGAGCCATCGCCTGGTGACCGGCACTCAGATAAAACGGTATTGCTTCGTTTGGTCGCCCGGCATTTTTGTAATGATAGGCAATCAATTCCGGTTTTGAACTGCCCGTATCTTTCAATGCTTCCGCAACCGCTTCGTGTAACAATGCGCAGCGCTTTTTAAGAATGCAATTGTACGCCGCGTCCTGTATCAGGGAGTGCTTGAATATGAAACTCGCTTTGGGGAAGAATCCGCGTTGAAAAATCAATTCAGCATCAACGAGATTAGAAAGATGTTTCTCAAGCACGACATCGTCAACTCCAGAGACTGCGCGAATTAAATCGAACGAGAATTGCCGTCCGATTACTGCACCAATTTCCGCAAGGTAGCGCTCGTCCACAAGGCGGTCCAACCTGGCAATCAACGATCCCTGCAAGGTGTCCGGGATGGCATGTTCAGGCAGTGGACCTTTCAAAACGTAGTGGTCTCCTTCCTCGACAAGAATTCCAGATTCCAGAATCATGTTCGTCAGCTCTTCCACGAATAGTGGAATCCCGTCAGTTTTCTCGACAACTTTCTGCAATATCTCACTGGGTAGTTTCTTACCGCTGCGATGCTCGGAAATAATTACAAGATCTTCGTCGTCAAGACGCTCGAGGTGTACTTCTGATGTTCGAGGCTTACCGATCCATTCCGGATGAAAGGCTGGACGGGTTGTGAAGACCACCAGTAACGGGAGCGAGGGTATCTGACTAATGAGTACTTCAATCCACGCCCGGGTGGATGGATCTGCCCAGTGCAGATCTTCGATAATCACGAGGCCGGTTTTTTCGCTCGCCTGAAACGCAATGATCTGCAGCAGCAACTCGAACGTTCCTTGCCGCTGTGCCGCCGGCGCGATATTAGGCACCTGGACTGAATCAGGGACCTGCACGTCGAGTAAGCTGGCGACCAGGTAGAGGTTCTTGTCTGTGGCAAGATCACGATCTGCGAGGAAGGAACGAATAGCATTGAAATCGCCAACATCTTCAACCTGCGGCCAGATAACCTGGGTCAGGTACTCGACAAACGGATGCAACGCACTGCCTTGCCGAAACGCTGAGCAGTAGAGCCCAACGTAATAGGACTTGTCCATCTGCAGCACATTCCGGGTAAACATATCGACCAGACGCGACTTTCCGATGCCGGCCTCACCCGATACCACCACACTTGACCCTTCTCCCCGACTCGCCTGAGTCCATCGCTTCTTCAGCAGCGCAATTTCTACGTCACGCCCGACAAACGGGGAAAGATCGGCATCGTCAATAAAATCGAGACGCGTTCGCGCTCCGCTCTCCCCGGTAACTTCTACGATAGAGATCGGCTGAGAGAAACCCCTGATCGGAAAATCCCCGAGATCAACGTAGTCATAGTATCCACCGGCAAGCTGACGCGACGCATTACTGACCACCACTGAATTCGATCGGGCATGTTCAACAATCATCGAAGCGACGTTCTTCAGATTGCCGTGCACAGCCAGGAGTCCTTCGGCTTCGCCGACGATGGCAATGCCAGTGTGGATCCCCACTCGTATCGGAGGACTCTCCCCAACTCCGGCGAACGACAGGCTAGCGTGACGATCGACTATTCGAATACCGCAGGATAGCGCACGTCGGGCATCGTGCTCGTGAGCGGACGGATATCCAAAATACCCGTACATGGTGCCACCGATATATTGACCAGCATATCCACCGAACTGCTCGATGGTCTCCGTCCATGTCGAACGATACATCTCCGCGATTTCAATTAGTTCTTCAGGATCGGTGGCATCTGCGAGGTCGCCAAACTCCTGGATCTCGCAATACATGACAGTAAGTTGCCTCCGTTCTTCCGTCGAAGAGACAGGACTTCGCGATTTCGTGGATGATATTTTTGTTCTGACAGTCGGTTGCGGAATTGCGACGTCACGACTTTTACTATCGAGCTTTGCAAGAGCCGTCGCAACATCGCTGCCACTGCTAAACCTGTAGGCAACATCTTTACTGAGAAGCCTGGTTAGAATCTCGTCGAGGTCCGTGGAAAGTCCTGGCCGGAGCTCCGACACGGCCATCGGTTCGACGTTGAGAATGGAGTAGTAAAGCGCATGATCGTAGTCACCAACGAAGGGTCTCCCGCCCGTTAGCAATTCGTAGAAGACAACACCCAACGACCAGAGATCAGTTGCCTGACTGAGTTCATCCCCGCGGATTTGTTCGGGGCTCATGTAGGCTGCAGTACCCGCAATGGTACCAGGTGTAGATTCAAAGAGACTCTCAGAGATCTTGGCCAACCCAAAGTCCAGGATATGGGCAACACCCGAGGGAGTCAGTTTTATGTTAGCCGGCTTTATATCACGGTGAATGATGCCATGCTGATGGGCATGGCTCAGGCCATTTGCTAGTTGGATGGCGATGGAAACGGCAAGGTCTGGCGCGACCGCCCCGTCGGTAAGCAAATCGTCGAGGGAAGTCCCATCGACGAACTCCATGACTAGAAACAACTTGCCATCAACATCTCCAATATCGTGGAGTGTTGCAATATTGGGGTGAGAAAGAGACGCGGCGGAGCGGGCCTCTTGCATAAACCGGTCACGGGCGTTGTCGACGACGAGAAGGTGATCAGCCAGGAACTTGAGGGCTACCGTACGGCCAAGGCGAATATCTTTCGCCCGGTAGACCACGCCCATGCCGCCTCTTCCAATCTCCTCTTCGACATCATAATGTGAAATCGTTGATCCGATCATCAGAATGGACTTTGTCGAGAGGTCTCAAGGTACACAAAAATTGGACGGATGCGAAAGTGGTGTGCCGAAAGAATGTCCCCAGAGCCGCCGAGAATAGCTCACCCTTCAGGTTCAATAATAGCAGCTACGAGGCCGAACAAATCTTCAATAAACCGCAGTTCCGAAATATCTATTTTCAGGTAAATAGAACACCGATAAATATTGCTTCATCAGTTCATTGTAGGATATAGTCCAAACAGTCTTTATGGGAAAACTGGTTTCAACAGCCTTGCCAGTACAGGAATTATTACGCCTTTCGATCCTCGCTCTATTTCTCATCGGAATGACAGGTACCGGCCTCGAGTTGGTCCTTCTTGAACACACCGAAGATACCTGGCAGTGGGTACCGCTAATCCTGATGCTGCTAAGCATCGTGGTGTTGATCGGTTACGGGATCACAAAGACCCCGCAGGTTCTCCGCATATTTCAGCTGACGATGATCCTGTTTGTTGTAAGTGGGTTCCTGGGAATCTGGTTCCACTACAAAGGTAATGTCGAGTTCGAGATGGAAATGTATCCATCCATGAAGGGTCTTGAACTATTCTACGAATCGATCAAAGGTGCAACACCAGCGCTGGCTCCGGGTACTATGGTGCAACTGGGATTGCTAGGATTGATATACACCTTCCGACACCCTCGATTTTCTATTGAAAACAAAAAAAGCGTGGCCTAAACGCAAAGACATAAGAAAATGAATAGCATCAAAATAGTAGTTGTTGGTTTTGTGATGACCCTCCTGGCGGGATCGCCTGCATTTGCTCAGCTTGGTACCAATGAATCGGTTCTGAATCCGAATCAAGCCGGTCAAGAAGAATTGATGGCATTGCCAAACATGACAAAAGAGATTGCCGCGACCATTATGGAAGGACGCCCGTTTCTCAGCATGACAGAGTTGAATGCCGCCATCGGTAAATCCTTGACAGAAGAACAACGAGCCGAGCTATATACTACGCTCTTCCTGCCTATCAATTTGAACACAGCATCGCGCGAGGAAATACTGTTCGTGCCGGGTGTTGGAGACCGAATGGCACACGAGTTTGAGGAATACCGCCCATACAAAGCACTTGCCCAGTTCAGACGAGAGATGGGCAAATATGTCGACGATGACGAGGTTGCTCGCCTCGAGCAGTACGTATTTATTCCGATTGATTTAAATACAGCAAGTGACGAGGATATCATGAGTATCCCAGGCCTTGGCAAGCGAATGCTCCACGAGTTCAAAGAGTATCGCCCCTATAAGAACATGGCC
This sequence comes from uncultured Rhodothermales bacterium, assembly GCA_965367755.1. Taxonomy (GTDB): domain Bacteria; phylum Bacteroidota; class Rhodothermia; order Rhodothermales; family JABDKH01; genus JABDKO01. The sequence continues at coordinate 11,615 of CBDUKH010000088.1, forward strand.
CAGTTCCGGCGCGAGATTGGCAAGTATGTTGACGAGAAAGAAGTTGCCCGTCTTGAACGATACGTTACGATCGCCGAAAAATAAGCCTGACATCCGATTTGCACACTTCCACGTTTCCGGGCGTGGGTCTTCGTTACCCATCCCGGGATTGTGCTGGCGACTCAAACCTGCCGTTCCGGACGATCCCTTCCTGCCTTATTGACCCGGCTGATTACTATTGTCCAGATCGGCAGCAATAAGCCAGGATCCGTTTTCTCCCCTGCGTAAGGCGAGAACATATTTACCTCGGTCCATCTCTGCAGCGGAATCTCCGTAGCCGTACGCTCCGACTATATATCCGACCGAGTCGCTGGTTGCATATGCATGAGCGCGAAGCCGCAGGTCTCCCGATGCATTGGAGTATTTCCCTTCAATGGCATCGGTTCCACGAATCCACCCGAATCGCGACGAGACAAATCCATCTCCCGTGAAAAGAGCAGCCAACGCTTCGGCATCGCCAGCCTTCCAGGCTTTTTCGTAATCGCGTAGAACACGATCGAGTTCTCCGGGAAGCTCAACCGATGGAAGGCGCATGTAAGCACCTTTTTCCTGCGACTGAGCCGTAGTCGTAATCATCAATAACAAAATGGTGTAGACGAATATTTTCAGTTTCAAGACGAATCTCCGAATGACAGATACACAGGGAATCAGGGGCTTGACTTCCGATTGCTTTCTTCGAATAACATGATCGTATACTGCACAGCCAAGCTGGTAATATACCTGACGTAAACCTCATACAAATGGTTTCGACCACTGGAGCCAGATCGACTTGGTCCTATCCCCGGTCGGCGAGGCGTTCTTTCCATGGGCCATACCCGTGCGTTAAGGTGAAAACCAGGGCTGACCGGTTACCTTCCCAGGGCTGACCGGTTACCTTCCCAAGGCCCGACGCGAACACGGCTCTAAGCGTATAACCTAAATACCTTCCGAGAACGTATTTTTTTCTGCACGTGTGGCGACGTCTCCACCGATAAAGGGCAGCCACTTCCCGATTTTTTCTTGGTTATCCGCCACATATCCCGGTCCTGAAGAGTAGCTTTTACCATGCCTAGCAACGAAATAGGCTGAAATTTGCGTTTCCGAGATAGGACAGTTTCATCATATTTATAAGGCCATCATTTCGCGTAAGATTCAGGGCGCCCATTCTGGCCTAAACTCCTTTAAAGGCCTTTACTTGCTATTAGCCGTCCTCATAATCGGGGGTGGAAAGTCTACGTATGCCCAGGCGCCGATTATTTCTAACATTCTCATAACGCCAACTGATTCTTCTGCCACCATCAGTTTTGAGACGGACAAAGTCGCATCCAGTACAATCGATTTTGGGTTGTCAGCCATCTACGACCGAACTGTAACCGACACTAGCAATAATGTTAACCACTCGCTGCTGCTGGACTCGCTGGACGATAATTCTACTTACCATTTCCAGATTATAGTAGAAGATACACTGGGCAATGTGACGTCTACAGCAGACTCAACATTCAGAACGCTTGATCTTACAGGTCCAGTTATTTCCAACCTCGTCACGTCGGATACCACTCTACATGGTGTCACTATAAGCTGGGAGACGGATGAACCTTCAAGCTACTACATCGATGTGGACGGCTACTTCGTTGAAGACTTAACTCTAACGACTACTCACACTGTCAACGTCGACACCTTGAACTGGTATCGCATGATTTCGGGTGAAACTTATACATTCGTAATTACTGCTACTGATTCATCAGGCAATTCTACATCAACGGCTCCGTTTGATATTACCACGGTCGATTTTGGAGGTGGGCCTCTTCCTTCCGGATGGTTCTTTGCCGATGTCGGAGCGGTTGCAATGGGTGGCTACGCAGAATACGATTCCACACTGGCGGCCGGGCAAACGTTTCGCATGGTCGGAACGGGAAACCAGTTGTTCGACGATATCGATGATTTTCATTTTGTCTATCGCTCCTTTACCGGCGACTTTGAAATGACAATGTACACTGCGAGTTATGCCGGCAATACTACGAAGTTAACCAAGATGGGAGCACATTTCCGCGAAAACCTGACGGCTGGGTCCCCCTGGACAACCGTTTCAGTTAACTATGATCGAGAGGAGCACTTTGTCATTCGACCTGCACAGGACTCCATGCATATGTTGCTGTATTCTCAGGATTTCCTACAATCGTTTAAAGGGGAGCCACTTTGGGTCAAATTTAAACGATCCGGAAACGACTTCTTGACCTTCATTTCTGATGACGGAATTATCTGGACACCTTTTGGCGATCCGGCCGGATACAACGTTGCTTTGGCCACTACAGGCCTGCTCGGATTGCCTCTCGTCGGTCGTTCCCAGGACGTTTTTACCGAGGTAATTTACGAGCACGTTAACGTCGTAGCCACTACGGACTCACTCGACCCCTCAATAGACTCTTTCACCGTCGAAGAAGACCAGGACTCCCTGAGAATATGGATAGACACGAACGAAAATGTTACCGCCGTTCTCGAATATGGCGTTACGACGGCTTACGGCGACTCGCTCATTTCTGATACTCTTCGTGCAGATAATTATTTCGAACTGACAGGCCTCTCGGAATCCACAGAATACAATTACCGTCTGACTGTCATGGACGCGGCCGGCAATACTGTGGTCGATACGAACCGCACTTATTCGTACGACGCGACAGGTCCGCTTGTAAATAATGTCCTGGTCGCACCAACGGATTCATCAGCCACGATAAGCGTAGATACAAATGAGCTTTCGACCGTGATCATCGAGTACGGTCTGACAACGGCATATGGGACGCAAGTAAGTGATACTAATGCGGTACTGACACGCGCAATACTGATTGACTCTCTTCAGGATAATACTGAATACCACTTCAGGATTTCAGCTACTGATACAACTGGAAACACAACCGTAACTGTAGACTCGACGTTTACGACTCTCGATGCAACACCGCCCGTCGTATCCAACATTGCGATCGTAGCCACAGACTCTTCGGCGACAATCAGCTTTGACACCGACGAGCTGACGACAGCCATCATTGATTACGGCCTGACGGT
>CBDUKH010000089.1:0-14521 GCA_965367755.1 uncultured Rhodothermales bacterium
GACTTGAGGGGTTCCAACCGGGAGACCGTGAGATGTATCGTATTTGGCGTAGGTGTTTTTGAACTTATGAATCAAGCCCTCCAACCTAAGCCCCAGCCAAAGTGAATGATCTTCTGCGTTGACTATTGATCGAATGTTATACTTGTCTCCTTCCGTTACTCCCTGTACAACCGCCTTTGTACGGCGGTTTGAGACGTCGTCAAAATGCAATTTGAAAAGTCCTGTTGTGGATCCAAGCCAGAAGCTCCCAATCGATTTCGGATCGGCCTCAATTGCGCGGATGTCCAAGTCCGCCAGTTTTCGCGTTTCGACCATTCCTTGCGAAATAAAGAGCCCTTCTTCAGACCCGATCAATAGCCCGTTCTCGGTGGGGAACAACACCGTGGCAATCGGGAGCGTGTCAATTTTCGTAAACCGATTGGGGATTTCTGGTACCGATTTCTGTAGATATTCTACTCCGTCACCTGTCGCCACAAATAATTTCTCTTCGAAGCGGACAATGTCGGAAATCGTCCCGTCGAGACCAGTTTCAGATCTAAATCTAGTTAGGCTAGTCGGGTAATCAATTCTGCTTAACCCATTATTATGTGACGCGAACCAAATCCCACCTGCCGAATCTTCGAAAACGAAGTTAATCACGTTTCCATTTAGTATCGAAATATTGTCTATGTAGTCTATTGCTTGAAACTGATCGTTCATAACTACCGCACCGCCACCGAGTGTCGCAAAAATATATTCTCCTGAAGATGCTAGGATTCCGTCGTATAAGGGATATCGCTTTAAGAACCAATCAATTTGCGTTTCTTTACGGTCGATTCGATCTTCCGAGATCAGATACATTCCTCCCTCTCGCGTAGACGCAAGCAAGCTATTCTCTCGATATGGAAGCAGCGAATAGATTCTTTGATCGGCGAAAATTTCCCCACCCGGAATAACAAGTAAATGTCCATCGCGATATTCCATGAGGCCAATTCCTTTCTCGCGTATCAGGTATCTGCCCTCAACACAGAAGCTCGTATGATAGCCAGCGGTACTTGTGATTTCCGTAATACTCCCATCGTCAAGGACAAAAATACTTCTGGATGTCCCAAAGAAGACCTTTGTCTCGAGCGCGCATATATTCCACACGTTTCCAAAGGACTTCCCCGTTCCCTCGGCCAAGCTTGTATAAGTAGTCTGACCGGTTGCGTTCGTTGCCAGAAATCCAAAATCGTTATATGCACCGACATAAATTTGATTGGACGGCCCCGCCATCAACGAACGCACCATTAAGCCTGCGAATTGTTCGATTTGATCCCAATGGACTCCGTCATATACCAGCAAACCCTTATCATTTCCAACGAAGATTCTTCCATCCGCGCCTTCAGCGACACTCCAGTTGGCAGCTGAACCCGCATATTCCCCACTATTGACTGCTAACGTAAAAAATGGCAGTCCTGTGTCTGATTTGAGACGCTGTTGGCCGAAGGTCTGAGAAGTGCCCACTAGTGCGCTTAGCACGACGAGCACTAGAAATATTCTCTTACGTTCGCGGGGCACGTTTCGTTGGCTCCTGATCACAGAATTGGAATTGGGACACATCATGTATGTATTCGACGAGAATCCATTCAAGTAAAATCTTGGGGCATCGAGTTTGAAATATTTGAGTAAATTTGTATCATTATGGAACTCGTTTTGATATTGCCGCAAAGTTGAATAGAGGGAGCGATGATAAAGTATCACGGCATTCTGTCAGCCTTAGTGCTTTCGGTTGGCCTGCTTTTATCAGGCTGTTCTTCTGATGAACTAGTCTCTGTTTCTGGAGAAAGTACACTCTCAACCTTTCAGAAGGATACTGGAGAACACCAGAAGGATACTGGAGAACACCAGAAGGATACTGGAGAACACCAGAAAGATACTGGAGAACACCAGAAGGATACTGGAGAACACCAGTAGTCTGACCTAATATGTACAAAAACCCGGCTCGTACTCCCAACGAGCCGGGTTTTTAGTATCAACTAGCCACGTCGACACCGCCCCAAGGCACTCATAGCGTCATCACCCCTCGATGGGCCTAACACCTCCAATCGTCGCCTTTTCGCTCCTGGGCGACATCTCTCTGAATTCCAGGGCCCTACGCCAAATCGACGCCCTTACACAATCCGGCTTCTCCGTAGCAGCATTCGGCTTCTGCAAAACAAAAGAGCGGAGTATTAGCATCCCCAATGGCCAAATTCACCTCCTCGCTTACCCCGAATCTCGGGGCCCAGAACTATTTCTGAAAGCTCATACTCTGCTTTCAAACGGCCTTAAATCAGTAAATGCCGATGTTTTCCACGCAAGTGATCTCTATTCGCTACCTGCCTCAGCTCGTGCTGCCAACCAATCCCGAAGCTACCTCACCTACGATTCTCGTGAACTTTACACCCATGTAGAATCGCTTCGAAAAAACCCCATAAAGCGATCCGTGTGGAGTGCCATCGAGAAACGATACATCAGAAAATGCGACCGGATCTTTACCGTCTCTGACCAAATAGCCAATCATCTCCAAAACGTCTATGCAGTAAATCTACCCCTTACCATCTACAACACGCCTGACCTGTCGAGCCAAAAACCCTCTTTTACCGATATTCGTAATCATATCCATGATTCGGGCGACCTTCTTGTCGTCCACAATGGTCAGGTACGCACCGGACGCGGTTGTCTGGCCCTCGCTTCATCAATCCGGTTTACAAAAAATGTTTCTCTCGTTTTTTTAGGCGATGGACCACTCAAAAACAAGATCCTCGAAAACGCCGTGATCGAGGGCTCAGATAAGAAAATCGTATTCGTAGACCCGGTCCCTCCAGATGAGGTTATCAGCGCCACGTCACGAGCCTCGATTGGCGCTACAGTCCTTGAAGACTCTTGCCTCAATCACAGGTACGCTCTTCCGAATAAGCTCTTCGAATATGCTTCCGCTTCCGTTCCGATTCTTGCAAGCGACCTTCCCGAAATCGCGACTATGGTGGATCGGTTCAACGTGGGCACTCTCGTAAACCCGGATAATCCACAATCAATAGCGGCTAAATTGAACGAAATCGAGCAAAACCGAGACCTACTGAAAATGTGGAAAGCAAACACCCGCAACCTCGTGGAAACATTTAACTGGCAGTCGGCATCAGAAGCCTTTTCAAACGCATTTCTAAGCCTCCTCGATAGTTAGTGAAATCCGGCTTTCTTTCTCTGTGTCTGCTCGCGATTGTTTCGGCAACCCCCTGCGTCGGCCAAGTAGCTGCCCGTCCCGAAATCTATGACTGGATAGACTTCGCCGATGTGTTCGCCAAAGCGGAAGTACAGTCTACACAAAAAGTTTTGGTCGATGTTTTTTCGCCCAATTGTACGTGGTGTGCCCGGATGTATAAAGAAGTCTACTCGGACTCCACTATCCATGACTATCTCTCCAAAAACTTTCGCCTGACACAGCTCAACCTCGAAGACTTCGAAACCGTCGTTTCTTTTAAAGAACACCAACTTTCCGTAGCAGAGCTAGCATATGGCCTCGGTGCAAGCGGAACCCCTACAACCGTTTTCCTTGACGGCGAAAGCAATTATATCACAAGGCTGGAGGGATACCACGCTGTGGAAGATTTCCTGAATGTCCTGAAATTCATTTCCTCCGAAGCATACATCACTCAGTCATTTACAGAGTTCGTGGATTCACAACCCGGCCGATGACAATACGGTCGCGCTGCGCCAAATCCTTTTCGACCGAAACATCACGCAAATCCGCGGCTTCGAAAACCAATACCACCTCTCGCGACTTCGGGGTGTGAATCTCGGTGACCAGGTGACCGCCATCATTCAGCATCGTCTTTGATAGCTCAGCTAATCGCGTGTAAAAAGCCAGGCCATCCTCATCCGCTTCAAGTGCGAGTGACGGCTCAAAATCTCGTACAACACTTTCAAGAATCAACATCTCGTCCGCCGGGATGTACGGAGGATTGGAAACAATCAAATCAAACTTACCCATTGAATTGCCGAATCTGTCGTCAAATACATCGGATTGTCTGACCTCAACATCCAGGCCCAGTTCGGAAGCATTTGACCTCGCAACCTGAAGTGCTCCATCGCTGATATCTACCCCAATAACATTCGAATCTGGTCTCTCCGATTTTATCGACAAGCCAATACAACCGGACCCAATACCTACCTCAAGAACTCGCCCTCCAGGAGGCAGCAGCCGAATAACAACATCCACAATCAGCTCTGTCTCCGGCCGCGGGATCAAGACTCGTCTGTCGACCTTGAACGACAGATTCCTGAATGACGCTTCGCCAAGAATGTATTGCAACGGCTCTCCAGCGACCCTCCTCTCGACAAAATTTTCCAGTCGCCGAGCCTGTTTCTTAGTCAACTTCGACTTGCCCTTAGAAATCAATTCAGCAGCCGATAACCCGGTAATCACCGATAACATCCATCTGGCTTCGCGATTCGACTCAGTCTTTCCAGCCAGCCGGAATCGGTCCGAGACAACCCTGATCGTCTCCTCCAGTGTTTTATCGTAACAGTTTCTTAACAATGCGCCCTCATTTGAACCCGAATTCTTGAATGTATTGCATTCGGCTTCTCAATCCTCACGTCAACCTTGGTTATCTTTAAACCCGAGTACAAGAATCAAACATAATTATGCCTACTACCCTCAACAAACTAAAAGAGATTTCAGAAAATCTCTGGTGGAGCTGGAATCCCGAAGCCCTCGAACTTTTCAGTGAACTTAATCCTGGTGCCTTCGAGGCCTCGAAAAGCAATCCGGTCTTGACGATCAAATATGCCGACGAAAAAGTCCTTAACGATCATGGCTTTCAAGAGAGGGTAGATGCTGCGTATGCTGAGTTCAGGTCATACGTCGATTCGGATGGTCAGTTTGCGCACCATCCGCAGGTCGCGTACTTCTGCATGGAGTTTGGGCTGCATGAAAGCCTGCCACTCTATTCTGGTGGCTTGGGAATACTCGCGGGCGACCACACCAAAGCAGCGTCCGATACGGGCCTGCCTTTCTGTGCGGTTGGTCTATTTCTGCGAGACGGATATCTACGCCAGTTTTTTGATGGCACCGGATACCAGCAAGACGAATATCCTGCGATCGACACAACACGCGTACCTGTCGAACTGGTCACAGACGAGAACGGGCGACCCATCACTGTCGATGCGCCTATTGGCGACAAAGTCGTCAAAGTGCAAGCCTGGAAATTAAAGATCGGTCGATCTGTAATGTATCTCCTCGATACTGATTTTGATGGCAACACATTCGACAACAGATTTATTACGCACCGCCTGTATGCCGGATCGCGCAAGACACGAATCAAACAAGAAATAATTCTCGGCGTCGCGGGTGTTCGACTTCTCAAAAAACTAAACATCACGCCCGATCTCATCCATCTGAACGAAGGCCATTGCGCCTTTGCTTGTTTTGAGATGCTACGCATGTATCTCGATATGAACATGTCACGTGAGGATGCCGAAAGTAGAATTCGCGCTCATACTGTCTTTACGACGCACACTCCCGTGAAAGCCGGTCATGATCGATTCTCTACAGATCTTTTTAAAAGAATGATGTCCGGATATGCCGGCGAGGTTGGAATCTCCATCGACGAGCTGCTCGCCTACGGACGCGTCTCACCAGATGATGCTGACGAAGACTTTACCATGACCGTGTTGGGACTCAAGCTCTCCGGAGCAGCCAATGGTGTCTCCAGACTCAACGGAGAGGTCGCTCGCGACCAATGGAAAGAAATGTATCCTGACAGAAGTGTTTCGGATGTTCCAATATCGCACGTCACGAACGGTATCCATCTTCCTACATGGACCTCTCCAAACGCTAGAACATTTCTCGGATCATACGTCCCGGGATGGGATTCTTCTCCCGATTCGTGGGGAGCCGTCCGGAATATCCCGGATGCCGACTTATGGTCGTACCGATCGTCCTTGCGAGCAAGAATGATTGAGAAGCTAGAACTGTTTGTTCGCAAGCAATCGCTGCCCCAGCAACATAAACTGAATCCCGATGTCCTCACAATCGGTTTCGCTCGACGATTCGCTACTTACAAACGTGCACTCCTTCTTTTCCATGATATCGAACGACTAAAAAGAATCGTGGCCAATCCAGATAGGCCGGTGCAAGTTGTATTCGCAGGAAAAGCGCACCCCGCAGACGAAGAAGGAAAGGCACTAATCCAACGGCTCTTCGACTATACTCAAATTCCTGAACTGCAAGGCCGTATCGTATTTCTTGAAAACTACGACATGTCAATCGGCCGAACACTTGTGTCCGGTTGCGACGTCTGGTTGAACAACCCGCGACGTCCATACGAAGCGAGTGGAACAAGTGGACAGAAAGTGGCAGTCCACGGTGGACTCAATCTCTCCATTCTTGATGGGTGGTGGCCGGAAGGTTATAACGGCAACAACGGCTGGAAAATTGGAGACAAGGATACCGCCGAATACATGGATCCAGCCCAACAAGATAACGAAGATGCAGAATTCCTGTATCAGACCATCGAAAACTCTGTTGTACCACTCTTCTACAATAGAAACGATCTCAACGTGCCTGTGCAATGGGTCGAGATGATGAAGGAGGCGATGACTACCCTCCCCTATCGGTTCAGTGCACGACGGATGGTCGAAGATTATGTCGCGAACATCTACAGCCTCGTAGCTACCGAGTCAGTGTAGATCTGACGCGCCCAACACCAGACTGAATGAAACCCCCCTTTGCAAAAAGCGGAGCTGGACTTGATATCCTACGTAGCTTCATTGCAAAGGGGCCGCTTGGTGCTCTTCGAAAAATCCACTCCATTGTCGGGAATATCTTCCAGATAAAACTACCTGGATTTAACCCGGTATTTCTCGCCGGACCTGCTTTCGCGAAGCAAGTCCTCGTAAGCAACCGTAAAGATTTTCAATGGCGAAATGAAACAGACCCCGTCGCAAAACTACTTCGACATGGATTTCTTGTTGAAGATGACAATGCGCACATCCACCTCCGAGAACTTATTCAACCCGGGCTTAAACGGAGTGAGGTAAAGCGCCACGTTCCAAAAATGATTGCGATCACTGACCAGGTATCATCGGAGTGGCCATCCGGACAGAAGATCGACATGCTGACGGAGATGAGAAAGATTTCAATTCTCATTATTGTCGACACCTTGTTCGGAATTGACGTGACTTCAGATCTTGCAAAGTTGTGGCCGCATATTCTCGGTGTTATCAAGTACATTTCTCCTGGTCCCTGGCTCATCTTTCCGAACGCACCCCGACCGGGATACCAGGACCACATCAATGCAATCGATGCGTTCCTATTCGAATCGATCGAGATACGACGAGTTGAACTCCAATCTCGCAACAGATCTGACGAGATACACACTGATGTGCTGGACAGAATGATTATGGCCGGATTAGATAACGATCTGATTCGTGATCAAATGCTGACGCTTTTCATTGCAGGTCACGATACTAATACCGCCCACCTTGCGTGGACACTATACGAGCTGGGTATTCGGTCAGATGTCCAGTCGAAAGTCGCCGAAGAAGTAGATTCGACAATCGGAAGCAGCCCGACATATGCCGAGCTCGACAAGCTAACGTATCTCGATGGCGTAATTAACGAATCGCTGCGACTGCACCCTCCAATCCACGTTAGTAATCGAATATCCAAATGCCCCGTCAACTTTGGAGAATATACGATCCCGGAAAAGTCACGAACGATGTTTTCGATATACTTGACGCATCGTGATGCTGAGCACTGGCCTGATGCGGATTCATTCTGTCCGGAACGTTTTTCTGACGGATCGACTCGAAAGCCATTCAGCTACCTTCCCTTTGGCGGCGGTCCTCGAAACTGTATTGGCGCGATCTATGCAAAAGTCGAAGCACGAGCTGTCTTGTCTCGCCTGATTCAACAGTTCGAATTCAAATTGGCAAGTCCCAACGTCAGAGATCATATGGGTGCGACCCTTGAACCGAAACCCGGAGTCATGATGTCGGTCACTCGCAGGAGTTAGTTACTCTTCCGTCCTCGCGACGAGGGTAAGGATTGAGTAAGTCGCTACAAGAACATCTTCCTGATTTGTAACATCTACGTGCCACTCGACCACACCCTGCAAATCCTCGTCTTCTCGTTTTTCCTTCTCTGTCTTCCGTTTACAGGTCAACTTGGCCTGAATGGTATCTCCCGGGTAAACGGGTTCAGTAAACCTGAGGTTATCCAGTCCATAATTGGCGAGGACGGGTCCTTTGTTGGGATAGACGAAGAGTCCGGCGGCGGCGGACAATACGAAATAACCGTGGGCGACTCTTCGCTCGAAAAGTGACTCGGCTGCCGCAATCTCATCCATATGAGCATAAAAGAAATCGCCGCTGACACCAGCAAAATTTACCACGTCGGCATCAGTGATCGTACGTCGATGTGTGGTAAGGGTATCGCCAATTTCCAGTTCGTTGAATGTCTTCCGGAACGGATGTACATCCGATTCCGGTCGGTCCGCTCCTACAAACCATTCGTTGCCAATCGCAGATAACACCGATGGAGACCCTTGCAATGCTGTTCGCTGCATATAGTGATGAACGGCCCGCACGCCTCCCATTTCTTCACCACCTCCAGCGCGTCCCGGACCTCCGTGTACAAGATGCGCCAGTGGTGAACCATGCCCGGTCGACTCCTTGGCTGATGAAGCATCGAGTATCATCAACCTGCCATGGTATGCGGCCGATCCCAGGACCATTTCCTTCGCAACAGCTTTGTCGGCTGTCACAAGTGAACCGACCAGACTACCCTTGCCGAGCTTTGCAAGCTCAATTGCCTCATCCATCGATGAGTAGGGCATGATCGTATTTACCGGTCCAAAGGCCTCTACATCGTGCGGCATTGAAGAATGAAATGGTCGTTCGCAATGAAGCAATGTCATCGGATGAAACGCGCCGTCACTGCCAGCACTTTCGGTAAAGGAATCATCACCTGAGAAAACGATCTCACTTTCTCCGGATATCTTTTTGATCGCCGCCGCGACTTCGGCTACCTGATCGCTACTCACCAACGGCCCGACTTCGACGCCCTCTACAGACGGATCTCCCAGCTGCACAGCCGACAACTTTGCCTGCATCGCTTCGATCACCGCGTCTACCTTGCTTTCATGCACAAACGTCCGACGGATAGCTGTACAGCGCTGACCAGCCTTAATTGACATCTCCCTGATTACTTCATCGACGAATATGTCAAACTCGGGCATACCGGGCTCCACGTCAGGACCCAGCATGGAAAAGTTGAGCGAATCCGCTTCCATGTTGAACCTCACGGAGTCACGGAGAATATTCTCGCGAGACTTCAACTTCAAGCCCGTACTGGCTGACCCGGTAAACGTCACTACATCCTGGGAACTCACTTTGTCCAGCAAATCACCGACGCCACCGCATATCAGCTGTAACGCACCGGCAGGTAACAACCCGGACTCAATGATCATCCGTACCATTGCTTCTGTAATGTACGATGTCACCGACGCTGGCTTTACAATAGCCGGCATACCTGCGAGAAATGTTGGACCCAATTTCTCGAGCATTCCCCAACACGGGAAGTTGAACGCATTTATATGTACCGCCACACCCTGCAGTGGAACACAAATATGATGACCTACGAACGTTCCTTCCCGGGATGTCATCTCAAGATTTCCATCCATCAAAAACGTTTCGTCGGGAAGCTCACGCCGGCCTTTGCTGGAAAAAATAAAGAACGTTCCGATACCACCATCGACATCGATCCATGCGTCTCGTTTTGTGGCTCCCGAGAATGCTGATAAACGGTATAGCTCTTTCTTGTTCTCATTGAGATACTTGGCGATAGCCTTAAGCATTCTCGCTCGCTCATGAAATGTCATCTTGCGAAGCGCTGGGCCACCAACGTTTCGACCATAAGCTAACATCGCATCGAAGTCGAGGCCGTCGCTGCTGACACTGGCTACGGGGGCTCCTGTTACAGCATGACGTACTTCGCGGAGACCTGAGTTGGCTGAATGCCATTTGCCCTCTGCAAAACTCTCAACATGAATCATTCTATACCTATCGTTTTAAAAACTATTTCTTTCGTTCCGTATCCTTCCAGGGCTGGTACGCCACGACCTGCTCCGGTCTGTCTACCGGAACCTCCCTGAGTGGCTCACACTCGACGAGGCTATCTCTCAGCTGCCCTGGCAACATCTGATACAGCCGGGTCCCCTCCGTCTTCCATGCAATCCGATTCGGCGACATATCTTTTACGACTTCGGCAGGATTGCCGACTGCAATCTTTCGGTCAGGAATCACCATTTCAGCTGGCACAAATGCCAGTGCACCGACAAGGCTATCAGCGCCGACACGGGCATTATCCATCACGACCGCGTTCATCCCGATAAGCGCATTTCGGCCAATGTATGCGCCGTGGATAACCGCTCCGTGGCCGATGTGGGCAGACTCTTCGAGAACAACCTGAACACCGGGAAACATATGGATGGTACAGTTCTCCTGAACGTTACAACCGTCCCTGATCAATATCTCCCCCCAATCGCCTCGGATGACTGCACTCGGACCGACATACACATCGCGACCTATCTGAACGTTGCCAATCACGGTCGCATTCGGATGAATGAACGCCGACTCATGCACCACTGGCCGAAATCCCTCGAACTCGAAAATGTTTGCCATGGCTTCTATACTCTCTCAATAATTGTTGCCATACCCTGGCCGACTCCCACACATAACGTGCAAAGTGCGTACTTCGCACCGCGACGCTCCAACTCATGCGCAGCCGTCAACAACAGTCGTGCACCAGACATTCCGAGCGGATGTCCCAGCGCGATCGCTCCACCGTTAGGGTTAATTCTCGGGTCATCATCTTGCAGACCGAGCTCCCGTATACACGCAAGACTTTGCGCAGCAAACGCCTCGTTCAATTCGATGACGTCCATATCGGCGAGAGTTAATCCTGCTTTTGCCAAAGCCGACAAACTAGCATTTACCGGTCCGATTCCCATGATCCGCGGTTCTACACCGACGACAGCACTCGAAACAATGCGCACCAGCGGTGTCAGATTCTGCTCCGCAACAGCATCTCCAGATGCAACGAGCAACGCACATGCCCCGTCATTAATGCCGGAGGAATTCGCAGCTGTAACGCTTCCTTTTCCGTCAAATCGAAAAGCTGGTTTGAGCGAAGACATCTTCTCCAGATCAGGGTCGTGCCGGATAAACTCATCGTCGGCGAAAATTATGGGAGCTGATTTGCGCTTCGGAATTTCAACCGCCACTATCTCATCCCGGAATCGTCCGTCTCGCTGAGCAGCAGAGGCTTTGGCCTGGCTATTGAATGCAAACACGTCCTGGTCATGGCGACTGATGTCGTATTTCTCGGCAAGATTTTCAGCCGTATTCCCCATCCCATCGGCACCAAAAACTTTTTCGAGCGAGGGGTTCGTGAAGCGCCACCCGATGCTGGTATCGTAAACTTCGACATTCCTGGAGTAAGCTGCGTCAGATTTTGCCATTACGAAAGGCGCCCGAGTCATACTCTCAACTCCTCCAGTTACAAACTGATAACCGTCCCCGGCCTTGATCGCATGAAACGCACGCACTGTTGCACTCATCCCCGATGCGCAAAGTCTGTTGACCGTCTCTCCGGGTACCGTGAATGGTATCCCGGCGAGTAACAGCGCCATTCGCGCTACATTTCTGTTGTCTTCACCGGCCTGGTTTGCGCATCCAATTATTACGTCACCGATCTTTGACGGGTCAACTGTCGGATTTCTGTCCAGGACAGTTTTGATGACATGAGCACACAGGTCGTCTGGGCGCACAGTCGCCAGAGTGCCACCAAATTTGCCAATAGGCGTTCGAATTCCGTCGACTATAAATGCTTCAGTGTTATTTTTCATTCAGTACCGGGTGGTCTTCATTTTTTCGATAGACAGTACCACGGAATAATCCCACCGTCCTTGCATCTTGATCGGTAATCTCAACATCGTACGTTCCTGTCTTGCGGGACGTTGCTATCTCTCTGCAAGTGGCCGTCAACGTATCACCTTCTCGCACGGGAGCAGAATAAGTCATGTTGTTATTTAGTGCTAACGACACCCGCCCATGCGTATTCGCAGCAAAAGCCAATGCACTATCGGCCAGGGAAAAGGCGATGCCTCCATGGCCGATGCCAAAGCCATTCAACATGTCGGCCCGGACATCCATTTCAATAATGCAAGAACCTGGCTGAACGTCCACGATTCTGATTCCCAACCACTGAGAAAAAGTATCCTTTTGCATCATCGAATCAACGATGCGTTTGGCAATCTCAAGTTGCATACAACACCGTCCCTGATTCTACATGTTGTTTAAGTAGCGGGCTCGGTCGATAACGATCCTCGGTGTACTTTGATCGAAGCGCTTGCATCCTTTCGAGGACTACTCCGAGACCGATTTCCTGCGCCCAGGCGATTGGTCCCTTCGGGTAATTGACACCATTTGTCATTGCCAGATCGACATCTTCCGGTGTTGCAACACCCCAAAAGACAGCATCGATGGCCTCGTTCATAATCATCGTGATGACCCTGTTGACAATTGCTTCGGCTTTTTGCCCTTCGACGATAGCATCTGCGGTGCCTGCATTCTCACCATAGAAGAAGTACCCGCGACCGGTTTTCCTTCCGAGTCGACCTGCTTCTACGAGGCGCTTCTGAGTAAATGAGGGACGATAGCGAGGGTCCTGATAAAATGCGTTGAATACGGTCTCGGTAACCTTCAGGTTGATGTCGTTGCCGATGAGGTCCATCAGTTCAAATGGACCCATTCGAAACCCTCCTGTCTGACGCATTGCGACGTCAACTTCTTCGGGACTGGCGAATCCTTCATCGACCATCCGAAGTGACTCACCGTAAAATGGGCGAGCCACACGGTTGACGATAAATCCTGGCGTATCTTTTGCAAGAACGGGAATCTTGTTCCAATCGTATGCGAGCTTGACGACGTTGTCCTTGACCTCGTCCAAAGTGTCAAGGGCTGGCACAACTTCAACCAGCGCCATCACCGGAGCAGGGTTGAAAAAGTGCATCCCTATTACTCGCTCGGGGTTCTTGCAGATATTGGAAATTGATGTGACAGACAGACTCGACGTGTTCGTGGCGAGAACAGCATCTTCTGAAAGAATCGACTCAAGTTTCGCCAGCAACTGCTGTTTTGTGTCGAGATCTTCGACCACCGCTTCAACAGTCAAACCAGATCCGCCTCCGATATCCAAATTTGATGTAAAGGTGATCCGCGAAAGAATTTCTGCAGCCTTGGTTGCAGTTATTTTTTCTTTCTCCGTCAGTCGTTTAAGGATTTTTTCAAGACTGGCCTGACTTCGCTCCAGTTGTCGCCGGTCCTTGTCGATTAGAATCGTTTCATGACCATGAGTTGCGGCAATCTGTGCTATACCTGTGCCCATGGTTCCAGCACCAACTACGGATATCTTAGATTCTATCAGGTCCACGCTCTAAATCTTTCGTGACTAAAAATTGTGTAGCAAAACTAGCTACCAGTAAACTGAGGATCGCGTTTGTTGAGAAAAGCGTTGACGCCTTCATTGTAGTCGTGAGTTTCGCCGGCTGCCTGCTGGAGTACTATCTCCAGCTCGAGCTGTTCATCCAGCGAATTTCCGAGCGAAGCATTCAAGCCTCTCTTAATCAATCCCAATCCTTTCGTAGGCATCGCCGCCAATCTCCGCGCGAGCGCCATCGCCGCATCGGGTAACGTATCGGCGTCAACCACATCGTAGATCATGTTCATTTGTTTCGCGTCTGCAGCTCTTACTTTTTCCCCCAACATCATTAGTTCGGTAGCTCTGGCGAGGCCGACAATCCTCGGAAGAAAGAACGTTCCCCCACTGTCTGGAATCAGGCCCACATGACAGAACGACTGGATGAACGACGCTTTTTCAGAGGCGATTACAAAATCACAGGCCAGCGCCATGTTCGCTCCTGCACCGGCTGCAACGCCGTTGACTGCTGCGACAACCGGTTTCTCCAGGTTTCGAATGCCTCGAATTACGGGATTGTAACAGCGCTGCACGATCGGGCCTAACGAGGGCATCGGCTCTCCTTCTTTCGGTACCACCTGGGCGAGATCTTGACCGGCACAGAATGCCCGACCCGCTCCGGTCAGAACAACAGATCGCACAGACGAATCGGCACCACAATCACTAAGCGACTGGACGAGTTCGGCCGACATTCCTTCGTTAAAACTGTTGAGTACATCAGGCCGATTAAGTGTTATGGTGGCGACTGCGTCTTTAATTTCGAATTCAACAAATTCAGGCATCGCGGTCCGGGTTTAATCAGGTATTCAAACAGGTATTTGCTGTAGACGAAATATAACATAGGTCGCGATATCTGCGTCCGATTTCAGGTGATTTTCCGATTCATTCTGACGGGCTTTAGAAACTAATCGACTATATTGCTCTCGATTATTGACCAATTCACGGAAAAACTGACGCAATAATCTACACTGAAAA
>CBDUKH010000090.1:0-14483 GCA_965367755.1 uncultured Rhodothermales bacterium
CCATCTTCCCCTCTTCCCTCTCACCAACTTCCTCCTGCTCCACCGCCTCCGAAGCTTCCGCCGCCGCCGGAAAATCCTCCGCCGCCGAAGCCGCCACCGCCGAAGCCACCGCCTCCAAATCCGCCACCGCTTCCCCAGCTGCCCGATGAACTACCCCAGCCTGTTCTGTGGCCACCACCGCCCCAAATTATAACAGGTGAGTTGCGACGACGACGACGCTTGCCTCCGCCCGAAGAACCCTTTCCCATGTTAACAATGATTACGATAATGACGATCAGTACGATCAGGAACACGACAAACACGACGAGTTCAGGTAACCCATCTCCCGTCGCGACATCGGTCGCCTCGTACTCACCATCACTCGCATCAACGAGCGCGTCCACTGCCTGCGAGATCCCTTCAAAAAAGTCACCCCGCTTGAATTGAGGAATAATCACGTTGCGAACGATACGTGCGGCCACAGCGTCCGGAATCGCACCCTCAATGCCATAGCCTGTCGCGATGAATACCTCGCGGTCGTCACGGGATACCAGCAATACTACTCCATTGTTGTACTGCGATTGTCCGACCCCCCATTGTCTTCCGAGCTCCGTCGCGTATTCAGAAGCTGCGTAACCATCGAGAGACGGAATTGTGACCACGACAATCTGCGTAGAGGACGACTCAGCATAAGACGACAGTCGACCCGTCAGTGCATTCTCCTCACCTGCCGAGAGCATGTCAGCCGTATCGGATACCCACTGCCCGGTTGGAGCCAGGACAGGAATATCCTGGGCGGCTGAAACGCCGACGCACCAAAATAAAAGGCAACAGACAGAAAGAATACGCACCAAGAACCTCGACCTATGTGTCAAGATTGACGGGCGGTGCTTTGTCGGCACCTGGAGATGCTTCAAAAGGTTGCTTGCGACTAAACCCCGATACTGCTGCAACTATGCTGGCAGGGAATCGCCGAATACTCGTGTTGTAGGTACGGACAGCGTTGTTATAATCACGCCGCGATGTTGCAATCCTGTTTTCAGTTCCTTCGAGCTGTGCCTGCAAGTCCCTGAAAGCTTCCGTAGACTGAACCTCCGGATATGCTTCGGCTACAGCAATCAATCGACCTAATGATTGACCGAGCTGTTGCTGTGCAGCCATAAACTCTGCCATCTTCTCCGCGTCGCCCAGATCATCGGCCGTAATATTGATTGACGTGGCACGCGTTCTCGCGTTAGTGACCGACTCCAGTGTCTCGCGCTCGAAGTTCGCCGTGGCTCTTACCGTCGTAACCAAATTTGGAATCAAATCGGCTCGGCGTTGATACTGCGTCTCGACATTGGCCCACGCCGTTTCGACGCGTTCATCCTGGGCTACCAGTCCGTTGTACGTTCCGCAACCGGCGCAACCGACGAAGCCCACCAGGAGCACGATAATCAGGAAACCCAGTACACTCTTACTACGCATTTGTGATAAACCATTTTAGTCCAAGAATCAGTCATACTCCCGGGTGACTTGGAGGGATCTCAAGTATACAAAAGATCCTGGACTGGGACACATGCGTATGTCTGGAGCCGGCTAAAAGATGTCGTCGATGACGTTATGGTCGGCGACGAGGTCTTCAAGAAGTTCGTTGAGTGTACCCTGAATGCGGGCGATAACCAGGTCTTCTTCACTCAGTACTATCACTTTGATATCCCGAACGGTATCGCGGGAATCAGCCCGGTAAAGTACCCAGACAGATTCATCATCTTCCGCAGCTCTGACAGCCAGAATCCAACCATTCCTCTCGAAATCAGTAACAGCCGCCTGGTGGGACCGGGCTTCATCGTCATAATAATCCACGTCGTAAATGGCGACTTTCACCTTGTCGAGATGCCGGAGGTACGAAGCCACCTGTTGTGTTTCTTCTTCGGGGACCTGACGCACAATCCAACCTGCCGTGTGAATTGTTCTCGGACCCAATGCCAGGGTGAGCCTTCGATCGATGTCCAGATCGGGATAACCTCTCTCGATTTCTCTTTTGGATCGAGATAACTCTCGAGAATAAAAACATCCTGCGAATACGGGGAGCAACCCGACAACGATCAGAAGAACAAAAGTGGTGCGCTGAAATGTGTGCATAGTCTAGAATCGATCGACACTTCCGAAATTAAATTTTTGACCCAGCCGCCCGATTTGCTCCGGATCAATTTCGCCTATGATGTTGACAAACACTGCGTCCTCGTCATCATCAATCACCATGACTACCATACCTGCAATCGCGTCGTTGACCGTGCGCAGGTACATGTCTACGGATTCATCATCCTCCCGGACGCGAACGATAGTTTCCCATCCGTCTGACTCCAGCTTCCTTCCCATCTCACGGGTCTGCCGTTTCACGGATTGCAAATCCATTCCTTCCACATTGTAACCGCGGACGCTGATGCCCTTGAGTTTCAAGATGAGTGACGCCAGTTCAGGATCTTCAAATCGCGAGGCTTCTGCAACTAACTTTAGCAGGGCCCCTTGAATGTTAACCTCAAGATTGGGTTCGGAGCCAAACCAGGACTCAACAGCCCGAACGTCAACATACCCGGGATCCGACAGAAGTTTATTTTGCGCAGATGCCGAGGCTCCCAAAAACGTCCCCGTGACTAGCAGGGTTATAAATATCTTTTTCATTTCTTTTTTCACTACTGAATATTCTGCTTGTTGCTTTCATCGTTTAGGACGAAGCTCATAGCTCTTTGAACAGGCTGAACTATATGACCATTGACTATCTGCTGGCGTTCGTTTCCGATGTCTGACACCAGGGCCAACGTCCATTTCACTTCTTCCAGAGCCCGGTCGACTTCCGCTTGACTGGGTTGGTCGGTACCGGAACCTCCATCAGGGAGTCCGGCAGGAAGAATGTTGATCGCAACAACTATCACAGCGGCTGCGGCGATAGAAGCCCAGACAATTTTTCTCGACGGTCTGACGAGCCGAAGCGGCGTACGCGTCGTATTTATTGACGCAGCGGTATCTGTTTTTTCTATTTGACTGTTGACAGCCGTAAGGATAGAGGGCGGCATTTCAAAACCGGGTAGATCTCGTAGCGACTGTGCTATCTGCCGGGCGAGATCAGTTTTCCGTTTCAGGATCGGATCAATGGCCAGTCGATCTTCAAACGACCGTCGGTCTTCGTCCGATAATTCTTGGTCGACGAAGGCTTCGACACATGAGTCGAACCATTCGTCTGAATGCATTTTATCCTGCATGATTTATTTCCAACTTGGTAGACAAATTCTGCCGCAATTTCTTTCGGGCCCGATGCAAATACACCTTCACACTGGAAAGTGGTAGATCCATGCTTTCAGCAATTTCCTCGTATTTCATACCCTGGATTTCTCGCAGGATGACAATAGACTTGAATGGATCGTCGAGGCGTTCGATCTCCGCCGTCAAATCTTCCATAAATAATTGACTCTCGATGGCACTGTCACCGCGTTCTCCTTCGAAATCAGCCATGTCACCCACCATATCGGTGTCATACGTAACGCTGTCCCTTCGATTCTTCTTGCGACGATGCTCATCGATACAGGCATTTCGAGCGACCGTCATCAGCCATGGAACGATTCGGTCAGTATCGACCTCATGACGGCGATTCCAGAACTTTATCAAAACCTCCTGCATAACGTCATCAGCTCCCTGCCGATTACCCAGGTAGTACACGACGAAGCCGTATACACGGCTGCCATATCGCGAAACCATCAACTCAAAATCAGCTGTTGTCACCTGTAATCGTGTTTAGTCGGGCAATTATTATCTTCAGTTAACAAATTCATCTCAATGACGTTTGGCTGAAAGGCTTTGTTACACCTGTTATAAGATCTAAATTTTTCCTTGCCAACCCTTTTCCACAAAGCGGCCGTTTCAGTCCACAAGCAGATCATGAATTGGAGAGCGTCAACCGAGGCTCGACGCCTCGGCCGCTCGAACGGTCCGTGTCGAACGCTGGCTAATGCGCTTGAAACGTACTTACGCGACAGCGACGAAATCGATGCCGTCAAGATCGAAGGTTTGCGCCTCAGACTTGAAAAATCTTCTGCACTTTTGACATTTGATGATCTGGGATCGGGAATGTATCGTGGCCTACGCGAGACTGGCTCGAAAGGAGTCACCAGACACGTCCGAACGGTAATGAAATCGAGTGCCCCTGTTCACGAATGTCAACTCCTGCATTCACTTGTCTCCACGTTTCAGCCGGAAGTCGGAGTAGAGCTTGGAACATGCCTTGGCATCTCTGCTGCCTACCAGGGACTCGCAATGGAGAACTCCGGAACCGGAATGCTTTATACTATCGAAGGTGGCGAAGCACTTGCCTCTGCCGCAGTGGACAATCTCGCGTTGCTGGGAAGCAGACGAGTAGAAGTGATCAATGGTTCATTTGCCGACGCCCTGCCAACCCTTCTCGCTGCAGTCCCCTCAATTAACTATGCTTTCATCGACGGTCATCATGACGGAGATGCTACTGTCCATTATTTTGACTTAATTAAACCGAAACTTGCATCAGGCAGCGTGGTTGTCTTTGACGACCTGTCGTGGTCCCCGTCTATGAGAAAAGCGTGGCGAACTATTGCCAACGACGAAAGCATCGCTTGCACCGCCGACCTGTTTGCCCTCGGCATCGGGATCGTGAACTGAAAAAAGCCTCCAAGCAAACATGAAAAACGTACCCGGGCTCGTTATCGGAATACTTGCAGGCGTTCTCTTCTGTGTCGGTGCCCTGGTCGGCATGCAGTTGAACCCGACTGGTGGATCCGCTGCCGAATCCGAAAGCATCCGAAAGCTCGACGAAGTGTACGCGCTACTGTCGCGATATTACGTCGAAGACCTCGATCGAGATCTTGTTGTAGAAAAGGGAATTGAAGGGATGATCGGCGCACTCGACCCGCACTCATCATACATTCCACCCGTCATCGCAACAGAAGTTCAGGAAGAGTATGCCGGGTCGTTCGGAGGTGTCGGCCTGTGGTATGAAGTCGTCAAAGATACTGCTCGGGTTAGCTCGACAATTGAAGGCGGACCCAGTGAAGCTGCCGGTGTACAGCCGGGAGATCGTATCATTTCTGTCAATAGCCGTAACGTAACTGGAGACTCGCTCGGTCTCGTGCAGAAACTGCTGAAAGGCCCCGTTAAAACTTCTGTGGCAATGACTGTTGTGAGGCGTGGCAGCGAGAATATCACCTACACCTTAATACGCGATCAGGTACCCATCCATACGGTCCCGGCAGCTATTCTGCTGGATGACGAAACGGGCTACATCAAAATCAGCTCATTCTCATCGACCACCGCCGCTGAATTTCGAAGCAAGTTGCGGACGCTTGAGGACGACGGAGCTACAAAACTGATTCTCGATTTGCGAAATAATCCGGGAGGAATCCTGGAATCAGCGGTTGCTATTGCCGACGAATTTCTACCTGCCGGAAGAACAATTGTGCAGACCCGAAGCCGCCACCGCGCCGCCTCCTTTACCGAAGTCGCAAGCGAAGGCGGTATCTTCGAAAATCTCCCCGTCATTGTCCTCGTCAACGAGTTTTCAGCTTCAGCTAGCGAAATAATTGCCGGAGCACTGCAGGACAACGACAGGGCGCTTATTGTAGGTCGACGAACCTTCGGAAAGGCTTTGGTACAACAGGAATTTGCGCTCCCCGACGGAAGCTTGCTTCACCTGACCGTATCGAGGTACTATACGCCGTCCGGTCGCCTGATCCAGACGCCTTACGAAAACGGTAATCAGGACGACTACTACGCCTCGAAGGGAACATCAGGATCTACGAGTGATGATATCCTGGCGCTACCAGATTCTCTACGCTTCGAAACTATCGGAGGCCGCCCCGTCGCTGGGGATGGTGGAATCCTTCCCGATGTCGTCCTCTTCGGGTCGGCCGAAAGCGAGACTCCATGGTCCAATTCAATGCAACTGATGCTCGCAAGCTCGCTGGACGTACTCTTCGCGCGGGAATGGTTTGATCAACGGGAGGCAAGCCTCCGTGAGCAATTTGGAAATATGAGCCTGGCCGATTTCGACCGGCAGTTCTCTTTCGATCGGGAGTTCTGGTTGGTCCTGGCACAACGTGCAGACTCCTACCCTTCTCTTTCAGGGCTCGAACCAGTTGATCTCTCATCGAGCAATCAGAGTCTCTACCTGTTGTTCAAGGCTCGAATAGCACAGCAGCTGTTCGGTACAGCAGGCTGGTATTACTTTTTTACGCGCATCGACCCGGTAATCGTTGAGAGTAGAAATTTTTGGCAAAATGCTGCTGAATTAGCTCAAATCAACTAGGTGAGCGAATTTGACGCGCTATTGTCTTGCCAGAATCTCGGATTATTTCGTACTATTGGAACGTCACAAACACCAATTAAGGAACGCCTAGCGACCAGCCGATACTAAATTCCTGTACAGAATCGTTACCTGTATACCACATCCTTATCCAAGTATCTTAATGCGCTGCCTACTCGTCCGTTTGTGTGCTATCCTGGCTGCACTGCCGCTGTGCCTGTTGTGCCCGCGAGCGAACGCCCAGATTGGTAAAACAGCACCCCCGGTCGTGAATCCTTCGACAGACCTTTTTGCCCAGGCACCGGTGGGGCCTAACACTGCGGAAGCTGAACGCGTAACCGTCAGGACCCTGACTTCGTCAACCGCTTCTTACTCAAATATGCTTGCCTTGAGTTGGTCTGTCAGTAGGAAAAGATCTCTCTCAGTCAGCGTCGAGAACATGAAGGTGTCGTCGTTTTATATAAAGATGCCTGGCTTAAGCGAAAAACCGGACTGGTATTTCAAGTCGATCCCGGTGACAATGTCTATCGAACAGGAAGTGGGAAATCCCGACTGGCGAATTACTCCGGTTGTCGGAGCCGGCGGCTCACTTTACCTGTCCAAGACAAGGACCCGTCGGCAGGACGATCCTTATTCTTTTGATCGAAGCCTGGGAGCAGGTATTGGTGCCCAGCTTACTGCGGGTATCAAAACGAGGATAACTGATAACACCTTCTTCATCTCACAGGCCCGCTACCGATTGATCGACGGCGTAGGCCTCACAGCTCATAACCCCGATTACAAGTTCGGACTCCTGGACTTTGTGATTGGATTTGGCGTCGATTTTTAGACGTCTAGCGCTCCTCTCAAGGCCTGGGCAGGATGCAGCGCTTTCCGGCCGGTCAAATCGTTTATCTGCGCGCGGCATGAAGTGCCGGGAGCAACAACTACCGTTTCCTGACTAGTAGCATTGATGGCTGGCACCAGAACCCGATTTGCCATTTTTCTGGATACGCCGTCGTGTTCAGCTTCATACCCAAACGATCCGGCCATCCCGCAACACCCTGAGTCTACGAGACTAACAGTCGAGTTGGTCGGTACCGACATCGACCTGACGATCCATGCAGTACCTTCGAGAGCCTTCTGGTGGCAATGTCCATGAATGAGGTAACGTTTGGCATCGGGCTTCCATCGTGCAGCAGCAAAAAAGCCGTGGCTGTCTTTCGCAACAACTTGTTCCAGGCTCATGGCCATAGACGCCACCCTTCTAGCTCTGACTTCACCTGATAGCAAGCCTTTATAATCATCGGTAATCATGGACAGGCAACTCGGCTCCAGGACAACTACTGGAATATCGCTACTGGCAAACGCATACAGAGCCTCGATCGAATTAAGTAATTCTCTCTGAGCTCGCTCGACAAAGCCCTTTGACATATAGGTCCTGCCGCAACAGTAATTACCGACTGGAAGGAAAACACTGTACCCCACGGACTCCAGCAACTCTTGCGCTGCGATTCCAACTTCAGGATGGTGATAGTTAGTAAATGTGTCAACAAAGAGTGCTACAGGTGGCCCCTGCCGATCACTCTCTGCCACGAACTGTCTTCGGAACGTTTTACTTGCAAAGGTGGGAAGCGCCCGGGATGGAGTCATACCCAGAGCCCTTTTCATCATGGTGCCTAACGCACGGGATCCGGACATTTTTGCAACCGTCGACCTGAGGCTATCCGGAATTCGCGCCGCTAGCGCCGGCAAGTTCGCTATCATCCTCGTTCGCAGTGGCACTTTTCTATCGCGCCAGTAGTGACGGAGCCATTCAGATTTGATTTTGGCCATGTCGACGTTCGACGGGCATTCGGTCTTGCAAGCCTTGCACTGAATGCATAAATCCATTACTCCGTACATCTCATCAGAAGTCATGGATTGATCTAGGTCGCCAGCGAGGGCAGAGCGCAACGCGTTCGCGCGACCGCGCGTCGAATGTACCTCATCACGTGTAACCATGAAACTGGGACACATCGTGCCGGCCTTCAGCTTACGACATGTGCCGACTCCAGAGCACTGCTCGATAGCGCGCGAAAATCCTCCATCCTCCGAAAAGTCAAGAACAGATGGAACGGGAGCAACATTGTACTGCACGCCATACCGAAGATTTTCTTTCATCGAGGGAGCGTCAACAATCTTGCCCGGATTCAAGATGTTCTTTGGATCGAATATCTGTTTCGTCTGTCGGTACAAGGAATAGAGCTCGGCGCCCACCAGTCTCTCGTTGAATTCACTTCTCGCGAGCCCATCGCCGTGTTCGGAAGAGAATGAACCACCATACTTGCGAACCAAATCGAGACTATGCTCGGCAATTGCGTACATCTTGTCAATCTCAGATTTTTCTTTGAGATTGATGAATGGCCGAACGTGCAGGCAACCGCCAGACGCATGTGCATAGTAAACGACTTTGGTATTCGATGAGGAAATGAACTCATCAAGGTCATCGATATAGTCGGCGAGATGATCTACAGGTACCGAGGCGTCTTCGATAAATGCAAGGGGTTGGAAATCTCCCCGCACGCCCATAATGAATCCCAGTGCTTCCTTGCGAACGCTCCATGCACTGTCGATAGAACCTGTGTCGGTAAGCTTGACCGTGGCGTAGCCTTGTCGCTTCTCGGTCAGAGCGGAATCGAGCCGGACAAAGGCTCGTTCGATGTCTTGGGAGGTCGAGCCATAGTATTCTGTGAAAAGAATGGCTCCCGGATCCCCTTCGACATAGGTCATCCTCTCGGCAATTCCTGCCATTTGCCGACACTGCCGAATTGTGACGCCGTCGAAGAGCTCGATGGCTGAGGGATTTGTGGAGAGAATAGTTGTTACAGCTTCGAGCGCTTCCCGGCGCGTCGCAAAATGTACGACGGCAAGACCAGTCGTCAGTGGTTTCTCTACGAGAGATATTTCGATCTCTGTGACCACTGCTAGCGTGCCTTCACTGCCACAGATCAGATGCGAAAGATTTTTCTGCGGTCTGTCGAGTAATTCTTCTAGCCGGTACCCACTATTGCGACGCCAGTGTGATGACGTACCATTTCTAATAGGAAGGTCAGACTTGTCAATCAAACCTCCTATTCCCTTATATATTTTTCCCTCAAGAGAATTCAGTTCGGCTTTTGCTTTCCAACCACCTGAGTCCACATCCTTGAAGGTTGCCGTGGAGCCGTCTGCAAGAACGACGTTCATCGAACGGACGTGACGCACCACGTTGCCATACAGAATTGAATGAGTACCTGTGGCGTTATTGGCCACCATACCGCCCAGGGTTGCTCGATTGCTGCTGGCCGGGTCCGGGCCGACCATGAGTCCATGTTGTGAAGCAGCGGCATTCAGATCGTCGAGGACCACTCCAGGTTGAACCCGCGCCGTCTTTCGTACCGCATCTATTTCCAGGATACTATCGAGGTATTTGGTAAAGTCGATGACGATAGCATGGGCGACGGTTTGGCCTGCGAGAGATGACCCTGAGCCACGCGCGAGAACCGGCATGTTAAAGTGGGCGGCAATCTTGACGGTAGTGACAACGGCGTCTACCGACCTGGGCACAACGACCGCTACCGGTATGATCTGATACATACTGGCGTCGGTGCTATACAGAAGTCGAGTCAGGCGATCAAAGTGTATCTCACCATCGACTTGCTGGCGCAGGGTGTTCTCCAACTCGTTGGGAGACTTGGCAGGCATCTCGGAGTTGGCCATGGTATCCTTAAAGTTGTATCGCTTTGCCTATTGTTGGCAGGATGACTTCCTGGTCGGGGAACTGCGACCTGATATTCTCTGCGAGCCACGAGCGCGCCTCGTCTTCACCATGGACGAGCACAGTTTTTCTGGGTTTCAACCGACCTGCCAGCTCGAGTAAATCACGCCGATGACTGTGGCCTGAAAGCCGGAACTGATCGACCATGCACTTGATTTTTTGAGGCCCACGATCTCTGTCAAGGGTTACTTTTTTGCCCGCTGCTGCGGCTTCCATAAGTACGCCTGCCGGTGAGTCATCTCTGGCGAAACCTACCAGCAAAATTCCATCTTTTTCGTTGCTCACCATCATCTGAGCCAGGCGGTTAGATAACGTACGTTGGAACATCATTCCACTCGAAGCGATGTGTATTGATGGCTGTTTCACCGAGGCTCTCGTCCCCTCAGAACTCCGCGGGTGACGTTTCTGTTGGACGCCGAAGACTTCGAACTCCGGATCAATTCGAGGTGTACTATGACGCGTACGATCGTAAAGACCCGCTATAGCGCGCATACTTCCTGTGGTGTACACGGGAATGTCGTCGGGAATCAGTCCGCGCGACTTGAAGGAGTCAACAAGAGCGATGACCTCCTGCGCACGACCAAGAGCAAAAACCGGAATTAGAACAGCACCCCCGCGATTGATGACGGTTGCTAATGCAGCACCCAGCTTCTCTTCTTCCTGCTCTCTCGTTGTAAACTCAGCCATATCGTCGGCGCCCATGGTGGACTCCATGATCAAGACATCGAGACCAGGCTCTGGATATTCGCCACCCGGAATAATTGACTGAGACCGCAAGTTCGTATCGCTGGTATAGAATATTCGCGATGAGGACGACCCATTTTGAACCCGCAACTCGATCCCGGCCGACCCGAGAATGTGGCCCGAGTTAAAGAAGGACGCTTTGACCGAAGAATTTCCTTGAGGGCCCGTGGCGTCGAAAGATTCGTTCAGTTTGTATGTCGAGTATAGAAAATCGACGACTCGAACCTCATCTTCACCGAACAAAGGAGCATGTGACGAGCTTCCCTCTTCCTGCCTGCGACGCTGCAGTCTGGCAGAAGCGGGTAGCAAAATGTCTGCCAGCTCGCGAGTCACCTCGGTCATGTGGACCTGGAGTCGCGGATACTCTCGGATAAGTACGGGAAGGCTTCCCAGATGATCGTGATGGGCATGCGTGACTATCGCATGGTCGACGACAAAGCCTGGATAGTTTTCGAGGAGCTCCAAACGAGGGAGGCTATCCACCCCTTCCGTGTCGGGATCGACACCGGCGTCGAGTAAGATGCCGGTACCATCAATATTCAGATAATGGCAACTGGCGCCAATTGTGTCTGTTGCACCGAGCGATATGAAATGCATGGCCTGTCGCCGTGACTAGGCGCCGACCGATTGTTTGTACTGCTCCCAGTCCGCAAGGAATTTCTCCAATCCGCTATCAGTGAGAGGATGTTTGAGGAGTTTCTTGATGACATCAAGCGGCACGGTGGCCACATCTGCTCCGAGTTCTGCACATGCTACGACATGCATCGGATGTCTGATTGAAGCAGCAAGTACCTGTGTCTCAAATCCGTAGTTCTGGTAGATGGTCACGATCTGGTCGATGAGTTCGAGTCCTTCCATGGAGATATCGTCGAGTCGGCCGATAAACGGGCTGATATAGGTGGCTCCCGCTTTTGCGGCAATTAGCGCCTGACTTGCGGAGAAGCACAGTGTACAATTAGTCCGTATTCCTGCTTCCTGGAAGCTCTTCAGAGCTTTGATGCCATCCAGGATTAGCGGCACCTTGACGACCACATTTTTGTGAATGCCTGCGAGCTCACGCCCTTCGGACATGATGCCTTCATAATCAGTGGCAGTCACTTCAGCCGAAACATCTCCATCAACGATTTCACAAATCCGAAAAATATGCTCATGAAAATCGACACCACCGGCCTTCTTCATCAATGACGGATTGGTTGTCACGCCGTCCAATACGCCCATGCTGTTCGCCTCGCGAATCTCATCCAAATCCGCAGTATCAATAAAAAACTTCATTTCGATCCAAGCCTCGTTCTGTATGACATTTTAGTCGGCAGAGCCATCGACTAAATTAGTGTATTATTGAGGTACGCCCAACAGGTATTCATTGTTCAGCCGAGTTTAATAGAGAATTCAGGTCAAAGGCATCCAGAACCACTGCGTTTGCTGACGAGAGCTGTGGCACATATTTTTCAGCCGAGTCTTCTTACCCACCTTTATAATTTTTTTGGTCACGAATGAACATTTGCATTTTCGAAGACGAACTGGTGCGCTACCTCGATCCGATGGTTCTAACGCGCCCGGTTTATGATCTCAGAATCGGCTTGCGGACCCGATGCGAAGAACTATTTCGAGACTTCGAAGCAAATAACCGTTTTCTTCATTGCCGCCCGTTTCTGTCCGAGTGGACAGCGAGAGAATATGACGCCCTCGTCAATCGTATCCCTGCCGGGATTGGAATGCTTTTCGTGAATGGTCGTGCCATACTTGATGATCGGGAGGTCGCGATCATCCGGGACGTTGCTGTCGGCACTGATAGCGGACGAATATTTATGCAGGACGATGTACTTGTTGCCGCGTGGATTCCGTCTACCGGAGAATTTGAGTTACCCGACACAGTAGGCGCGACCACATTCAGTGGTCTGCCCGTCGATGAGATGACAGGCGTGAGATTCCTGGAACGCCCGTGGAACCTCATCGATGACCTTCCGGCCGACTTGACGAGAGCTTTTGCGAGAGAAACGAAAGGATACAATATTTTCGAACGCCCAGGGTCCTCGATAAGCGAATATGCCCATCTGGTAAACGGAGAGCAAATTTTCGTCGGCAAAGAAACCAATATCCATGCTGGAGCCATACTCAATGCCGAGAATGGTCCAATATTTATCGCTGACGGAGTCACCGTTTTTGAAAACGCTGTCGTTAGAGGTCCGGCCATAATCGGAAGGGGCAGTCAGATCAGGGTTGGTGCTAACATCAAGAATGTTAGTATCGGACCGGTTTGCAAGGTTGGAGGTGAGGTACACGACTCGGTGATACATTCGTATTCGAGCAAGGTCCACGACGGTTTTCTCGGGCATTCGTACGTCGGGCGGTGGTGCAATCTTGGTGCCGGCACTAGCAACTCAAATTTGCGTAACGATTACGGGGAGGTACCCCTGTACAATCGACACGACGACTTTTTTGAGCCGAGTGGCAGGCAATTCCTGGGATTGATAATGGGAGATCACTCGAAGTGTAGTATCGGGACGATCTTTAATACCGGAACTGTCGTTGGCGTGTCATGCAACCTGTATGGCAGTGGATTTCATCCCCGGTTTGTTCCGTCATTTCTCTGGGGTACTCCCCCGGATGATTACCGAGAGTATCGACTGGACAAAGCGCAAGAAGTGGCAACGGCGGTAATGGCACGACGCAATATCGATGCA
Source organism: uncultured Rhodothermales bacterium (assembly GCA_965367755.1). Lineage (GTDB taxonomy): Bacteria > Bacteroidota > Rhodothermia > Rhodothermales > JABDKH01 > JABDKO01. Next base: position 13,493 of record CBDUKH010000090.1, read on the forward strand.
TCAGCGATCGATAGTGACATCCTGCAACACGCACACTCGGAAACTGCGGCCGTGCGGCAGTCGGGCATACGCAGGTAGTATCAGATTCGGATGTGAGCGACTCCGACGCTTATGCTTTCATGAACGACACAAGCCGGTTACGCTCGGAGACTGCCTGACGTAGTTGTGTAACCACGCGGACGGTCGTCCCTTCACCTTTCTCGGACTGGAATTCGATGCCAGCACCGATAGCCTCCGCACGCTGGGTAATCCCAAGTAATCCGAGATGCCCGTCGATAGCGAGTTTGGAGAAATTTCTCGGTACATCGAAGCCGTCGCCGTTGTCGATGATGAGCAGCTCTGCCCAGCCATCTTCGATGGAGAGATGTACGTCGACCGCGGTTGCATTGGCGTGTTTGCGGATGTTGTTCAGAGACTCTTGCATGATGCGGAACAGGGCAAGCTCCTGATCGCCTTCAAGTTTGTTGCCATCGCAATCCAGGTGCAGCGATACTTGCAATTCGTCATAGCGACGTTGGAACTGATCTGTAAACCAACGCATGGCTGACTCGAGTCCGAAGTGTGTAAGAATTGGAGGACGCAATTCGTTGCAGATTTTGCGCAAGGTGCCAGAGACGGTATCCAGTACGTTGTGAACTTCAGTTTCCCGATCGTGCAGGGCACCTTCCTTTCCGACCGAACGGACAAGGTATTGTAGTTCCTGGACCGGACCATCGTGTAGTTCGGCGGCGAGCAATCTTCGCTCCTCTTCACGAGCCTTGATCGTCTGCTGTTGCATTTTGACGAGGTGAGCCTTCTGTCGTCGAAGTCGAGAGATGATGTAAATGGCGACCAACCCTGCTAATAGCAGGACCATAGCGCCGAGAAAGGCTGCGATAGTCGAAAGTCGAAAGCCCTGTCCAATGGAGACCCAACCGGCGTTGTTCGCGACGTCAACAAAAACCTCAGAACCCTGCTCGGGATTTCGCCCGCGTTGTGCATTGAACATACT
>CBDUKH010000091.1:0-14433 GCA_965367755.1 uncultured Rhodothermales bacterium
GTCGTCCGGGCCACATTCGGCGGCACATGGAATGAGCCAATAGAACCAGTCCGTTTCAGGATCATTGTCTGAGCCCGAAACAGATGAGTCAAAAAACTGAAGATCCCATCCGTCTTCCTCCCAGTCGATCACCGCCGGTATCATCCTGAAGTCGTCGGATGGATCATCAAGCGTTTGCACGCCCGTATTCCAGAGTTCAAATGGAACAAGCTGAGGTCGTGCATCTCCAAAGATCGCGAATCGATCGTACCCGTAGCACCCGTCGGGTGGTGTTGCAAATGGATCGTTGGCGTCCATAGCCGTTCGCCATGCGTTGTAGCATGTTGGCGTGAATCTCACTTCGAAGTCGAACGGAACGACACTGTCAAAACCGTTACGCACGGAGCGCGGAATAAAGGCATAGTTGTAGTCTGCGCCCGTACCGACATCACCTGTTGCAGTCATCCAAATCCCGGGTCCCTGTTGCTGTTCGGAGCCGGGTCTGTTCGGGACCGGAAATCCCTGGAAGTCGGCAGCCCCTCCGGTCGGAGGCACTATCGGGCCATTAGCGTTTGCTGTGACGAGGAACGCAGCGAAGTCTTTTGGTGCTGTATTTACGCTGAACTCAATGCCATCAATGAATAAAACACGGTTATTGAATCCGACGATGTCGCCGCTAGTCTCATAGACGGAGACACCATCAATGAGCAGTGAGTCTGAATTGGCATCTTCGATTTGAAAGGTTAGCGCCGAGGTGTCTGGAAGGGCAAGAATGGAGACACGATACTGGTTGCCAGTTATAGCTGCGGGTGCGACAACGGTTGCGAAGATGCCCTTTGGACTTCCGGTACCAACCAGTCGATCCGATGCGATGATGTCACCCGCTTGCGCGGTAGTAGACGTGCCTCCCCGGGCGCTTTCGGCGGGGGCGGGCAGGACCTCAATCCTGGATACATCACTGGTAATAACTTTCGGGCGCGAGTTCTCATTGTACGCGTATGCCTGGACTCCGAAGTAATACGTGTCATAGTTGACAACGTCCTCAACCACGTGGTAGTGCTGGACGCCCAGATCTTTTCCCTGAGCAACAACAACGTTTACATACAGATCATTAACGTCATCGTATTGTTCTTCGGCAATACCCTGAACTCGATTTACAAGGTCATACGTAGCGATGATTTTCCCTACGGAGTCAGTGGCGCTTTCATACTGGATGACATTGTAACCTTCGAAGGAGTAGGTTAAGTCGGTCTTGTATTTGTCGTACACCGCATCACTGCGTTCGTCGTATCGCTCGAGATAGTTGTTTGACGAAGGCGGATTTTGCCAGCTGAGGATGATCGATTCGTTGTTTGTTGTTGCATCTGCCAGCGGTGCCTCAATCAATGGCATTTTTTCAAAGTTGCGATCGAACATACTTTGGACGAATGCATCATCATCCAAGAGCTTCGCATAGGAGCCGAACCTTGAATCGGCTTGAGACCAAACGATGGCTAGTACAATTTCTTGCTCGTCGCCCGGTAGCAAGTCGAAAGGCCCGGTTGACATCAGAAATTTCCGATCTGCGGGAGTGTTGCGACTCCCAAGACCGTCTGTGTTTTCTTCCGACCAGTATTCGCGTTTCGCAGCATTACCGGAAAACATAAAATCGGTTCGGCTCCTGCCTCCATAACCGGTACCGCCGTACGTCATGTGAGTCCCGTCTCTCCAGATTCCTTGTAGGTACCGATAGGGGTCCAGAGTTCCACCCGTAGGATTCCCTTGCACCGACGAATCTCCGTTGTAATACAGGAAAGTAGTCATTTGACGGCGCCACATACCCGGGTGCGAAGTGCCATCAGGATCCACCCAGGTTCGACTAAGTAAATCCGGTGCAATCGGCCCCTGGACGAAATCAATTCCCACCGCCGGCGGGCGCTCTCCATAGCCGTCATCTCCAAGGTCAACGTCACGACCATTGTACGTGATCGCCAAGCCAAGTGTCGTGTCTGATCCGATGAAGTCATCTGCAGCATTGCCAAGGTCGGCGTCAACCCAAAAACCGAAATACGATTTGCTCAACCGGCTGGCTCCTTTATTCCGGAATCGATACCGATAGAAGGTGGTATTGTCAATGGCAGTAGAATCCAAAAATGCATATGCTGAGACCTGAACCTCTAAACCGATTGGGCGCCCTCTGGACCATTCTTTGAAGTTGCCGGCATCATTCATTGTCCACCAGAGCATTTGATCACCCGTAATTTCGGGGCGATCGCCTCCATCGAGATTGTAATTCCCCAGAATACCGTCTCCATCTTCTACGGGTGCTCCCAGGTTGTACGGCCAGTTGATTATGTCGGCGGTCGCGGGTTCCCCACGATCCAGCGCTTCGAGGTCAGACCGATAGACACTGTAAATGTGATCGTAGCGTTCGCAGTCTGCGGGCGGATTTCCAAACTCATCAATCGGACCAGGCCAGAATTCAAATGGTCCGTATGCGGTTCCAGCAAAGCGCAAATCGCCCTCATCGTCGAGTCCTCCAATCCATATTCCGGCGGCAAAGATCGAACTCGCCTCTCCACCGTTCGGTACCATGTAAACATTGCCAGACCCTTTCCAGAACAATCCTCCGTTGTTGTAAGCGCGTGCTTGAACGTTGTTGACGTCTAAGTCAGCCATAGCTCTGCCTAGCGTACAGTTACCGACTGTCTGCGCAGACGACGAAAATGCCAGACCCATCATCACCAGGTGCAATATCAAATATTTTGAGACGACTCTCATTTCAGATTTAATCCCTTCCGCATCACAAACCCTGTGTTTACACTGTTGTTTGGTCGGCTGCGGGCCGTCGCGCCCCATCACAACGCACGGGCCCGCCCGACCTCATCCTCGTCACGACGACATAGCATTCGCCGATGTCGCATCCCCTCCTAAAACAAATCCAGTTGTTTTCGACTCTTAATGACACCGAACTTGATAACCTTGTCACCCACCCCCGGCACTTCCACATGGATCAGATACATCCCTGAGGCAATCGGGAATCCGTTTTCATTGTTCAGATCCCACTCCAGCGTCACGTCAGAACCGTTCTTTTCAAACTGCCTGATCAACGTGCCTGCGAGGGAAAATACTCGAATGGTAGCACGCTCAGGTAGATTGGTAAAGCGAACAATATCTCGCAATCGATTGATCTCGTAAATAGAATCGCCGAGATAGGGATTCGGTACGACACCAATCGTACTTAGAGCTGCAATGGCATTTGTCGCGTCATTGACTATCGGAGCGAACGGAGCGGTATCGATTACGAACACGTCCCCGTCGGTAAGTGGCTTCGATGTTACGAGTCTGAATACGGTACCCGCTTCCGGCATGACCTGATTCACGACATTGGCGAGATAGTCGGCCTTGTCTGCTGCCGCACTAGTACTGCCACCGTTCCAATTGACAAACACAGATCGAGCCATGACTTCACTACCGTGCGAAGTCGAGGAGGTCCCCGCCAGGAGCGCTGACTGCCATCGATCGTACCCGGAGGTCCCGGGTGTCATGTCGTTCATGGTACACCCAGCATTGCATGGCAGGTACCAGTACGTCCAGTCGGATTCCGGATCATCATCGGAACCGGAAATGGATGAGTCAAAAAACTGAAGGTCAAAGCCGTCGCCTTCCCAATCGATGATCGCAGGAATCATGCGGAAATCATCCGATTCATCGTTAGGTGTGGCAACGCCGGTATTCCAGAGTTCAAACGGTACCAGCTGCGGTCGATCGTCGCCGAAGATTCCGAACCTGTCGTATGCGTAACAGCCATCGGCCGGTGTCGCAAACGGGTCGCCGGCTTCCGTTGCTGTCTGCCAGGCATTGAAACATGTTTCAGTAAACCGGACCTCGTAGTCGAAGGGAACGACGATATCGAATCCATTCCTGATGGACCGCGGGATGAACACGTTGGTATAGTCTGCTCCCGTTCCAACGTCGCCGGCGGCATAAAACCAGACACCTTCACCGACCTGTTGTTCGTCGCCGGGGCGGACCGGAACCGGGAAGCCCTGAAAGTCTGCAGCCCCACCTGTAGGAGGAACAACGGGTCCTGCTGCATTCGCGGTGACAAGGAAATTTGTGAAGTCAGCCTGCGCAGTGTCGATCTCAAATGAAACACCGTCTACAGTGATAATATTCACCCCGAACGGTGCGAACGAACGCCGTTCGTCGGCCAGCTGCTGCCCATTAATTAGAGTATCTCCAGTTGACTGATTTACGAAATCATAGGTGAGTATTGTCTCCGTAGTCGAATCAGTATCTGCGTAGGTATAATCATACAGGTCAACCCTGTATGTGTCACCGGTAATTGACAGTGGTGATGATATGCGACCGACAATATTTGACTCAGATCCGCTTCCAACAATCCTGACCGAGGGGATAACATCTCCGATCTGTGTTGCCAGACGGGTACCTCCACGGCGCCCGTCCACCCGCGCCGGTGTTACCTCAATCCTGGAAATAGTGCTTTGAGACGTTTTCGGATTCGAGTATCTGTTGAAGGCATAGGCCTGGACTCCGAAATAGTATTTCGTGTAGTTTATCAACTCATCAACTATATGAAATTGTTGTATCCCGCTGTCGGTCCCTTTGGCAACAATCTCTGAAATCAGTAAACTCGTTTCGGGATCGATGCGTTCTTCCGCGATGCCCTTCACGTCATTGACAACATCGTACGTTGCGATCAATTCACCTTCCTGATCCTGCGGCGAATCATACTGGTAGACTTTGTAGCCCTCGAACGAATACGTTCTGTCGCGATTCTCAAACTGGCTAAGCAAGAAATCGCTTTCCTCGTCGTACGACTCAAGAAAATTGTTAGACGATGGAAGATTCTCCCACGACAGAATTACCTGACCGTCTAACTCGTCCGCGGAAACTATTGGAGCGTCGATGGGAGGCCGTGCCTGAAAATTATTGTTGTAGAAGCCTTGAACCTGGATATCATCAAGAAGCAGCTGGCGGTACGAGCTCAGTCGATCCGATGATCGCGACCACACGATCCCGAAGATTATCTCCTGGACATTACCGGGGTTCATGTCGAAGGGCCCGACGGACATTAAGAATCGCCTGTCAGCCGGTGTGTTGCGCGAACCCATGTTGTCTGTGTTTTCTTCGGACCAGTACGCTCGGTCGGCGACGTTGCCGGGAAACATATAGTTCGTAGGTACACTTCCACCGTACCCTGTCCCCCCAAACGTCATTCGGGTGCCGTCGCGCCAGATCGCGCGCATGTAGTCATATGCTTGGCGAGTGTTGCCATTCGGATTTCCCTGTGCTGAAGAGTCACTGTTGTAGTAAACAAACGACGACATCTTCAGGCGCATCTTTCCGGGATGCTCGCTCCCGTCAGGATCCGTCCAAACATTGTATCCACCATATGTCGTATCAGGCACGAGAGGACCCTGAAGGAAGTCGTAGCCAAGTGCCGGAGGTTGCAAACCATAGCCGTCGAAACCCTGGTCGTTGTCTGTTCCATTAAACACAATACCCATACCCCGCGTGGTATCACTTCCCACCATATCATCGGCCGCGTTTCCAAGGTCGGGATCGGTCCAGATTCCCAGGTGGACATCGCTCATTGCAGCGTCTCCCTTGTGTATGATTTTGTACTTGTAGAATGTTGAGTTGTACACCGGACCGGGTCGGTCGAAGGCAAAAGCGGTGACTTGAATCTCGAGGCCAATCGGTTCAGTCTGCGACCACCCCTTGACATTGCCTGCCTCATTCATCACCCACCAGAGCATCTGGTCTCCGATTAGCTCAGGACGATCGCCCCCTTCAACGTCATAGTTTGTCGGGTCGCCATCACCGTCGATGGTTGGTGCACCCAGGTCGTAGGGCCAGTTCTCAATATCTTCGGTAGCAACACCAGTCTCGTCTAGTGCCACTAAGTCCGCTCGCGAGATCTTGTAGATGTGATCGTACTCGCTGCAGTCTGCCGGCGGATTTCCAAACTCGTCGATAGGCCCTGGCCAGTATTCGAACGGTCCGTAAGCGGTACCAGCGAATCGCAGTTCACCATCCGGATCAATCCCTCCGATCCAGATACCGGCAGCAAAGATTGAGTTGGCCTCGCCGTCCTTGGGAACGGTGTAAACATTTCCGGAGCCTCTCCAGAACAGTCCACCATTATTATACATTCGCGCCCTGACGTTGTTGATGTCAAGGTCGGATGTTGCGGAGCCGAGTTGGCAATCCCCGACGATCGGAGACTTGGCTATAAACGAAGACGTGTTTTCTTGCGCCGGAATCTTCTTTTGTATCAACTGACTGTAAGCTGAGACAGAAGTCAATCCCGAGAGGAGTACTAGTGCAAGAAGTCGGTAGTAGCTGACTTTCATAAGCGTGCGCATTCTCTGGAAACGAAGTCCCACTAATCCGGCAGGCAGTGTCGGATTGCGAGTGCGACTAAAGTATAAATGCATCCTTTCCCAAAGACACGTGAATGCGTCGTGGATCGTAGAATAAAGATCCTCAATCGCACCAGCAGGTGTTCGACTGGATGAAGAGGTGGATTGTGAAATGCACCGGGAAAGCGATCCCTGGACAGAAATAACTAAAGGAAAATGTCCCTGGCGAGGCTTGAAATGAGGCCACAAAGTCAGCGGCTTTGCCGGTTTTATCCAGGGGGCCTCCACTTCCTCCTCCCCGGTTGCAACTTAACTCGAATTGGCCCAGCGTACTAAATAAAGATTTGCTAGACTGTTCCTAGACTTTTTCCTAGAGAATATCCTAGACTTTTGTCTAGAAAATATTCTGCGTTCGCCCGCAGACCAATCCCATACTTGATTTAATGACGATCTCCTTCGAACATCGGACAGGTACTCTGATGAACAGTGCTTTGCTCGTCATCATGTTGTGTGCGACCATCACGCCGCAAACAAACGGACAAACGACATCAGACAGCGTTTACTCCATCGTCGAGACCTTCTTCACAGCACTTGCTGAACAAGACACAACCACTATGTCGTCGATTCTGGCGCCTGATGGACACTACTTTGCCGTAACTCCCGCCGATTCCGGAGCTACCAACGTGCAGCGTACGACGAATGCTGACTTCCTCACGTCCCTGCCCAACTATCAACGCGTAGTCACGGAACGCATGTGGGATCCAACAATTCTCGTGAACGACTACGTGGCTCTTGTCTGGGGACCCTACGATCTCTACATAGGAAATGAACTTTCGCACTGCGGCATTGACGCGTTCACCCTCGTCAACTGGTCAGGATCATGGCGCATCGCCGGCGTCGCGTTTACTGTCGAAAAAGGAACGTGCAGCTTGCACCCGGACGGACCTCCATTCGATTAGATCAACCTCTAGTCACCACTAAGAAACTCTTTCCCGCGCCCCTTAATATTCTCATCCCAATACTGCATCCACGTCGGGATCTCGGCATCCAGTCGCTCCCAGTCAAGCGGCAACTCTCGCAAATCGAGTTCACTCATCCAGTCCGGCAATCGCTCTTTGTCGATGTCAGTTCGAACAGGTATTCGGTAGAACTTGTGCGCTTGTGTCACCGTCGCTGTGTCTGACGTTACCATCTCATAAAACGATCGCGCAATATCCAGATTTGGTCCGCCCTTGACAAGCGCAATACCGTCAGTAAGTATCGGTGTACCACTCTCAGGGATTTCAAATCCGAATGGGTATCCGTTGATCGTACTCTGAATAAATATGTCCGTCAGGTTCCAGAGCGTAACATCTCCCTCACCGCGAGCGAGGCGGATGTAAAGCTGAGTCGGATCGGCAGTGTATGTTTTCACATTCCTGTCCAGTTCAGCCAACCATTTGTAGCCGTCACCGACTGTTTCCTGCCTGAGAATCATCGCCCCGTAAATCGTCCGCATCGTACTCGATGCCATTGGGTAACGAATCAATAGTCGGCCTTTCCACTTTTCGGTTAGCAGATCATCCCAATCCTTCGGCACCTCTGACGAATCAAGCGACGCGCTGTTATAAGCAATGACTTCTGGTGTCAGATAGGTACCAAACCACATATCTCCTTCTCCACGCCCTGCCAACCCTGCATGGTCTGCCCACGACGGCGTGTACGCTTCCAGCAACCCCTCATCCGCTGCATGTGCAAACGCACCACCTGCTCCTCCCCACCAGAGACTTGCCTGCGGATTAGCAGACTCCGTCCGGATACGGTCAAACGCATCCTGGCCTCCCATATCAATCCACTGAATGTCTACGTCGGGATGTTGTGCCTCGTAAGCATCCTCATACATCGACAACATCTCCTTGCCGTGCGGCGAATACACCAGAATGCGCTGACGATCATCAGACGAACATCCTGCCATGAAGCTCACAGAGAACCACAAGACGATGCCAAGATATAGTGCTCTACTTTTATCCATTCCCGACTCTAATCTATTACCTGAAGTCTGGCAAATTTTAGCACCAGACGTTTCTGCCCGACTTCCTTGAAGTATACCGTCGCCTTGGCCTGGTCTCCGCGGCCATCTACCTGCAAAACTTTTCCCAGCCCGAATAGATGGTGCTCTACTTCAACACCTGGGACAATCGGTCCGCCCTCTCCTTCATCATACACGACCCTTCGATCGTCGTCGACTGCGGCTCTTGATTTCTTGGGCTTTTTCGTTTCCGGCCGCAGCGAGGCCTTGAAATATTCCGGATCAACGTCCTGATAGTCGACGCGCCTTGGACGCCTTTTGAAACGATCGGGGCGTGACGAATACTTGTCGCCAGACTCTGTCGTTATACACTCGTCGTCCAACTCCTCCAGAAAGCGACTGCGGATGCATGTCTGCTGCTCGCCATACAAATATCTGCTTCGCGCCGTCGAAAGAAACAGCTGTTTTTCAGCACGCGTGATACCTACATAAAACAGGCGACGCTCTTCCTCCAGCTCTGCCTCCTCCCCAGTCGCTCGTGACAGCGGGAACAGTCCTTCTTCAAGTCCGACGACAAAGACAACCGGGTACTCCAAACCTTTTGATGCGTGAAGTGTCATCAGGGTGACGCGTTGGCCATCTCCAGATTCATCGTCAGCGTCAGTAACGAGAGATACTTCCTGAAGAAATGAACCTAGTCCTCCTGCCTCGGATCGCGTCGACTCAAATTCAGCGATGGCGTTGATGAGTTCCTGGACGTTCTCCCAGCGTACCAGACTTTCGGTCGAATGCTCTCTGCGAAGTTCGTCTACCAGTCCGGAGTCGCGCAAAATCCCGCGTGCAATATCGGCTGCTTCGTCCGTCTCCGCCAGTTCAGCGTAGCCATCGATGAGCTCTCTGAATTTGGTGATGGCACCTGCAGCCCGCGTGCTGAGTCCGCTTTCCTCGATGCGCCCGATCGCCTGCCACAACGTTAATCCGTTTGTAGCCGCAAAACCTTCCACACGCTCGAGCGACTTGTTGCCGATGCCTCTCGTCGGGTAGTTAATGACACGTCGCAGGCTCGCCGTATCATTCGGGTTGACGACCAGCCTCAGGTATGCCACGAGGTCCTTGATCTCCTTGCGCTGGTAGAAGGACAGTCCACCGATCACACGGTAGGGAATGCTGCCTCTACGCAGTGCATCTTCAATCGAACGACTCTGGGCATTGGTGCGATACAGAACGGCGAAGTCATTGTATCCATACCCGTGCCGAACTGAAAGCCCGCGAACGCGGTTTGCTACCTTGAGAGCTTCGTCACGCTCGGACAGCGCTTCGACCAGTACAATGTCATCACCGGGCTCATTATCTGTCCACAGCGTCTTGTCCAGCCGCTTGGAATTTTTGGAGATGAGTGCGTCGGCAACACGAATAATTTTTTTGGTTGAGCGATAGTTTTGTTCGAGACGAATAGTCCGCGCGTCAGGATAATCTCGTTGGAACGAAAGTATGTTCGTGATATCTGCGCCACGAAATGAGTAAATGCTCTGGGCATCGTCGCCGACGACACAAATATTCTTCTCGCGTGCGGCAAGCATTTTTGCCAGCTCGTACTGTGCGTGGTTGGTATCCTGATACTCGTCGATATGAACAAATCTCCAGCGTGATTGATACTTGCCCAGGATTTCCTCATGCTTCCTGAATAGCTCAACGGGTTTAATCAGGAGGTCATCGAAATCCATGGCGTTCGAACGACGCAAGATCTTCTCGTACGGTCCATATACCAGCGCCGCCTTTTCCTGTGCCGGGGTGGAAGCAAGCGACATGTACTCAGTCGGCTTGACCATCTGGTTCTTTGCATTTGATATGAGAGACCGGATCATGCGCACCGGAAACTGCCTGCTGTCAATATTATATTCGTCGAGCAGATTTTTGAAGATGTGTTTCTGGTCCGCCGTGTCGTAGATGCTGAAGTTCGAATCGTATCCGATGGCGTCTGCTTCGATGCGAAGGAGTCGCGCGAACGTGGAGTGGAATGTACCCATCCAAATGCCATCGGCCTGCCCGTCGCCTGCTAGCGTTCGAATCCGATCCTTCATTTCCCGCGCGGCCTTGTTGGTAAACGTCAGGGAGAGAATCTGATATGGTCGCGCGCTTCCTGACGCAATGAGATAGGCAACCCTGTGCGTCAGAGCGCGGGTCTTCCCGGAGCCCGGGCCGGCAATTACAAGCACCGGACCATCAACGGCTTCTGCAACCAGCCGTTGTTGATCGTTTAGACCGTCAAGGATTTCCTGGGCTGCAGGATTTCCCACCGTCCTCGTCTCTTCCGGCTCAAGTTCAAATTGCTTCATCAAACGCTACTTAATTCATTGTCTTGAAATCGCCTACTGCCGAAGCATGCTCTTTCTGGTGGGAATGCAGATTGTTGGAGACAAGTAAAATACCCATTACCTGCAAGGAGTATAAAGGGTTCGCTGTGAAAACGCGACCGTCAAATCAGGATCATTTACGTGCCTCAACGTGTGATTTTAGTCGGCTTGTGTATATTCGTGCAGCGTTACCGACAATCAGACACAATCAAGGCGTAAATATCACCGATTATGCACATTCTGATTTTGATTCTACGAGGCATTTTCGGCCTGATGGTACTGACGGGCATTGCCTATCTTTTCTCTCTGAATCGAAAAGCTGTTAACTGGCGACTTGTCGGCATTGGAATTTTGCTGCAACTGGTTTTTGCTCTTCTCATTTTGAAGACCGGTCCGGGGGCGGCACTATTCAAGACTATCGGCGGCGGTTTCTCGCAGCTGTTGAGTTATACATATGTCGGTTCCGATTTCATCTTTGGCACACTGGGTATCCCTCCGGGTCGCGAAGGTTCTTTCGGCTTTGTGTTCGCCTTTCAGGTCCTGCCAACCATTGTCTTCTTCGCTTCTCTGATGGGTATCCTTTATCACTTCCGGGTGGTGCAGCCTATCGTCAAGGGCATGGGATGGTTCATGACAAAGACGCTGGGAATTTCCGGAGCTGAATCTCTCAGTGCGGCCGCAAACGTATTTATCGGTCAGACCGAAGCACCGCTGGTCGTGAAGCCGTACATCCCCAGCCTTACGAAGAGCGAGCTGATGACGTTGATGACCGGCGGGATGGCAACGATCGCCGGAGGTGTCCTCGCCGCGTATGTTCTCTTCCTCGGCGGCCCCGATCCGGAACAACAGGCGTTGTTTGCCGGGCACTTGCTTTCGGCTTCCATTATGAGTGCGCCTGCCGCTATCGTGATGGCGAAGATTCTCGTCCCGGAGACCGGTAAGCCGGAGACGGCAGGTAATGTCACGATGGCTATCGAGCGGACAGAGATCAATGGTATTGAGGCAGCGGCTGCCGGAGCTGCGGATGGACTCAAGCTGGCACTGAATGTTGGCGCCATGCTACTAGCGTTCCTTTGCCTTCTTGCATTGATCAACGGAATCCTCGGGTGGCTCGGACATCCATCGATCTTTGGCCTCCAACCGTATAACCTTAATGCAGCGATAGAGAGTTTTAGCGGAGGCAGGTTCGATAGTCTGTCTATGGAAGCGTTGTTCGGATATTTCTTCGCACCGCTAGCATGGTCGATGGGAGTCGAGACCGCTGATATCCTCGAGTTCGGTAGACTCCTGGGAGAGAAAGTAGCCGTCAACGAGTTTGTCGCCTATGCTTCGCTCGGTGAGCTGCGCGGAGTTGTATCCGATAGAACGATTATTATCGGCACCTATGCCCTCTGTGGATTCGCTAACTTCTCGTCGATCGCAATTCAGATCGGCGGAATCGGACCGATCGCGCCGGAACGACGAAGTGAAATTGCTTCCCTCGGCGTCCGCGCTGTCATCGGCGGCGCACTCGCATCCTGGATGACTGCTACAATAGCTGGTGTGCTAATCGGGTAGTCGTCGTACAGGCCGTCCGTTGCAAGCCGACCGATTGTCTGTCTCTTTTGCGAGAGAAAAACGTCAGCCTGATATCTTCCTGAATCCGACATGGAATCGCACCCAGGCAGGAATCGGTTCTGACTTCGACTTACTGTCCTTCAGGAGATATGCCGGCTGCCATCTCATCTGCGTTGTTGCCTTCATCGCAAGATCGTCCAGCACCGGATGCACAGACTCAATCAGTTGTACGGCCTGAGGCACGCCTTCCGTATTTAGAAAAACCTGCATACCGACGCTTCCAGTTACACCCGCGTCGGCTAGCGAATCCGGGTAGGCAACAGGAACGTCTTCACCAAGTTTAGTCACCGTCCGCGGCTCACGGAATCGTCGCGAAATGTCGCGGTAACTCTGGCGCTTCAAATTCTTGATGTCCTCCGTAGGATCGCCAGACAGTTTTGCCTTGTTGAGTTTCGGAGTTACGATCGCCTCAAACAGGGAATCCACTACGTACGGCTCGTTCCTTATCAATTCGATGAGAGACTGCTTGACAGCAAATACCAGATTATCCCTCTGAATACTTGCTCTGCTTGAATTTCCCACGGCGTACACGCGGTCGGCATTTGATACGCCCATGGATTCCAGCGTCTCAAGGTCACGAAAAGCTTTGGTCGTATCCGTTCCCGGCAGCCACCACTTGGCGCCGTCGCTTTCCCAGCCATCTGGAGGTCCAGGTACGTGCGCGCTCCCGGATGTGCATCCAGACTGTACGAGGGCAAAGCCTGCAAGAAGGATGGATAGGCAGAAAACAGGTAAAAAACGCATAAATCGTCACTGGTGGGGATGAGATTACCAGTCTTGTATCAAGATCGGCTAACTTTGTTTTGTGTCTGACTCTGTGTGCTCAGGAAGAGCTTCCGCGAGTCGCACAAAATATCGGCGGCGATCCATGGCAACGATCCGTACAAGCGACCCAGATGCGATGAATTCTCCTTCCGTCATGACCTCGATACGCTCTCCTTCAATCTCGGCGACGCCGGTCGGACGAAGAGGCGTGACGGCACTACCTGTCTTGCCAAGATAGCGGACGCGCTGCTCACGCTCGGCGGCAGCATCTGCGTCGTCTTTTTTGAGATTGGCAGAGAGAACAAACTTGTCCCACGCGCCAGATTGCCAGAGAAAATAAAAGATGCCAACCACGGCAGTCGCGGATCCGGCGAGCGTCAGAAGTCCGCCAAGGGATCCATATTCAACGAAGGCAAACCCGACTGCAAAAGCAATGACGAGGAGTCCTAAAATCCCGACGACATTAAAGCCGGGAATCAGATACACTTCGACAAGTACTAGAGCCAGGCCGATAACTATTAAGATAATCGGGAGCAGCACGTGAATATTTCTGGCAGTTGCGGTTTTTTAAGAGATGTCAAGGGTGTAAGTCTACGAAACACATGGCTTATGTTTCACTGTTGCCTATCTGTCGAACAGGCCGCACTTCGACTTTACTACCCTGGATATTATACACTTCAATCGGCGCTCCTGCAGGAATAAAATCACCCTGGGAGACCACATCGATGCGCTCGCCATCAATTTCCGCTGTTCCAGAGGGCCTAAGAGGTGTAATAGTGATACCGGTTCGACCCAAAATAGCGTCGTTACTGGCTGCAGAGATGTACCCGGCAGCACTGGACAGTTGCGGTTCGAGCACCAGTTTGTTGAATCTGGTTGATTTGGGAAGATACCGGCCCAGTGAAAACAGCAGGACGACGAAGAGCACCATCGTTACTGCCAGCGTCGTAACGGCTGAAGTCATGCTAGCGGCAGAAGGAAAATCCAATCCGACGTTCGGAATCAGACCGAAGAATAGCGCCGAGAAGACGCAAAGAATTCCCCCGATTCCGGCAATTCCAAAGCCGGGGAAAACGAAGACCTCCAGGCCAATCAACACCGCACCAATGATGAAAAGAATGATCTCCCAACTCTGTACCAGTCCAATCGCGTAGTGCGGGGCGAAGAACATCGCCGCTCCCAGTAGCGCCATCGTTCCAGGGAATCCGACACCGGGAGTTTGTAGCTCGAAATACAGTCCTCCCATCATCATCAGCATCAGGATAGATTGGATGACGGGAGAAACGAAAAACCTGAGGACTTCTTCGGTTCGTGTCGCAGAATGAGCTACGATAGTTCG
>CBDUKH010000092.1:0-14299 GCA_965367755.1 uncultured Rhodothermales bacterium
AACAGAATGCTCGAAGTGGAACCCCGCGGCGTTACCAAATACGAAGGCAATTACTCACGCTATCTCGAGCTCAAGGAACAACAACAACTAGTCGAGGCCGCCAACGAACGCTCCCGGCAGAACCTGGCACGTCGCGAACTCGCATGGCTGCGACGCGGAGCCAAGGCACGTACATCCAAAGCGAAGTATCGTGTCGAACGAGCCTGGGAACTGCAGGAAAATACCGGGTCAGGAGACGACGCGGCAATCAACCTCACAGCCGCTTCAACAAGGCTCGGGAAGAAAGTCCTGGAACTCAATGATATCTCGAAGGCCTACGACGACACAGTTCTCATCGACGGCTACTCCCGGATCCTGACCAGAGAGGACCGTATCGGAATCATTGGTCCCAACGGCTCCGGAAAAACAACTCTGCTCGAAATGATTGCAGGCAGAGTGCAACCAGATTCCGGATCGATTGAAGTCGGACCGACGGCCGTAATCGGATACTTTGATCAGGAAGGTCGACCCCTCGACGACAGCCTGCGCGTTATCGACACCGTTACCGAGGTGGCCGAACACGTGCAGACCGCAGACGGGTCAACGATATCTGCAAGTCGTATGCTCGAGCGTTTCCTCTTCCCGCCCGCTGTTCAATACACCCCGGTAGCAAAATTATCGGGCGGTGAACGCCGTCGACTGCACCTGCTGCTCGTATTGATGGAAGCTCCCAACGTTCTGCTGCTCGACGAGCCCACTAACGACCTCGACATCGCGACGCTGGCAGCGCTGGAGGAGTATCTCGATACGTTTGAGGGCGTCCTCATTGTCGTCTCTCACGACAGATGGTTTCTTGATCGAACGATCGACAATATCATCCGATTTGAAGGTAGTGGCATTATCAAAAATTATCCGGGAGACTATTCCGCGTTCCTGAAACAGCGCAAGGCTGAAGAAACGCCTTCGTCGCCAGGCGTCCAAGCACCACCGAAACCATCTCCACGGAAAAAACCCAAAACGCAGGCATCGGGTAAGTTGTCGTTCAAGGAAAAACATGAACTCGGAGAAATCGAAACCCGAATTGAAGAAAACGAAGCCCGCAAGATCGAGATAGAATCACAGCTGACTGCCAGTGCCACCGATTATGAGATCGTAGCCACGCTGTCCAAAGAACTGGGTTCGATCACCGAGCAGTTGGAACGGGATGTGGAACGCTGGGCCGAGCTGGCCGAGCGCGTCTAGACCGTTCAGTAGTTGTCACATTGTAAAGGAAGACTAAACCCTACGTCGTGTAGTCACGTCTAAATTCAAATACACATAGGACAGCCAGCCATGACAACAGCATCGACCTCGTACCGCAACACGATCCCCTTTATCGCTATCGCTGTACTGATGATCCTCGGTATTGTGGGCAAGAATGCCGGGATGGTAGTATCCGTTCTAGCCGCAGGGATTGCATTCTATATCCTGAGGGAGGCACCTCGCTCGAAGCAGTTTCTTGTTTCCGGCATCGCTGCAGTCATCTTTAGCCTGCTCTCCGAAACTGTCCACACGGTCTACCACATGATGGAATCGGTACCGACAGGCTCACCAGGGGACAACGGCGGGTTCTTCCTGAGTGCCCTGCTCGTGCCGATAATCAACATTGCTGCGTTAATCATAGTGGTAATTCTGGGTGACTGGGTGCTTCTCAAAGCCCGAAAAAGCTGAAGAATTCAACTCCGGAGTCCATACCAGGCATAGTGATCCTCTGGATATTTACTATTCCTTGCGAAAAAGTGCGCCGTTCGATACTATCCGTTGCGATAAATATCTTTTATCCGACACCGTCATGAGAAGCCTCAACCTGCCGAAGCATTTCGTACAACAGGTACCATGGGCATTCGGTCGTTTGAAGCCATCATGATCGGTATTCTTTCATTCAGACGGTCCCGTCTCTGTTTGCTGTAGCGCCCCCCTCACAACAAGCAGGTGAAAGAGAATACACCGGAATCAATCAGCAGCCTGTATCAGATGATGGCGAAGAAAGCGGCTCAGAGGGCGACGCGACCACAACCTGCAAAGCGTCAAAAAAAGGTTCAGTACGTTTACTTTTTCGGCGAAGGGAAGGCCGACGGCGATGGCTCCAGGAAGGCTTTACTCGGCGGCAAGGGTGCTAATCTTGCGGAGATGTCGCGCATCGGCTTGCCTGTTCCGGCAGGAATGACCATCACGACTGAAGTGTGCACCTACTTTTACCAGAACGGGAAGACTTATCCCGCGTCCCTGGCGAAGGAAGTAGATGTTAACCTTGCCCGGATCGAGAAGGTGATGGGCAAGACCTTCGGAGACCTCGAGAACCCGCTGCTCGTCTCCGTTCGGTCGGGCGCCCGTGAGTCCATGCCTGGCATGATGGATACCATCCTGAACCTCGGCATCAACGACGACGTTGTCGAAGCTCTGGCCCGGAAGACTGGGAATTCCAAGTTCGCATGGGACAGCTATCGACGATTCCTTCAGATGTACGGCAGCGTCGTCATGGGTGCCGGTGCCAAACCGGGCGAGCACCACGATCCCTATGAAAGTATCCTGGATGCCGCAAAGGCCAGGGCAAAAGTTGCTGACGACTCAGGGCTCGACGAGAACGAACTCCGCCGAGTCGTATCAGAGTTCAAGGATCTAATCAAGTCTCGCACGGGACGTGATTTTCCACAGGATCCAGAAGCACAATTGTGGGGAGCGATCGGCGCCGTGTTCGATTCGTGGGAGAATGACCGCGCCAAAGTATACCGACGCAAGTATGGCATCCCTGCCGAATGGGGAACTGCGGTTAATGTACAGGCGATGGTCTTTGGAAACACGGGCTCAACATCTGGCACCGGGGTAGCATTTACGCGCAACCCGGCCACTGGCGAAAAAGTGTTCTACGGGGAGTACCTCATCAATGCGCAGGGAGAAGATGTCGTCGCCGGAGTCCGGACGCCGAAGGCAGTCACGAAGATGGCCGACGAACTTCCGAAACCTTACAAAGAGCTCCTCAAGGTCCGCTCCCGATTGGAGAAACACTTTAAGGATGTGCAGGATATCGAGTTCACAGTCGAGTCAGGCAAACTCTACATGCTGCAGACCCGCAACGGTAAGCGAACCGGATTTGCGGCGGTCAACATTGCCATCGACATGGTGAATGAGAAGCTCATAAAAAAAGAAGATGCACTGTTACGTATTCCGGCAGAAGACCTGGCTCACCTCCTGTCCCCGGTTTTCGACAGTGGCGCTGAAAAGAAGGCGAAGAGAATGGCCAGAGGACTCCCGGCTGGTCCCGGCGCCGCCACCGGTCGTATCTTTTTCCATGCCGCTGATGCCGTCAAAGCCGCCGCGAAAGGCGAGAAGGTGGTGCTCACTCGTGTCGAGACTTCCCCGGAAGACCTTCGTGGAATGATTGCCGCCGATGGTATTCTCACATCTCGCGGTGGTGTCTCGTCACATGCTGCCCTTGTCGCTAGACAGATGGGTAAGATTTGTGTATGCGGCGCATCCGACGTAAACATTGACTATTCCGACAGAACACTATCTGTCAACGGAGTCAGCCTTAACGAGGGCGACTTCATCTCAATCAATGGCACCACCGGCGACATATTTGCCGGAGAAATGCAGACCGCTCCTTCTACGGTCGTTCAGGCCCTCATCGAAAACAAAACTTCGGCAAAGAAAAAGCCAACGTATCAGAAGTTTTTGCAACTCATCAGCTGGGCGGATGAAGTGCGGACGCTGGGTGTTCGGACGAATGCTGATACACCTGACCAGGTCAAGACAGCTATCAAGTTCGGAGCCGAGGGCGTTGGCCTTACTCGAACGGAGCACATGTTCTTTGAGGGGAACCGCATCGATGCTGTCAGGGAAATGATCCTTGCTGACAATGAAACGGAACGCCGCAAGGCTCTCAAGAAGCTGCTCCCCTTCCAAAAGAAGGACTTCAAAGGCATATTCAAGGCACTGGACGGACGGCCAGCAACAATCCGCCTGCTCGATCCTCCACTGCATGAATTCCTGCCAGAGACCGAGGCGCAGCAGAAGGACCTGGCAAGAAAAATGAACCTGAAAGTCAGCGATGTCCGGCTCCGCGTTAAAGAGCTGCACGAGTTCAATCCCATGCTCGGGCATAGAGGTTGTCGACTTGGGATTACTTATCCAGAAATTACCGAAATGCAGGCGCGCGCCATTCTGGAGGCTGCCGCAGAAGTTCAGGCGAAAGGAACGAAAGTATTACCGGAAATCATGGTCCCTCTCGTCGCTTTTGCGAAAGAGTTGGAGCTACAGAGAAGAGTCATCGACCGGGTCGCAGAGGAAGTGCGAGCCAAGTACAAGCTCAAACCCGGTGAGCTCGAATACCTGGTCGGCACCATGATCGAGATACCGCGAACTTCACTGACTGCCGACGAGGTGGCCAGGCATGCGGATTTCTTTAGCTTCGGCACCAATGACCTGACACAGACGGCACTCGGCATGAGCCGCGATGACTCCGGAGGTTTTCTGCCACACTACGAAGAAGAAGACATCGTCGCCTCAAATCCGTTTGCAACTCTCGAGCAAGCAGGCGTGGGCCAGCTCGTCGAGATCGGGGTCGCCCGTGGGCGCGCAACGACTAAAGACCTCAAGATCGGAATTTGCGGCGAGCACGGAGGCGACCCGGCCTCCATCAAGTTCTTCCATCGTGCCGGCCTTGACTACGTCAGCTGCAGCCCGTTCCGCGTTCCTATTGCAAAGCTCGCCGCTGCGCAGGCAGCGCTTGAAGAAAAAGGCAGGGTACGCTCCGAGATTAGCTAGCAAAACGGACCGTCAGCAATCTTTCGTCAGGGGCTTTGACGAATGACTGCGAACGATATATGTGCGCGGGGCTTACATCGGATCATCATCCGAATACACCGGAAGTCTACATCGCTTGCGACAGACCTGTGCCAGCGTTCTGTAGGCACACGGTGTACTCCCGCTCTCTCTTACTTTACTCGTAACGCAATGACCGCACCGGATTTGCCCGGGCTGCGCGGATGGAATGAATACCCACCGTTCCCATGGCGATCAACAGTGCGACCATCATTGCCCCGATGAACGCACCTGGACCAATCGTTACCCGGAATGCGAACGTCTGTAACCATGACGACATAGCGAAGTAGGCTAGCGGGGTGGCTACGACGCTGGCGACTAACACCATGATCGCAAATTCTCGAGATAACAGGGCAGTCACACCTGTCACCGACGCCCCCAGAACTTTCCGTATACCAATCTCTTTCGTTCGTCGACCTACTGCAAGGATTGCAAGTCCGAATAACCCGAGGCATGCGATAACGATGGCAAGGATCGAAGAATACGTCACAATGGATTGCCAGCGCTTCTCCGTTTCGTACTGGGTCGCGAGGTCCTGGTCGAGGAAAGAATATCGGAACGGTTTGCCGGGTAACACTTCGTTCCAGGTTTGTTCAATCGCTGCGATCGTCGACGGCACGTTATCCGGACGCACTTTTATGAGGATGGCACCCATGTAGTTATAATACCCGGGGTGCATGTTCATGATAGCGGGCTGTACCTCCTCGCGAAGAGATCGAAAGTTGAAATCTTCGACGACACCAATAATGGTAGGCGACTCCTCATACACGAAACTTAACCAGTTTGTCATGACGTACCCGACCGGTTCTTCAATCCCGAACTCCCGAACGAGGGCTTCATTGACGAGGATAGAATTCGTAGCGTCAGAAGGTCGATCGCGGTCAAAGTTGCGACCCTCAATGATTTTCATTCCGAGTACATCGATCCAGTCCGGACTGACCCCGAAGTTATAGGCTTGCCGGTTTACACCTGCCCCATCTGCCCAACCATTTCGGTCACTTCCTCGTGTGAACGAGCTGCCGCTCCGGGTAACTCCTGCGACACCCACATTTGATAGAAGGTTGTCGCGAAAATGAGTGAGAACGCCGTCCGCTTCCGATCGCCCAACCTGGTTCGCATCTACTGCGAGGACAAAATCATCTTCAAATCCAAGGTTTCTGTTCAGCATAAAATTCAGCTGATTGGTCATGATGACCGTGCAAACGATCAATGCAATCGACACGGTAAATTGAAGCACAACTAGCGATCGCGTCAAGAGTCCATTGCGAGGAGATGCAACATTTCCTTTGAGAACATAGGCCGGCCGGAATGCAGATAGGACGGCTGCGGGATAGCTACCCGCTCCCACTCCGACAACAGTAATCAACAACACAATCGCGACCACGAGCAGAACTGGCGAAACAGAACCTAATCCGAGGTCGGTGCCAACCAGATTATTGAAAGCCGGTAAGACGATCAAAGCGATTACCAGGCCTATACCAAGTGAAATCGCAGCGAGCACGACCGATTCGCCCCAGTGCTGCCGCATGATTCTTGATCTATTGGCGCCGAGAACTTTTCGGACGCCAACTTCGCGAGCCCGTATCGTTGACTGGCCGACGGACAACGTCATGAAGTTGATACACGCTATCAGGAGAATGAGAAACCCGATCCCCGACAGAATCCACGAATACATTGGATTGTGCGCAGAAGCTTCGTACGGCAGGAATACCTCTATATCCTGGTGCATCGATTGCAACGGTTGCAATCGTAGAGCATAAGATCCATCCGCCATCGAAATATTCTCGGCGCTACGCATGTCCTCTATATATTCGCCAAGCACAGAATCCGTGAACGGTGGAAACGTTGCTTCGAGCGCCATGGCATCGGTGGATTCAGTCAACTCGACATACGTACTGGTACGTCCACCCCAGTTATTTCCACCGACATATATGTTGTCGTAGTTCTCGAAGGAAATTGCGACGTCGAAATCAATCGACGAGTTGTTCGGGATCGGTGCCAATACCGCACCTACACTAAAATCATACGACACGTCGTCGTCAGGAATCGTAATGCCTCGACCCAGGGCTTCATGCCATGTACCACTCCCCACACCGAACATATGAGTAGCCGCTTCTGCGGTAAGCACAATGGATGTAGGGTCGGCGATCGCTGTGACAGGATCTCCAGCCAGTGCGGGAAACGTAAATATCTCAAAGAAGTCTGCGTCGATTTCTGCCAGTCGATGACGTGACATTTCATCACCGACGCGGAAGTCGCGTTCTGATGCCACAAATGTCGTGGCACGTCCTATCCCCGGAAACGTATCCTTGATTTCCTGCGTGAACCCCGGCCGCATCATGGCCTGATACCCTTGTTCGCCCTCGGGCGGCGTGTACTCAAGGTATACACGGTATGTGGCATCTATATTTTCGTGAAAACGATCGTAACTCCATTCGTGATGAATCATCAGAAAAAGTAACGTACAGGTAGCCATGCCAAGAGCGAGTCCGACAATGTTTACGATGGCGTGTGTGCCGCCACGTTTGAATCGGCGAAGGGCAACTTTAAGGTAGTTTTTGAACATGGCGCAATCGGATATTCGCGTGAGTGTTACAGACCGATATGACGGGACATATAGTGGATATCAAAAAGTTGACGGACGTCCACAAATCATTGTTGCGAGACCATTATACAACTTATGCTAGTTTTTTAACATTGTACGAATCCGGACATGAGAACCGGTCGCCGGTGAACACCAGAGGTGTCCCTCGACCATTGTATATAGTCTTCGAAATGCAGTTAAAAGCTAAAGTAGCTATGATTCACGGCGAAACTGTCTCCATATCATCGCACCGATTGACCTGATTTTTTGCGAAAAAGATTTCGGTTCAATACTATCTGTTGCGATCTAACTCCTCCCCGGAACGCCGTCATGACTGTAACTCACCCTACAGCGACCGCTTCCAGTATTTGGTTGTGGCCCCGGAAGTGGTTGCCAGTGTATACTGCACTGGCATTCGTTTTCATAACGCTTGGTGTGATACCTGCTACCCTGTTCGGACAGGCAGCAGGAGGAGTGGAGTCACGCGATGGACGCCATGTCTTGATAGCCACGCCACACGAAGTTGATGGTCAACCTGTCACATCGATCTTTCTGGAGACCTCCGGTGGTGCCGAAGTAGGGCACGTTCCGCAAGGCTGGTCCGCAGAAGTTGAAGGTGACGGCATTCGTTTCTCCGGTCCGCCGCTGGGAGAAGATCAGGGACGCTTCCGGCTCGATATCCCGGACGATCTGATGTGGGAAGGAAGCTCGATCATTCTACTGGGTGACGGCAACGAGTTGTCATCGGGTTCGCTCCTTCCTCCATCCGAATATCCTGAACTGGAGGTCGAGACTGAATCAGCAGCTGGTATCTCAGCCCCGGCCGAAGCGTCTACCGGCGAATTGGTACGCCTGGAAATTTCCGACGAAGAACTGATCGGGATTGGAGAATGGACACTCGCAGGTATTCCGATTTTTGCATCTGGAGAGTCACCGTTTCTGCAGTCACGCATTCCTCCCTCACTACGACCAGGTGACTATGCAAGTATTGAATACAAAAATGAATATGGACTTGCTACTATTTCTGATGACGAGGCCATACTCATTGTTGGTGTGGGTGATGACTCCGGCGAGGAAAGTGAACCTTCGCTGACAGGGTGTACGCCGAGGGTATTCGCGGGTCGGACAGCGTGCATTTGTGGATACTTCCCGTCGCTAGAAATCCAGAACGGCTTGATGCTGGACGGCCGACCACTTGGATCACCGGGCTCCGCCTCTTCGCGAGTGGTTAACGTCACAATCCCTGACGACACATCACCCGGAACGCACACCATATCGGGCAATGGTATCGATGGATCGATCGAAATAGTGGTACTGGTCGCTCGGGGAGAGATCGATATGGCGATGATTCAACAGGGTGGTACGACTCCCCTGCGTGTAGTCATCGAAGGTACTACTGACGTCCTGGAAGTCGTACTCCAGAATCTCAATCCGGATATTATTGCGCTCGAAGGCGGCGACAATCAGGTTGTCACGACTACGGGTGGTGGCACAAACGTTCTTGAACGGCAAGTCACAGGTCTCCAACCAGGTGCGTTTGACGTTTATTACGAACTGGCTGAAGACCCTTGCCCCTGCCTGGAAGGCAACGACGTTCTCATCGCGGAAGACGACCCTCTCGGCCCGACGCGAACACGAGATCCCGGAGACTCTGATTCTACTCGCACTCGACCTCCCTGGTGGCCTGAAGATCCTGAAGGAGACGACCCTCGCGATGTACCGGAAGTACCGGTCTACGGCGAAGAAGAAGATGACGAGGAAGAACCACTCTGCTGTGGTTTCCGGGGACCGCTGTTAGTCTGGCCCCAAACGACAGATCCTCTCGCTCCTTCCGACCCGATGGTCGCGCCCCGACATCCTGCTGTCGGCGCTAATCAGGTTCACCTACCGAGCGGAGCGTACTTCCAGAACGACCGGGATCTGAAAGTAGATGCCGTAGGAATCTCATTCGATATGACCCGACACTATACGAGCGATGTCGAAACGATGTCCGGCGGTTTTGCCGGGCACAGGTGGGATTTCGTATACAACAAAAGACTAGTCGCTCTAGGGCGTGATTATGCCAAGGGCCTTCGAGGTCAACTTGCCGGCACAGAGACTTCGGTGGTCATGGTCTTCGATGGCACGGGCCGAGCACTACGATACGAAGAACAGTCATCGAACATTAAGTCGGTTCTCAACTTTGGCGTAAAGCAAGCCTTCAGAGCTTACATCACTACTTATGTGTCACCCGAAGGCGAGTTCAATGAACTGCAGCGATACGTAATCGAGGATCCCGCTGCCCATCCGTTCCTGGGCCATGGCGACATTGATGAGGGTGAATCGATTTTCTACGTCTTGCGGGAAAAGAATGGCGTACGCTACATCTACAACTGTCGTGGACAACTTATTCACATCCTCGCAAAAAATGATTACGTAAGTCTTCCCGCCGCCGAAACGAAGGTGCCGGTCCGTTTCACACTTCGGTATCAAGGGCCTCGCAACCCGCTAACGCAAAGTCACACTCTTTCCTCGATCGAAGATCCAAGCGGGCATTTCTACTACGTCTCCACGACTGATATCGACGAGGGGCTCGTCAACACGAACGACGACTGCTTCCATATCACCGGGACAATGCCTATCCCCCGGATTGAAAAGATCATTGGTGGTGGGGTCGAAATTGAATACGTCTATAAAGACAACCAGCCCATTCTGGACCGGGTCAAAAAAACTTTTAAGAATTCCCGTTTCGAGGATCTCACAGTTGAAACGTTATACACTTACGATGGCGAGAATCGACTTACGTCAGTCATCTCACCCCAGCAGGCTGCAACTGGTAAAAAGCCGTATCTCGAAAACACTTACTCTCCTTCCGGCCGCGTTTCTTCCCAACGACTCGGCGGAAAGGATTATGCTTCCATTGCATATGCTGGCAACACAGTCACCGTGACCCTCTCAACCGGAGTCACCAGGCAGTACGGCCTCACTAAGAAAGGTGAGTACACAGTAGTTGAGTCGGAAACGATCAAAGACTCGAATGGATCGTGGACGACGACGTTTCAACATAACAACGCGACCCAGATAACGTCAACGACGCTGCCCCGCGGCAACATCGTAGCCTATGAATACGATCCAGACAACGGATCCGTGCGCAAGGGACCCATGCGCAATGACGTCGCTGCGCAGGTCACTTATCACAACGACCTTTCCAAGGGAAATCTCCTCGCTATTGTACAAAAAATCGGTACCATTCCGGCAGGAGAAGATGTCCCCACATCGCTTTCAATCAAGACGGAGTATGAACCGCTATACAATCAGGTCGCGAAGCAAACGGATGCGAAGGGAAACGAGACTGTCGCGAAATACGAATACGATCGACAGGGTGACCTCGGTAATGCGCGTGAATTAAAGCGACCGGACATTACTCAACCAGATGGCACAACGATGGTCGTTGACCCTGTTCGCTACGAGTACAACGACAGGGGGCAACTTGAGACCGAGGCACGGTCGCTCGTCGATATCACGACTTATACGTACGACGAAACTGGATATGTAACTGGTATCTCATCCCCCAGGGGCAACGAGACTTTTTCGCGGGACCTGTACGGGCAGGTCCAGTCCTGGACGGGTTCGGAAGGAACGTACAGGTTTGAGAGAGATGTTCGTGGTCTCATGGTCAAGTCGATCCACGATCCCTACCGGTTCTCAAATGAAAGTCGATTCGCGTATGACCTGGATGGTAATGTCACGAAATCCGAAATTGATATTGACGACAACTTCGGTAATCGTGAGCCGCTTGTTACTGGTGTCAGCGCTCCCCGGCCTGTAAATAAAATTACTCGTACGGTTACGAATGAGCTTGATCTGCTAGGCCGTTCGACGAAAGAAACAACTACCGGCGATGGGACGACACTGGAAATCTCGCGGACCTTCGATGTAACTGGCCAGGTCACATCAACTACAGAGCCGTCGGCCGCGGGTGGTACGTTAACTACATCGTACACGTATGACGCACGAGGGCACGTCATAAAGGAAGATCGTGCAGGGCTGTCCACGACTTACACGTACGATGGAAATGGCAATTTGCTTTCCACTCAGATTGGACCGCCTGACACGGGTCGCAAATACGCTTACGAATATGATGCCTTCGACCGGCAGATTGTCGACATAAGCCCGATCGGCACCAAGACAACCTCTACTCTCGATGACAACGGCAATGTCATAGAGCTGTTAGTCCGTGGCTCGTCCGGATCCCAGGCAGGCGGAGACACATTGCTGGCCAAGTCCACAAGTTGGTTCAATGAACAAGATCAACTCGTGCTCGAAACCCATTTCGCTCTGGACAAAAATAATTCCACACTGGATGTCAAATATTTTTACGATTCACAGACACTCCTGGCGAAGACTGTCGCACCGGGCAATGCTGTTACCACTTTCAAGCATGATGCCGCGGGCCGAATCATTAACACGATCGACCCGGTTGGCAATCAGGTCAAGAATGAATACGATAGTAACGGTCAAAAGGTGGCAGTCGTCGAAGTCGAACCCGAACTGACGTACAATGTCAACACCAAACAATGGACGAGCACGACCCGCGAATATCGGACGACGCTTACTTATGATGACCTCGGCCGCATCATCGCAACGAATAACGGCGGGGTTGAAGCTGCGTATCGATACAACAGCAACAACGAAAAACGGGTAGTAGCATCGGTCGGTGGAGGCCTGATCGAGACCAGGTACGACGGCGTGGGCCGGCCAGTCGAAGTTCTCGCGGGTGGGCGTCTGCAAAAACTGTCATACACTCCTGCCGGACAGCTTGCAGAAATGCAGGCTCCGAATGTGCATCAGAAGTGGAAATACGATGCGTTTGGTCTGGAGATTGAATCTACTGACGTACTCTCCAAAGCAGTTACCACCATAAAGCGCGACGCCATCGGAAACCCCCTTGAGGTGACTGACGCCAACGGGACAATCACACGCATCACCGTCAACGGCCTGGGGCTACCGACCAACGAAGATATTATCCCGGGCTCGGGAACCGTATCGAACGGTGGCCTGACTCTAAATTACGTGGGCGGCGCCTTCAACACATGGCGGCGCTATGATGGACTTGGGCGATTGCGGTATACACAGAACGGGTATCAGGCGAGATTTCGGGATGCAGCCGTCGGGTTCGAATACGACGGGCTGGGAAGAATCACGAAGGAAACCCAGATACTGTACGACACCGGTCAGACAATAGAGCGCACGTACGCAGCGGACAACTCGTGGGTGGATACCCGGTATCCTGAACTTACTGGAAGCGATGTTGTAAGGCGCAACTTTGATGCACTCGGTCGAATAACGCGAGTCGACCTGGACGGCGACATGATTGCTTCTTATGCCTATAGTGGCTCTGATCGCATCGCTGCAAGTTCACTTCGCAACGGCACCGTTAGCCTCTACACGTATGATGCTAACAGACGGCTGTCTGATGTCAAGATATATGCAGACGCTGGCGACTTCGGCCGCAATCCCGCCATCATCTGGAGTGCAAAGGCTTCGTATGACAACGTCGGACGACTTACCTCCAATTTTGTAGCCGATCAGGGAAACTATACTACTTCGGAGAGCAAGTATACCTACGATGACGAAGGCCGGAAAACTGGCAGTGTTACGACAACGCGAGTAAGCGGTGCAAAACCTTCGATAACCGTCAGTTCGCTTCTCTCCTCTTTCGACGGAACGCGCCCAATCATGCAGGCGGAAGTTCTTGTCGAAACGCTGGGCGAAAAACCGAATGCTGTTTTCGCACGTGTTCAGAAATTCGAGTATGACGGATCGAAAGTGTCCGCCGTCACAACAACCGCCCGCAATAAATTCAGCGGCACGGTCCCGACCGATCTGAACACTCCCAACGAAATAAGCGACTGGATTTCAGGTGACGGCGCTTTCACTGACAAACAATCTTTTACATACGATGCGGTTGGGAATCTGATTGCCGATGACGCCAATTTGTATACGTATGACGCAAATCAGCGGCTGCTGATAGTGGCGCAGATACCAGGCAACCGTCCTTACAACCAATCGGTCTTGTTCAGTTATGATCCGCTTGGCCGGCGTATCAGTACGTTCCCGGATCGTGATCGAGTGCCCGGAGGTTTTGTCAACTTCGACCCGTGGACAAAGCAATCTATCAAGTATCTGTACGACGGACCCAACACTATCGCAGAATTGGTAAATGCAGAGGGAGTTGGTACCACGCTACTCGCCCGCTATCTACCCGGTGCACGACCGGGTGAAAGAGTTCGTATGGACAGGCGAACCAATGATGATCCGAAAGCTGAACTTCATGAGTACTACCTCCACGCAGGTTTTCAGGGAGACATTGCGCTCCTAACCGATGGCAGTGGGAAGTCGTTGTACACCTCGGCACCCTCCGATACCCAGGCGGGCAGTGCACTCGCTCCACCAGATGAACTACGACTTATCTCAGGGTCGAAAACCCGTGTGCCATATATCGGATGGTCGACACGAATCGACGGGTTCGCGGGGACGAAGTATGATGAACAATCGCGGAGTGCCATCTACGATTACCGGACCTCGACTACGCTTGCCGAAGCTATGGATATGGCGGCATATCGCGAGTCTATTACGGCCATGCAGAATCGAGGCGCACTTGCACTCGGTGTTGTAACGATGGCTGCCCTGGCGCCGGGCGCAGCCGCGTTGGAAGGGCTTATAAGCGTTGGCCTTAACTGGTATGCAGCATCGTCAACCCAGGCTGGGTATACGGCAGGCGAAGCATCGGAACACTTCGCCTCGGGAATGTTGTCCGGAGGGCTCGGCAAACTGGTTCCAGGCGGCTCCAGTGCCATAAGCAAGCTTGCAGCCGATTACGCGACAGGCTTTACC
>CBDUKH010000093.1:0-14163 GCA_965367755.1 uncultured Rhodothermales bacterium
GTCTGAGCCAACCCGACCCACCATAGGCCATACATAGACAGAGCGAACATCACCAGGCGACTCCTGCCACGCCCGCTGTATGCAAAGTAGAGACCAATGAACAAGACTGCTTGAGCGGTAATTGGTGTGTAGGCAATGCCTTCACCACGAATCCGATGCCCGCTAAACGTCCACCCACTTCCTCCAACCATGCCGGGAACTGTCAGATAAAGGATCCCGACCAGCGTAAGCATGAATATCGAGATGTACATCACTGCTTTGAGTGCCCGATCAATGTCAAGCCGCCCGAGGGCAATCTTCATAGCTAGATCCAATCCCGCCAGTACAAGCATGAGCATCATCACGCCGTTAGCCAACGTGTAAGTCGGCGACGGGGAGAAAAGCGATGAAATAAAAATCGACAAGAGCCACAAGGCGGTCCAGCCGGGAATACTACCTAACAGTTTCCAGCGCCGGCCAAGCTCGGGTCGAATCCGGATAATGCTAATGAGTGCGATTACACCCCACACGAACCACCAGACGATTCTGATTATATTCCATATGTCCTGATCGCCCTCGACGGCTGACAGTGCCGTCCGGGATGAATCCATCCGGAATGCCGGTGGACCCAAGAGCATCCACATCAGTGGCTGGAGATATGGAGAAACTTGTCGCATACTACAATTCTAATGATTCAAGTTGTTTAACGGGTCGTGGCTCGCCTTCGTTCACCTGTGAGACAATTTTGTTGTAGAGCTCTGCAATTTCAGCTCCCTTCCTTTGCCAGGTGAAGTTATGCAAGGCCCGGCGTTTTGACTGTTCCGACAGGCCTTCTCGAACGCCGTCGTCGGCCAGCTCTACCATGGCTCTTGCAATGTCGGCAACGACTTGCTCCGGACTGTGGACATCAATCTTCCGACCCGTGTTGTCATTCACCATCAGGGCGGGACCGCCGAGATTTAGTGCGATGACTGGTTTACCGGCAGACATCGCTTCAATACAAACCCATCCCCCCGAGTCATGAAAGCTCGGATGTACCAGGACGTGGCTTTTTGCTATGATGTCCAACGTTTCATCACGGCTCAACTTGCCTGTAAATTTTATCCTGTCCTCAAGGCCCAATTCTGCAGCTTGCTGTTTAAGGTTGTCTTCCGCCGGCCCATTTCCGATGAGCCAGTACTCACATTCTGTCAGACCAGATTTCGCAAACGCCTCAAGTCCCAGGTGGAACCCCTTCCAATGGAGCATCCTCCCTATCGACACGAACCGGGTTTTTCCATTTTCATTTTCTGGTAGACTGGCAAGCATCTCAACTTCGTCGCGATCCAGTGCCGCGTTACCCAGGATTACGATGTTCTTCCCACCCAACCGCGTAATTCTGTCCTTGCTCTCTTCGGTCGTCGCCAGAATTACCTCCGATTTGGAGGCCATCTTGCGCACGAAGGGATCTCGTTCTCCGAGTGCACGCAATAGAGACCGGGCCCGCTCGTAAAGCCGTCCCCGAAACGAAAGCGTAGGCATCAACACGGAAGGTGTCGACTCTCCTCCTCCAACAGGTCCCCAGACGACTGGCAACCCTGTTCGGTATAGAAATGACGGACTCCAGTATCTCCCGAAAGTTACATGGTGAACGAGGTCGACCCGTTGTTGCGAGATGATGTCTTTAACAACTCGATATGCACCGATTTGCCACCAGTAATAATATGCGAACAACCCTCGCGTACCTTTTTTCCATCGGGTTGCCCAGCGTGGTGGATCATAGTATTCAAATCGTAGTCCATCGATGGGATGGTCCTGAAGATATTTGTCGATTGCTACTTTATTGTTGGGCCGGGTAACTACTGTGATGTCGTGGTATTGAGAGATCTCCTTTACGATATTCCAACCAATGCCGGGTTCGGACCCTTGCCACGGTTCGCAAGCGTATGCCGTGGCAACTATGTTCAGTCGTTTCATGCTGCAGCCTCCCAGACACCTTTGTACCACTGCTGCAGAAATGCCTCCTCGGTGTGACCATCGCGAAGCCCTTTCGCATATGCATCAAATGCCGCCAAACGGACAATGGCTTCGGCATGCTGGCCACTTACATCTACCATCTCACGGAGAATATTACTCGCTCGAAGAAAAGCATCTACCGGCCGCGAACGGTAAATTTTAACATCCGTCTGGAGCGAAAAAAATGCGGTATCAACAAATGGAAAACCGTCGGCCGAACCATACTCCCAATCGAATGCACAGACTCTGCCATTTGACGACTTAAGATTCCAGGGAGCGAAATCGCCATGCTGAATCGCTACCGGCCACTCTGCGTCGCCGATTTGGCCAATCCATGGCTCAGTAGTTTCGTTGCGGAGACTTGAGAGGCCCGGGTGATTGTCGGCTCCGAATTTGCTGGTGCCGCTCAGTCGCATCTGGAAATCTACCACGTTCTTTGGCGGCGGCAATGTCGCGCTAACCGGACTTCCGTCAATGCTACTCGTCACCATCGCCACTCCCTGGTGAAATTTATCATACTTCAGAAGCTGTGGCCCGAGGCCTTCTGGTAGCAACGCAAGAATCTCCTGTTCATTTTGGATGCCAGCCATTGCAGCCGGGGTTTCACCATACTTGAGATACGCCACCGTGTTGTCGATTTCATCACACAGCTGCAGGGTAAGTTTCTGTGCCGGTCCTTCTGTACCAATCAGCAACGAAACTGATGATATGTTCAGCTTGAGATCCCGAACGAACTCGTCGACGATCCACGATACACCCTCAGGGTTGACGATCCGAGAACCCGGCCGCGCCGCAGCCCCCAATCGCAATAGGAATTTATACGCCAGAGCAGACTTGCGATAAGCCGGAAAGAAGTTACTCCTTTTCCAGCGTTGCCTTGCATTGGCCGCGGGAATGTACAGTCGCGGACTGCGACCGGACGGGAGTGCCATCACTTTCGTGTCGGGTGGAAAGAATGATTCCCAGTTCATTTCCCTTCCCCCGCAGTGGATTCAATTCGATCTGCCAATCGATTCAGAATCGACCATGCTGCCTGATTCGCTACCACGCCCGGTGGCTGGCTCGCATCCAGAAGTACGGCATTATTCAACTTTTCTGCCGACTTCCGATATGCATCGACCTGCCTTATACATTCTTCTCGTGAGACTTCCTGCTTTCGCGACAGGATTACATCTGCATCCACATCGAGAAAGAGATACAGATCTGGCTGAGGGATAAGCGGTCGAAAGACTCTCAGCAGCCAGTGAGGCGCACCAAAGCGATACCGAGCCGGGTCTACAGCAATATCTGCATAATACCGGTCGAAAATGACAAGTCCGGTACGGCTTACTACAGGCCTGACTCTGGTCATGTACCCTACTACGTAATCAAATACGTAGTAGACGAGTTTGGCCAGCGACGACACAGTTCCGCGCGGTGGAACACCGTGAGGATCTGTGACGATGTCGGTTTCATCGTCAGCAGTACCAACGAATGGCCTGAAATGGAAATATCGCTTCATCCAGAATGCCGTCGCAACGCGCTGACGCACCAGCGTATTGATTGTCGTCTTTCCGCTTCCATCCGGGCCCATCATCACGACGAATAGTCCCGTAGGTTGTAAAACTCTTCTGACGAGTCGGGCTGTTTCACGAATGCGGCTTCCGAGAGATTTTCGGGGTACGGAAAACGCGTTGTGTAACCCGGGCAAAGAATTTTTCAGTTCGGCGTTCCTGAATATCTGGTCGAAATCCTCAACCCTATGATTCGAAAACCTGTTAGCGATTTCTGTTTTTTCCTCGTGTGATGCTGAGTCCCACAGTGAACGTAAAAATTCAACCTGTGCATCCGTAATTGTTCCCTTCGCACATTTTTTTACCAGATAGTACAGGAACCTTGGTGTGGTATCAGGAACGAAAATATTGCTGTCGCTCACAAATTGCGGCTGCCGATTGTCGAGTAGGTAGCGGCCGTCGATAAGTAGCTGTCCCGATCGGTAATAATGCGAGCAGACGTCGAGCTGGAGGTATTGCGGGTTGCCGTCAGCCCCACGCCAGGCAAGGATGTAGAACCAGGCAGTCTGTTCATGCTGGATCGCCTGAACAATTCGTGCTTCATTCTGCAAACAAACGCTATGCAGGATATTCCGGAAGGCATCGAAGCTTCCGTTTGGGATGACGAGGTCGACGTCGGAATCCAGGTCCTCTTTCAGGTCGTCCGTCTCTCCCAACACCGCGTACTCAACCCCTGCGTTGTGTATTGCAGTTAAGACACGATTCAGCATAGCCCACGCGGAAACGTCGTTGCCGTTCATGCTGCCATTTTGCATAGCAGTTGCGCCTGTTGAAGATGTAGAAATATGTAACAAGTTAGATATCACTCAGACCCGCGAACATCTCATATTGATTATGTATCGGTCAATCATGTATCAAATGGATATATGATGACGTAAATAACGGCTAGAAGCCTAAAACAAGTGATATTTACTCTCTCCTCGCTATGAGCAACAATTGATCCACTGCAAGTGTGGTATGGTATAGCAATGTATCCCGCCAGACATCTCTGCTACAGTGCCTGATTGTTTTCGCCAGCACACGACGGATTAGAGCATAGCTATCCGGTTACTACGGGATCTCCTGTTGCGAGAAATTTCTCTCGTACGGAAATAAAAAATACGGCCAGTGCGATAGTAGTTATCAGGTTCATCCCAATTGATCCTATGACAGCGCCCAGCAGCTGATACTTTGCCATGAGATAAAATGTCAGCGGTAAACCGACGATAGCTCCGACAAGGTAAGACCAGAAGACATACTTCGGCTGCTCGATCGCGCTAAAACCCGCGCCGAGTACACTAATCGCCGCTGTGAAAACGGGTTGTGCTCCCAGATACCACAGCAGGCTGGACGCTTCGTTGTAATTGCCAGCGTACAGAGTGGTAATCACCAGCTTGTGAAAGACGCCAAGCAGTACCCAGTAGACGGCAGTTACCAGCACGAAGACAGCAAGGCTGCCAGTCACCAGCTTGAAAAAGGCGTTGGTACCGCGAATGCGAGATAGTGTCGGGATCAGTAGCAAGCTCACTGCAGCAATGACCTGGACAATTGGCATTACCGGATTGGAAAGCGCCTGTAACGTTCCAGTCGCTTCGAGGCCTGCCCATATTGGTAGAGCGGATAATACTACTATACGTGGGATCCTCATGGGCAGTCTCGCCGCGATCGCCCAGCGGCTGTATACCCAGTGTCTCATAAGAACTATCCTGGAGAATCGACCGAACTTGGGAGCAGGGAGAGGGATCCGTAGTCTTATCATGAGGAAGATTCCAGACATCAGTCCCCCGAGCGCCATAGCCAGCCAGGCTGAGAATGTCGACAACATCTCAAGGGAATTCAGGATATAAAGACCAGCGACCACGCCTATAAAGAATACGGCCCCTCCAAAAGTGGCCAACCGGGGATTCCGATGGACGTAACACGCCCGGCGCATCAACCAGGCGAGGAGAAAGAATGGCATTGCGATTCCCAACCCGTAGAGTGCGCTGCTCAGTTCATGGGTCTGATATATCCCAACGATATAGGCTGCGACGATCGTGATGGCCGATGATACCACAGAAAAAAGGATGTGACCTTTCAGCAAGACTTTCAGGTACAGAGAAAAACGATTCGTAAAGCGACGAGCGCCAAACACCAGCATCGGTTCTACGAACATGGCATTGTAGAACGCAAGTATCAAGATTAGTGTGGCGAAAGAAATGGCGAATGCGCCATAGTCGGAAGCACTAACCCAGGTGCCCAGCAGTACGTTGATCAGAAACGATGAGAGTCCGTAAACACCCTGATCGGCAATTGCCCAGGAGCCCTTTCCAAACCACTTCTTAATGGCCGCACCATTCAGGTTAGAAAAGATATTCCCCCGTTTGACATTTTCGTCGGCGTTCGCTTGCACATTCATCAGGCTGTACCGTTAGACTCCCGACGGACGGCATCTTCCATGAATCTATTGTAGACATTGTATGCCCGGTCATAAACATCTTTCAGCTCAGGATCTCGAACTGTGCGCCTCAGCTTCTCTTTCAGATCTTTCCGGGAGTCCGAAGGCCGAGAAACATTTAGTTCACGAATCACTCCGCGCCACTCTTTGTATTCCTTGTCGATTATGTCGAAACAGTTTTCGACCGACTCGTCCGAATGATCAAATGTACCGAAAGATCGCTGGTATTGGTCGTTTACTGCATCGATTGCAACGCCGAAGTCACTAATGGCCGTTTCGAATGAGCATGTGACGAACCGGTCCTGGTACGGAAGAAGCGTTTCATAGAAACGGATGTAATATTCCAGGGCTACCCTTGCAGACACATTTTCTCCCAGCATTATGATGAACGAAATGGCCGCATCTTCCGGGTCTCGTACCAGTACGATGGCGGGAATATTGTTTTCGACCGCCGTTATGATTTCGATAGGAGCATGGATATGACTCGAAACGTGGACCGAGTCGGGTTGAGCGTATTTGAAGGCCGTGGCAGCGAAGGTATTCCCTGATCGCGGAAAGCCGTCGATAATGATATCCGTTTTTCGAGTAACAGCACGGTCTGGATGTCGCAGCCTGGACACGATCCGATATACAGGATAGCGAACGGCAATCCCGCGAAGTTGCCAGTGAAGCTGCACTCCTATCCGACGAAAAAACGACTGACTACTACTCACGATAGCTAACTCACATACGAAGAGACACCCGACGAAATGCCGAGTGCCTCGATAAAAAACGTTTGAAGGGATAGTTTAATTCTGTACTCGATCAACGATCAAAACGAACGATGCGGCTGCTGTAAGAATCTGCAGGCCATCACGCCACCCAAATGGTGTACGCTCAACGACGTCTACACGAACTATGTCGCCTTCCTGCAGGCCACTGAAATTGACGTACGGAGTTTCGGATTCTTCAATATTGACGTTATACGTTACTGCTCCTCCACGTATCACGCGGATCTGGGTGTCTCGCTTGTTACGTTTCTGACGGGAGTTGATGATCGGACCTCCCGAAAGCGCGAGCAACTGACCAAGCGAAACATCGGTACCGATTTCATACAGTCCGGGGCTTCGCACTGCGCCAATCATGTTTACCTGAATCGTACGCTCACCGGGCTGGACATAGAAATAATAGTCGCCCGAGTTTGATTCCGTTGACTCCACCCTGCCGAGAGTCTGTGCATGAAGCTGAACGCTGCCAACAACTGTAAATAACGCGACTGTAGCGAAAACGACTCGGTTGAACATAGTGTGCTTACTGAAAGATAGATGCAAAGATTGAGGATGTTACGATAACAGATTTTAAGCTGTGGCCGGTGCCGAAGCGCCGATCTTATGACCACCTGCAGGGCGGTAGTACTCGTTATAGTACTTGTACCTGTACCCGTACGTGTGCTTGTATCCAGCGACTTCCGAAGGATCAAACTTGTTCAGGATTACGCCCGTGATATTGGCTCCGATGCCTTCAAGCTCGTGAACCGAGTGCTCGAGAGCGTCAATATCAGATTCCCCCGCCGAGACTACCACGAGTGCGGCATCACATTGAGTTGCCAGCAACGCCGCATCAGTCGTCAACAGTACCGGGGGAGTATCAAAAATTATTACATCAAACTCACTACGGAGGTGATCAATCAGATACCTGAACTCAATCGAACCGATGAAATCACCACTGTTGGCGATAGGACCTGACGGCGCCAGAACGTAGAGGTTCTCGATATCGGTTTTGAATTTTTCCGTTGAAATATTCAGGGAACGGCCCGAAACCACTTCGTGGTTGGTGTACTTCTTCTTAGTCCCGTTCTCTTGTTTCATTTCTTTGCGAACCTCTTTGAGGATGTCCCTCATGTCGTGAGATTTCGCAGCACCCAGGTAATTTCGCACTGCCGGACGATGGAAATCAGCGTCGATAACCAGCGTCTTGCGATTAGACCTTGCAGCTGTTATGGCCAGGTTCAGAGTCGTAGTACTTTTGCCTACCTCTGCTTCCGGGCTTGTGACCATTATCGTCTGTACGACGCGATCGGGTACGCTGAACTGGAGATTCACATAGAGACGTCGGTAAGCCTCCGCGGCCGTCGAGACTGGAGTCAGCAGGCTAACCAACGCCGTGCTGTATGTATCTCCATCTTTCTCGAATGTCGCTTCACCATCAAATTCTTCCTGAATAAGTTCAGTCATATCAGGTACGGCTCCAACGAGATGGAATCCTTTACTCTGTATGTCGCCCGGTCCGTATATCTTCGAGTCCATCCAGTGACGAAGCACCGATCCGAGCATACCAATCATGAGTCCGAGAACCAGACCGGTCATTGCATTCTTTGGTAAGCTAGGAGATTCCGGAGCGACAGGTGCGAGGGCGGGTCTGATGACGCGCGCAAATCCTGCTTTCGCTTCTTCGGCAATTCGTGCTTCCTGCAATTTGTCTTCGAGGAAGAGGACACTTCCTTCGGCAGACAGTCTTTGTCGTTCAAGCTGTGCCAGTTTCACCGACTGCGCCGGCAACGTTTTCAGGCGCTGGCCCTGTACACGCAGCGCTCGCTGAATGGCACTAATCTTCGCCTGTGCACTATCGATGCCAATTCGCTCAGCAACGATCTGTGATTTCAACGCCGACGCCTGGGCAATTCCATCCTCAGTCGTAACCGGTCCGCGAATGCCTTCCAGATCATTGATAAACTGCTGACTCAGCTGCCCGACTCGCGCCTTCAACTGGTTTAACTGATTAACCAGATTCTGCAGATAAGGATCGCCCGACGGGTTGTCTCGCAATTCAGGATTCTTCAGATAAATCGGCTCAATCTTGAGCTCCAGCTCGGCAATCTTCTGTTGCGTTGCCTCGATGTCAGCTTCTACGCCTGATGACATGCGCTCCAGCAGCTGAGGATGAATTTCTGCGAGCTGCTCTTCCAACGAATTAAGTGATGCCCTGCGCATCCTGAGTTCAATCTGTGACTGGCCGAGTGTCGCTTCGAGATTGGCAACATGGGATACAGCAATCGCGCTTGTCGCGTCCAGATCGAATGCTCCCTCCTGCTCCTTGAACCTCGTTATCTTAGCTTCCAGTGTATCAAGCTCAGCCTGCTCCTTACCCAACTGCTCTTCCAGAAACTGGCGCGAGGTTGATATTCTCTGACGACTGGTTTCCTGAGAGAGATTTACATACTCCTCTGCATACGTATTTGCAATAAGGGCAGCTTCGTCCGGGTCAGCGCTTACCGCGGTGATACTCAGGGCACCAACACGCCAATCGCCTTCGGTGTCGATGTTGATAAATTTCTCCTGAAGCAGGTTCGCCAGTTCGGTAGTACCCAGGTCTCTTCTCTCCTCGTCTGTGACAAAACGAATTTCTTTGCCCGATGCTGGCACGGTACCCATCAGTTTCAGTCTGTCCACCGTCCGTTCGGCAATCTGAATCGATTGCTGAAGGATGAGCGCCTGAGTGGATTTGTTCGCAGCATCGGAGGAGGTTGCCTCCTGGAACCCGAAAGAAAGAGCATCTTCACTGATCCCTGATCCGGGGCTTTCGACAATGAGAAGCGAAGCTGCCTCGTACGTCGGAGGAAGAAACATGGTATAGACCAGGGCCAACACAAAGACGGCACTGGTTGCGCCCAGGATAATCCAACGACCGCGACGAAGCATCTCACCTATTTCGAACAAGGATCGCTTTGTCTCCTCCTTAACGGATCGCGGATTGTAGTCCGGATACTGATCGGCAGAAGTGCGGGAGGGATATCGGTTATTATTGTTCATATTGTTGTAATAAAGAGGATCGTCCAGACGACGTGTCTACTATATATATAGGACGACTCTGCGATTTGCTTTCGGATTTCAATATGTGAATCAAACTACTTGTCTGTCTCAAAAATGAACTCGCGAGGATACCAGATGGCGCTCGCAATTAAAATGAGACGGACAACCGATCCAAAATGCCGTTTTTAGCCTGAATT
Source organism: uncultured Rhodothermales bacterium (assembly GCA_965367755.1). Classification (GTDB taxonomy): domain Bacteria; phylum Bacteroidota; class Rhodothermia; order Rhodothermales; family JABDKH01; genus JABDKO01. The sequence goes on from CBDUKH010000093.1 coordinate 9,929, forward strand.
ATGCCTATCGACCGGATATTGTGGACGGTTAAAGACAACTATGCCAAATTCGAGCCATAATTGACTGCATAACGCACAGCCGAACCAATTATTTTGTCGAATGAGCCACGGTCAGGGAGCCACCGATCCGTTATATTCAGGGCTTGTATGGCGGACGCCGCAGCCCTTTAGGCTTCATTTTCTCGGTTGTAAAGGTACGGAATTGGGAAATGAGTTTCATATCAGAGGTACTAGAGGAATCAGGAAAGGTTTAGGCTCAAGCGATGGCGAAGAAGACACAGCTGGTACAGGTAGGAAAAAACACGATTGAGCTTTCCAATCTTTCAAAAATCCTTTTTCCGGAAGACGCCATTACAAAAGCCGAGATCATCCAGTATTACCTGGAGATCTCGCCCACCATCCTGAATCACGTTAAGGGAAGACCACTCACCCTTATTCGATTCCCGGACGGCATCTATGGCGAACAGTTTTATCAGAAAAACCGGCCGGACTGGGCACCGGACTGGGTGGAGTACGTCTCGATCGGCGATGAAAAGAAGACGATCGACTACATCCTCGCTACCGACTCCTCAACACTCGTCTGGTTGGCAAATCTGGCGTGTATCGAAATGCACCAGGTACACTCTCGCAATCCCAATATTACCAGCCCCGACTACATAGTCTACGATATCGATCCTCCGGAGGATTATTCGTTTACAGGCGTTGTAGAGATCGCGTTGTCCATCAAGGATTTCCTGGAAGGCTATGGCTATCATCCCTTCGTCAAGACGACGGGTAGAAAAGGTGTTCACGTTGTCACTCCGATCAACGCGAAGTGGGACTTTCATACGGTTTTTGAAGCTGCAAAAGATATCGCCCAGAAATTCGTCAAAGCGAACGCTGCGGGCACCACCCTGCACATTCGAAAGGAATCGCGTAAGGGGAAAGTCCTGATCGACATCTATCGCAATCGAACGAGCCAGTCGATCGTTTCCGCCTACAGCCTCCGCGGTGCAATCGAAGCGCCCGTGTCAATGCCTCTCGACTGGAATGTACTAGCCGACGTCGACGACCCGACAGCCTTTAATATTAGAAATGCTCTGGAGTATGTAACCACGAACGGCGATGCATGGGAAGCTATCGCTGCATACTCGGTTGACTTGCATACGGATCGCCCGGAGCGCGTCGTGAATCCCAGAGAGCTTACCGAGACGGGCAAATTCAAAACTCCCGAGCAGCTGAAGGATTATGAGAAGAAGCGCAAATTTGAAAAGACCCCGGAACCGGGGCCCGGAGTTGCCGATGTTGACGGCAACAACTTCGTCATCCATCGGCACCACGCATCGCGACTCCATTACGATCTAAGGATTGAAGAAAATGGCGCCTTACGCTCGTGGGCCGTACCCAAGGGGATGCCTCCCCTGCCGGGAGTGATGAGACTTGCCGTAGCTACAGAAGATCACCCGATTGAGTATCTGACTTTCGAGGGTGAAATCCCGAAGGGTCAGTACGGCGGTGGCAAGATGTGGATTTATGCGCAGGGGAAGTTTGAGATTACGAAAAGAAAGAAGACCGGTTTTTACTTTCGCGTTCATAGTCCTCAGCTGAGTGGTGAGTATCGTATTCATGAGTCAAAGGATCGGCAGTGGCTGTTAGAGCGAGTAGATGTACCACAGGTTGACTGGTTGTCGAATCCGCCGGATTTCATGCTGGCGACAAATGTCGAGGACGTACCGGTAGGACCGGACTACATCTACGAGGTGAAGTGGGATGGTATTCGAGCGATGATCGTTATTAACGATGGCCAGGTGCAGATCCGCAGTCGCAATCATAGGGATATCACGGCGCAGTTCCCGGAGCTTACCATACCGGAAGAGTCTTTCCGGGTAAGCACGGCAGTGTTCGACGCGGAGATTGTTTGTCTGGACGCTGCGGGCAAACCAGATTTTAAAAAGGTGATCAACAGGTTGCAGCGCAAGAATGAGTCGACGATAGAACGAGGCAGAGTTAAGAATCCGGCCAACTGCTACATTTTTGATTGTATGTATCTGGATGGTCGATCGATCGTTTCGGAGCCCTTGATGCGGCGGAGGGAATGGTTGGTAGATGCGGTAAAGCCGGACACGCCGTACAGGGTTAGCCAGGTCGTTGACGAGGGTGTGGCATTATTCTCGGCGGCGCGAGAGCATGGGTTGGAGGGGATCATGGCAAAAGAGCGAGACGGAAGATATCTGCCCGGCAAGCGCAGCAAGGGTTGGCAGAAGGTCAAGGTCAGGCAGACCATGGACTGCCTGATTATCGGCTATACCGCAGGCAAGGGCGACCGGTCGCCATACTTTGGCGCACTTCATCTTTCCGACGCCGATGGCGAAGGAGCCGACTACCTCGGCAAAGTTGGTACCGGCTTTGATACGTCGATGATGAAGAAGATTTACGATGAACTTGTTAAGTTACAGGAAGTTGACAAGCCCATCAAGCAGAAGTTGGTCGACGATGCGGAAACTGTTTGGGTTGAACCGCTTTTGATCTGTGAGGTCCAGTACGCCTCCCTGACAAAGGCCGGGACGCTCCGGGAGCCTGTATTTCTCAGGTTACGGCCGGATCTGGCGATTAGTGAATAGAGGTTGATAACTACAATTTATTGAGGCTGACCAATGCGATCCATCTGGAAAGGACATATCAGGTTTTCTCTAGTAACCATTCCGGTTCGAATCTATGGAGCGATCGACACTGCTGAGAAGATCTCTTTCAACCAGCTTCACAAGGAAGACTTTGGTCGCATCGGATATGAGAAGCGCTGCAAGAAGTGCAGCGAAGTGGTCAAGGCCGATGAGATCATCAAGGGTTACCAGTACGAGCCCGATCAATACGTCATTGTAGAGGACGAGGACTTCGAAAAGATCAAACTCAAAAGTACCCGCATTATTGAGATCGAGGGATTCGTTGATCAATCGGAGGTGCATCCGACTCTTTATGACACGCCCTATTTTGCCGGTCCGGATGGCGCTGTCGCCTCCAAGGCATATGCGCTGCTTACAGAGACGCTGGCAAATTCTGGAAAGCTGGGTATCGGGCGCGTCGTCCTCCGCGATCGTGAAAGCATTATGCTGATGGCTCCTGAAGGACCCGGACTGATGTTGTACAAACTCAGATATCCCAACGAAGTCCGAAAGATCACTGCCGTTCCCGACCTGGATGGGTTGGAAGCTGACAAGGAGCAGTTAAAGCTGGCGGAAACATTGGTTGACTCGATGACAGTTAAGTTCGAAAATATTGAGTTGACAGATCGATACCGCGACGCGCTGCAGGAAGTCATTGACGCGAAGGTTGAAGGAAAAGAAATCGTTGTTGTTGAAGAAGAGGAACGTCCGGTTGTCGACATCATGACGGCATTGCAGGAGAGCATATCTCAGGCCAAGAAGCAGCCAATGAAAAAGGCCACCGGGGCGAAGGGCAAAGCTGCCTCGACCGGTTCCGGATCAAAAACCAGAAAGAAGAAAACGGGATAAGGTTCAGGGATGGGAGTAATTCTGGAATTGCCACCGCGGACGCCGGAAAAGTTTGGTCACAAGCGGGTCCTTAAGCATCGTAAGCAGCGCGAGCTGGAACGTGCGGGGCAGATGAATCTATTTTCGTCGCCGGCGAAGATCCTGTCGATGCCTTCCCGGCTAGGTCCGTTCGATGAAGCCTTGTTGTGCGATGACCGGGGGAACGATGCAGCGAGAAATCTTTACCTGGCTGCCATTGAGGCCAACGATTGCGCAGCAGATGCCTACTGTAATCTGGGAATCATCGAGTCGCGCCTCGGGAAGATCGATGATGCATTTGATTGTTTCACAAAGTCGCTGCAACTGGATCCATCACATTTTGAATCGCATTACAATATTGGCAATCTCTTTTTCGATGTTCGCGAGTTGCGGTCGGCAAGGGTTCATTACAGGATTGCCGAAAAGATTCACAAGGATTATCCGAATCTGTTTTTCAATCTCGGGTTAGTGTTGGCACTCGAAGATAAACTGGACGAGGCGCTGGTTACGCTGCGTCGGTATCGTCGGTTGGCACCGGAGAGTGAAGGTCATATAGCAGATGGGTTACTTGAAGTGCTTGAAGGTTCGGTGTAGTTAGGGTTGGCTCGGTTGGCTCGGCCCTTCGGGCCTCGCGGTTATTGGTTATTGGTTATTGGGTATTGGTGAATCGTGAATCGTGATTCGTGATTCGTGATTCGTAACTCGTACCTGATCCCTCGTAATTCGTTT
>CBDUKH010000094.1:0-14145 GCA_965367755.1 uncultured Rhodothermales bacterium
GATATCGGAAATTGTTCGGAAGTCAGCAGTTTGGCTCGGCCCTTCGGGCCTCGCGTTAATGGTTACTAGTGAATGGGTAATTGCAAGCGATCTCCTACCCCCATAACCACTAACCCATAGAACCGCCACCAACCAACCATTTTCCCTCATTACCCTCAACCCTCAAGCCTTTATCCTCCCTATATTCTGAGCACACCTTTAAAACCGTGCACAATGATTCGATCCTCTTTGTCAATTCCTGTCATCATTCTGTTGATGACTGCCCAGTACGCTTCGGCCCAAGACATTGCTGCGCTGCCTGAAGCCGAGACCTACGAAACCAGCGAACTTCGGGAGAGCATTGGCCGCTATACGACCGATCGATACGCACTCATGCGTCGATGGGATATGACTTATTCAGAAGCTCGACGAAATCGATTCAGAACCTTCTACTCTGATTGGTTAGACTGGACTCAAGACATCGACTACAATTCGCTAAGCCTCGAGGCGAAAGTCGATCATACGCTGCTCACCAATGTCCTCGACTATGAACTCGACAGACTCGAGCGAGAAGAAAAACTTGTCAATGAGATTAATCCTCTTGTTCCGTTTGCAGATACTATTGTGGGGTTGCACGAGGCAAGACGCAGCCACGAAAAAGTTGCGCCTGCGGACGTTGCTGCTCTCCTGAATGACATCCCGAGCCAGATAGGCGCTGCGCAATCTGTCATTCAAAAAGCCATTGAGAACGGTTCTACTCCGTCTCCCATAATCGCTCTACGTGCAACGAATTGGATCGATGAACTCGCCGGACACCTTGAAGACTGGTATGATTTCTATAGTGGCTACGACCCGCTCTTCTCGTGGTGGAATAAGGCACCGTATGAGTCTGCAGCCAGTTCACTTGCAGACTACAAAGCCTTCCTCGAAGAGAACGTCGTCGGTTTCAAAAAAGGCGAAGACCCTCCTATTGTGGGTGACCCCATCGGCAGTGACGGCCTCGCGGCGGACCTTAAAAAAGAAATGATTCCCTATACGGCCGCCGAGCTGATAGCAATCGCCGAGGAAGAATTCGCATGGTGCGAGGCTGAGCTTCTTAAGGCGGCCGCCGAGTTGGGCTACGGTGACGACTGGCGCGCTGCGCAGGAATATGTAAAGACGTTGTTTGTCGATCCGGGAGATCAACCGGAGCTGGTTCGGGAGCTTGCGTATGAAGCGATCGAATTTGTTGAATCGCGTGAGCTGGTAACAGTGCCTCCGCTTGCAGTTGAAGTCTGGCGCATGAGTATGATGTCTCCGGAGCGACAGAAGGTTGCGCCCTTCTTTCTCGGCGGCGAATTGGTCCAGGTCGCATTTCCGACCGACGCAATGGCCCACGACGACAAGCTGATGACGCTGCGTGGAAACAATGAGCACTACTCGCGTGCCGTCGTTCATCACGAACTCATTCCGGGACATCATCTGCAGGGATTCATGACCAGTCGCTACAACAGCTATCGTTCAATCTTTGGAACGCCGTTCTGGGGAGAAGGGTGGGCTCTCTACTGGGAGATGCTTCTGTGGGATGAGAACTTTCCGCGATCAGCCGAAGACAAAATCGGGATGCTGTTCTGGCGTATGCATCGCGCAGCGCGCATCATCTTTTCTCTCAAGTTCCATCTCGGAGAGATGACACCTGACGAGGCTATTGATTTTCTCGTCGATAGAGTCGGACACGAACGGGCAAATGCTACAGCCGAGGTCAGACGATCTTTCAATGGAACGTATCCGCCATTGTACCAGGCAGGTTACATGCTCGGCGGTTTGCAGATTCGAGCCCTGCACGAAGAGCTCGTCGACAGCGGCAAGATGACCAATCGCGACTTTCACGACGCCATTCTGAAAGGGGGGAGGATGCCGATAGAAATGGTACGCGCGCGCTTACTAGGAGAGTCTCCTGAAGATAACTTTACGGCGCAATGGCGCTTTCGAGACTGATCAAGTGTGAAGGCTGATCCCCGAATTTTAAACCGGCAAAAGTCAGTGCTTCGAAGCAGGAGCTGAAAGATGTACTGTGTCATCTCCACTTTGTACCCACTGAACAGCCCGATGGGTAAGCGCGGTTGTTGAGTCCAGGCACAGCTTCGTCTTAATACGTCCACGATACGTTTCGACGGTTTTCGGACTGATGTGCATCGCCTCGCCGATTTCCTTTGTGGTGAGTCCCCGACCTTGCAATTCAAAAACCTCAAGCTCCCTGTCCGTCAGCTGATTCAGCAGCGACGGAGGCGAGACAGTTTCTCCACGGGCATAGCCGGATAGAATCTTAGAGTTCATGTTTTCGGACAGATAGAATCCACCATTAAGTACAGTCCGAAGTGCTGAGATCAATACAGCATCGACTTCGCTTTTCATGATGTATGCTCGGGCACCAGCGCGAAGGGCACGTTCCGCAAAAAGAGATTCATCGTGCATAGACACGACAATGATCATTATTTCGGGCGAATCGGTGGTGAGTTGCTTTACCAATTCGATCCCCGATGTACCATTGAGCGAGATATCGGCAATCACAAGGTCCGGTGTGCATTGGGGAATGCGCTCTCGAGCCTCAGCCACATTTCCTGCTTCACCGCAGACCTCCATATCTGGTTCGCGGTTTAGCAGAAACGAATACCCCATCCGCATTATAGGATGATCATCAACTACAAATATCTTCTTCTGCATTTTTACGCCAAGTCTGTTAGCATTCGGGAATAACACAACGTATTTCCGTTCCGCCCAATGTACTGACACCGACCGACAAACGGGCACCAATAAGTTGAGCCCGGTAATTCATTATTGGAACACCGACGCCGTCATCTTTCCCGGAGTTGGGCATTCCCTTACCGTCATCCGAAACGATCAACTCACACCCGGGAGGTTTCCTCCTGACGATTACCTCGATATTGCGAGCAGCGGCGTGCTTGACAGCATTTGTGATTGCCTCCTGGGCAATCCAGTACACTTGCATCGCTGTAGCATCGTCCGGTGCAGGTAGGTCATCGTCAGCGTGGAAGGTGACCGTGATCTTCGATATAGTTTCGGTATCTGCGGCCAACTTTTCAAGTGCGGGGATTAATCCGTGTTCTTCAAGCTTTACCGGATTCAGTCCGCGGGCCAGCGCCCTCGCCTGATCGACGCCTCGTTTAGCGAGGGTTGCGATCTGTTCGAGTTGTTTGCTGCCCAGGACCTTACCGTCAGCGGCATCGCGTTCAAGGCCTCGACTGAGCATGGCTATGCCGGTCAACAGCGACCCGAGGCCGTCGTGGAGGTCGCGGCCGATTCGCCTGCGTTCTTCTTCTTTCGCATAGACAACTTGATGCTCGAGTAGTCTCTGATAGGAAACATCTCTAACGATCATGAGGACGGTTTCATCCTCCGCGGGCACGATACGGGCTTCGAAATAGCACCGGATTTTCTTTGGTCCTACCTCGACCGAATAGCGAATAATCTGCAGCTGACCGGTCTTTAAAACCTGTGTGATTGCCTGGATCATCTGCTTGTAGACGATAGGGGGCATCGTCCGTTTGATGTTGTTTCCGATGACTTCTTCGCGCGGAACGGCAAGTAGCGCGTCGGGGCGAGCAATGAAGTGGAGGTACTCACCATCTTTCGAGATCCAAAAGATAAGGTCTGGCAGGGCCTTGATAATAGCGTCGTTGGTTTGCTCGCTGATCTTCAGAGCCTTTTCGGCTTCGAGACGTTCGGAGATGTCCCTAACGTGGAGCAACATGGCGTCCTGATCTCCATAGGTAATTCTGCTCGCACGAATTTCGACTGGAATGGATTTCCCGGTGAGCGACTGCGTCATTCCCGTCAGAGAGTCGATCGATCCCTCGACGAGGAGAGCATAGCGCTCAAGTACAAGTTCTCGTCGTTCCGGCGCAGCGAGATCCGTGATTCGACGACCAATAAGGTCCTCCCTGGTCCCGCCGTGGAGTTCGCAAGCCGCAGGATTGACGTCGAGGATTTTCCCATCCAGGGAATCAATAAAGATTGCATCTGGCGAGTTTTCAAACACCGTCCTGAATCGAAGCTCGCTATTTCGAAGTTCATTTTCGACAAGTGTGCGCTCGGTAACGTCGCGGACATGTGATGAGAAACTGACACTATTCGGATCGTCCTCCATCACTAATTCGACCGACTGCTCGACAAATTTTTCGCGGCCATCCTTACAACGAATAGCAAATTCAGTGTGCGTTAGCTGCAGCCCCGACCTCAGTTGACGACCATAGTGCAAGGTTACCCGGGCAAGATCTCGTGGTACCACCAGATCGCTGAAATGCATACCCAGTAATTCTGAAACTGAGTATCCCGTCAATGTTGCCGCGTTAGTACTGACATACGTAAAAAGCCCATCTCGATTGGCGCGAAAGGTTACATCGCTTTCGATCTCCTTCAGACTGTCCGAGCGAGGGGACAGGCTCTGTTCCTGTAATTGCCTGATCATAGGGTCGAGAGATGGTCATTTAGAGGTAATCTTCGATACTCCGGTAAACATCAAGATTTACCTGCCTGAATGTAAGCAGCTTGGAGGCTAACTTCGAGGCTTATATTATAAAAAACGTTACGATCGTCTCTTGTTGTGATCGATCACAATTACGAATAGTTGATGATGCCGTAACCAGTCTCTGTCTTCGAAAGTAAACTGTGCAAGAACGGACTCAAGTTCATGGTCGAGCAGACTTAATTTCTATGAACAATTCCAATCCTCACATCGTCGTCCTCGGCTCTGGTTTTGGTGGGCTCTCTTTCTGCAAAAGTTATCGAGGACCAGGTAGAATTACGTTGGTTGACAGACAGAATCATCATCTCTTCCAGCCATTACTCTATCAGGTGGCGATGGCTGGATTGTCTGCTCCCGAAATAGCATCGCCGATACGATCTGTCCTGTCGCGGTACAAGAATGTCACCGTGCTTCTTGACGACGTCAAATCAATCGATGTTGAAAAGCGGGAGGTTGTACTGGCCGAAAGGACTTTGTCATATGATTATCTGATCGTCGCACTGGGTGGTGTTACGTCATACTTTGGAAACGATGTGTGGGAAAAGCGGGCTCCAGGTTTGAAAACGCTTGAGGACGCCATGACCATCCGGAGGAAAATATTACTGTCATTCGAGCGCGCAGAGAACACAGATGACGCCAATGTTCGCCGCCGTCTGATGACCATCGTCGTGATCGGCGGCGGCCCGACCGGCGTAGAATTGGCCGGCGCGATGGCTGAACTTCGGCGATTCGTGTTTCGGAAAGACTTTCGGCGAATTAATCCGGTCGAAGCTCGCGTGATTCTGATAGAAGGAAGTGACCGTGTGCTCGGGACATTTCCAGAAACGCTTTCGGACAAAGCCCAGCGTCAGTTGGAAGACCTTGGTGTTGAGGTAGTTACCGGCAGGTTGGTTCAAGACATATCAGATGGACTGGTGACGTTGAACGACGGGTCATCTATTGAGACGGAAAATGTTCTATGGAGCGGTGGCATCACAGGGAACCCGGTGGCGAGAGATTTGAACGTTGCGCTGGACAGGGCAGGGCGTGTACTAGTTGAGCCTGACCTCAGTATTCCGGGGCACGACGAAGTATTTGTAATCGGAGATCTCGCGTATCTGGAGAACGATGGGCGACCGGTTCCGGGAGTTGCCCCTGCTGCGCAACAGATGGGTCGCTTCGTTGCGAAGCGGGTTAGTTCGAAGGCCAGGAAGGGTCGAAGTGCGGAAGGGATGGCAGAGTTTCGCTACAGGGATAAGGGATCAATGGCTACTATTGGTCGCCGGCGAGCCGTCGCGTGGATTGGCAAGCTTAAATTTGGAGGAATCCTCGCATGGTGGGCGTGGCTATTGATTCACCTTGTAACACTGATCGGTTTCAGGAATAAGATTCTTGTACTGACGCAATGGTTTTACAACTATATATCGTTCAGCCGGGGAGCCAGAATTATTATCTCGAGCGGTCAGGAAGATGAGGAAGCTGGGAGTCCCATAGCCGATGGCCCTTCCGAGCCTGCTCTGACAAGTAAGCAACCGACTCCACAGGCCTGACAATTCCTTCAAGCGAGCATCGCCTAATCCGTGAATGACTCTAAATTGATGACGACTATGTCAGTAACTCCCCGAACCGACCGGTTTGCCAGAATTCGTTTCCCATCAAAAGAGAATGAGGGCCGGCTATAGGCTATGGATCGACTTGCTCCATTGGTTATCCTTTGAAGGTCGGTTCCATCGGGGCTCACGATGAAGAGTTCAGAAGAACCTGTACGCATTGACGCGAACACAATCTTGTCACCGGCAGGAGACCAGTGCGGGTTGGTGTCGTAGGCCGGATCTGGTGCAATGCATATCTCTTGACCCGTCGACAGGTCTTTGACGTAGATATCAAAATTCCTGTCACCGTCCAGTTCGATTGATGCCCTCCGCCAGGCGAGCTTCGACTCATCCGGACTCAGAGAGGGGTACATATCCCAATGGCTCCAATTCGTCAGGCGGATCCTTTCGTGGTCATCAAGCGACATCCTGAATATCTCATAGTTCTGAACGCCATCGTCGCCGCCGTCTTCGTCAGTTTCAAGTTCATTGGAGTCGAAGACAATGGCGGAACCCCCCGAAGAAAAGCGAGGGTGTTGTTCGCGGACGGCGGGAGTGTTGGTAAGGTTCGTTTCGGCGAGATCACTAATCGATACCTGCCAGATGTCGCGGTTGCCTTCGAGGTCTTCTCTCTGGAAAATAACTGATCTACCATCCGGTGACCAGGCAGGCGCACTGTCTTCGAATGCATTGTTGGTGAGTTGAACCGTAGCCTGGTTTTCGATATGGAACATGAAGATGTTCATCTCAAAACCAGTACCCGAGGAATAGACCACGCGGTTGCCATCCGGCGAAATCCCGGGATATGTATCGTTCCGGGGATGCAGTGATGACAGTTCTGGCCAGGTATCCTGCGACTGGCACTCATGTGCGACCGGAAGTTGTACTGATATAAGAATGAAAACCGCGGTGATGGTGTGAAATACTTTCAAGATGCCCGATACGCTGATGAAGAATATCGGTAAGCTTAGCTCACGAACGGACGTGGGTCAAGGCAGAAACGCTCACTCGTAACTGAATGAAATTACCTTACCGGACCAGCCCGAAGCGGTTGCTAGAAGTATCTTGCTACGCCCGGGACGAACAGCAGGCGAGGGTACACGCCCGGCCGTTACGAGCGTGTACCATGACTTCGCCTTTACCATTTCAGCGCTACGATGCCCGAGCTCTTTCCCGGTATTCCATTCCACCGAGTGCGATGGTGTATTCCATTCGCTGCTGGTCATAACGCACGCTGTAATTAGTCGGATAGTATCCAGATTGGGTAAACTTCGAAGGCTGTTCGAGTTGTACAGATAAATCCGGCTTTGATTTCAGATATGCAATCGTGATCATGGGTTCGAAAAATATGATGTTCCCATCATATGTCCCGTAGATAAACGTATTAGTGAAGTCGTTACCGTGAAACTCTGCTGACGCCGGGTCAACCCAATGGCTTCCCATTCCAGGCTCGTGCGAGTCGGGAGCAAGGACATACGAGGCAGGCAACGAGCCGGCCAGCGGTGGCTTATTGCATTTTTCTATGTCGTCGCCCCGAGCAGTAATCTGATTCCTCAGAGCTGCATCTACGGTATAAAAATGAAAGTCAAAATGCGACGCTGAATAAAATTCGGCAGGCGCATGTCCTTTCGGATTCCAGTTTATTCCGATATGCTTGAAGGGTAGTGATTTAATATTCTTGGGAACCTCAAGCATGTACTCGACGGCCCACACCATTCCTGGAGTCACGTCAGGCGGGAGCGCAGTTAGTGCTGCCTCCGTCAAAGTAACACCGAGCTGGATTGGCCGGCCTTCACCGTCGAGATCGACCCAGGATCGTGCAGTACCAGCTCCGAACGGGATGACGTCGCCGAGTACCTGTTGTCCCGTCATCGCTGCTGAGAGGACGTTTTGTGAGGAATGCTCCTGCCCCTGAACGTCTTGCGGTAAAACTAATGCCGATGTAAACAGGAAGATTGCTAAAAAAGCTGCTGACGCTACCATATTCGAGCTGCAGCCCTGGAGTAACCGAAGTGTATTAATGTATAACATGATAGGAAGCGGAACGTTGTCAACGATGCCTCCAAAGCACGAATCGGATTGCGAGCAGGGGAACTGTTTTTTGAAAGGTAATGACGATTCCCTATTGCTTATCCGCAGCTCGGGAGACCCAGTTGATCGCGTGAATGAAACTCTGATCGCCGGTGGTGCCACGTCTTCATTCTCCAATCCAGACCTCCTTGTCGCACCAAGGAATACTCACGGATGGCACAACGGATCGGTCAGCAATACCTGATATTATGGCGCCAAAATAGATTTAGCAATATGCGAAACTCGGGTGCGTAAAATATTTATTTGGGCGGCTCAGCCGGCGGCTGATTTCTTCGTTATGACAGTATCCGCTTGACGACCGACAAGTCGCTCCCCTGGGCGTAGGTGGCAGCTTCCCATAGAGCCAGCGGCGCCTGCCAGTCCCGGTCTTTCGCCCTTCGAAGATAGATGACTTGTGCCAGATGGTACAGATAGTGATGGGACATATGAACTATGGTTTCGGCAAACGAATGCGAAATTTTTTCAGTGCCAGTAACGTTCATGCCAGCCAGGTTAGTACCTTCAGAAACGATTGCACTTACTATTTCATCATGGAGTCGAACCAACGCGTTATATAGCGACCTGGCGTCGACTTCCCCCGGGTCGCCGCTGTCTATCTCAATACCGAACTGAGACATAAACCACAGGTCAACCCGAACAAGGTGCCTGACTATTCCTGCAATGGATCGTGAGTCCGGTTCAGGCTTCCAATCAAGTACCTTGTCGTCGAGGTTTTCCAGGACAGGATAAATGGTTTTTGCAGCAGCGAGATACAATTCAGCAAGATGAGCTCGGGTATCCATCCTTTTTGATTAGTAAAATAATGACGATGAAACGGGCGTTCCCTGTAGTGGAAGAACAAGGCTAGAAAGCAAATTTCAGAACGGCAACAAAGTGACATGCAGTTCCAGCAAGTACAAACAAATGCCAGATGAAGTGGAAGTACTTAACCCTTTCGATCGCGTAAAAGAATACCCCAAGTGTATAGGAAATGCCGCCTGCCGCAAGCCAGACGAGCCCTTCGGTTGGCATCAGGGCTGACAGAGGTTTCGCAGCTACAACAACGGTCCAGCCCATAATGAGATACAATGCGAGAGAGAGTCTCGGAAAACGCATCCCAAAAAAGATCTTCAGAATAATTCCTGCAAATGCCATCGTCCAAACCACGGTCAGTAGTGACCATCCCCATGCGCCGTGAAGTACACCAAGTGTGAACGGAGTATATGTACCTGCAATCAAAAGATAGATAGCGCTATGATCAACCAGCTGAAAGACCTGTTTCGTTCTGGTTGGAGGAAGAGCGTGGTAAATGACCGACGACAGATAGAGTACTAGTGCGGAGACGACAAAAATCGCAGATCCAATCACAGCCGCCGTACCACCTGCGCGGAATGAATTTAGAATCAGGTATGGTGCTGCAACGGCAGCCGCCAGAAAACCGAGACCGTGGCTTATGCTATTGGCAATCTCTTCATTGAGAGATTGTTGTCGGCGCGTCGATGTTAGAAGATGAGTCACTGCTTGACCAGGTGGTTTCGTACCATGATATTATTAGTCGCAGGCATGCGCTGATTGTTACTGATGATTGGATCGGCCATCCACTTGTACACTTCTCCGGTCGGCGAGAAAACCACCGGCTGCTCCTGCGACGACCCGCCCTATTCCGGAGATTAAAAAGAGCAACTGAAACTGCCTGGCGCCCGCTCCGAGGATCAGCGCGTCAATCAAAGCGACTAGAATTCCAAACAAGGCGCCTGCACGAATTCTGTTATCCTTGTGATTTTTCGTAAGGAGATAAGCGATCATAAAGGTGGCAAGTGCCCCGACGATAGGGCCGACCCATGCGCCTGCCCGGTTCGCAAATTCTGAGGCGGCGTCGACACTCCCAGGCTGCGCGATGGCCACTACGATAAAGAGCACTGCGATGGGAATGATCTCTGCAACTACTGCTGATCCCAGGAAGATAAAAGCTCTTTTAAGCATTGTTTTGACCGTAGCGAAATAACTATACAAAAATCTTGTGCCAACCCAGCATCTTGAACAGTCGTTGCCGTCGTTCTCGAAAATTAACAAAACAAATCGTCATTTCGAATAATGTGTGTCGGGTGATTACGCTATTTGTGTACCGGATGTGTCGTATCAGCAAAGATATCCACAGACCATTTCCCGGGGTACCCGATGAACAGATCCGGTTACAACCTTTTTCCAGGCTTATTTTTCTGGACGACGATAGCACTGAATATTTGGACGGCAATAGCACTGAATGCGACCGGCGCCGACTATCGTGGGAGCCTCGCAAGGGCGAGTATCAATGGAATGGTGCTTGATCAGGGGACGCAGCAGCCATTGCCGGGAGTAAATGTCTCTATAGGCGGCACCACAACGGGAACGTCGACGGACGAGGATGGACGTTTTACTCTTATGGATGTGCAGGAAGGGGTATACGATATTCATCTTTCAATGGTCGGGTATGAGTCTGTTATCCTGAACGGGATAGGCGTTGCTCAGGATGCACGTGTTGATCTTGGCACAATTGCAATGCGGTCGACAGCTATTTCCCTTAGCGAAATCATCGTAACTCCCGGTCAGTTCTCGATTATGGGGTCGGCCGAGTTGTCGCGTCAGGTATTGTCCAGTGAGGACATACAAAACATGTCGTGGGCAGAGGATGTCACGCGCGCAGTAGCGAGGCTACCGGGCATCTCGTCAAGCGACTATTCGTCCAAGTTTACTATTCGAGGCGGAGAATCTGACGAAGTCTTGATCAGTCTCGATGGTATGGAACTGTACGAGCCGTTTCATCAAAGAGATTACTCTGGAGGTCTGTTTAGTATTGTTGATATAGCCGCAATCGATGGCATCGATTTGATGACCGGTGGATATTCTTCTGAGTACGGCAACCGACTGAGCGGCGTGTTCAACATGCGTACAAAGCAGCCCGTAGCTGGCCAGCGAAATACGTCGGTCGGGCTAAGTATTCTGAATGCCAGCGTGTATACCGATGGGACTTTTGGAGAGGGAAGGGGCTCATACATCTTATCGGCACGGCGTGGAATGTTGGACGTGCTATTTAGCGTTTTCGGAGCCGCTGAAGAAGCAACTATCGACCAGGGTTCCACGCCCAAATTTTATGATGCCCTCGCAAAGGTCGAGTACAGGTTGACTCCGAAACATCGACTGAGCGTTCATGCCTTGCGTGCGGGAGACCGGAACTCTGTACTGGACGAGGAAGGTATCAATTTCGACAAGAACGACACCAGATATGGTAATACGTACGGCTGGGTAACGCTGAACTCGATGCACAGTGACAACCTCTTCTCCCGTTCGATACTTTACTCCGGTTACATCACCCACGATAGAAGCGGCTCGTTTAACAAGTACGAGCCCTCCGACAAAGGATTTTTTAATCTAGCTGACAAGCGGGATTACTCGCTATTCGGAGTAAAACAAGACTGGACGTGGAAGGCTACTGAAAACCTGTTCATCTCTAGCGGCTTCGAGGGCAAATTGCTGAGTGCGAAATATGATTACTTCAGTCAGCTTGAAGAAATCAGGGTAGACACAAATGAGGTCGCCTATGACTTCGCGAATACCACGGACCTGGAGGTCAGTCCATCCGGTCAGCAACTTGGGGTTTATGCGACGGGCCGCTTTAAGATATTGCCCAAGTTGGTTGCTGAAACCGGGTTGCGATACGATAAGTCGACTTATTCTAACGACGATGTAGTGAGTCCGCGTTTGGGGCTCGCCTACGCCATCTCGAGAAAAACTGTCCTTCGTGCGGCGTGGGGCCACTACTACCAGAGTCAGTTTATAAATGACCTGGACGTGAACCATGGCACGACTGAATTTAATCAGGCAGAACTGGCGAAACATTATGTTCTAGGAGTGGAGCATGAGGTTGCTCCCGGGTTTGAGCTGCGCGCGGAAGGGTACTACAAGGATCTATCGAATTATAGTCCGGCGTGGCAGAACCTGCGCGACCATCTGGAGATATTTCCTGAAGCGCGGAATGACAACGCACTCGTAGTTCGATCTGGCGCGGAGTCTATGGGGATAGAATTGTTTACAAAATATGACAGAGGCGGAAAGGTGTCGTGGTGGCTGAGTTATGCAGTGGCGAAGGCGGAGGATATCGTCTCGTCTATTGAATATGATGGACAGCTGACGAAGGTACTCGGGAATGTACCGAGATTAAACAACCAGCGGCATACCGTTTATGCTGATATAAACTATCGCCCAGGTCGCAACTGGCATCTCAATCTATCGTGGACATATTACAAGGGTTGGCCAAGAACGGATTATACGTACGACTACATTGCATTGGATAACGGCGATCTTCATTTCTATGCCGTTCATCAGGAGTTCAATCAGACTGAATACCCGGCGTTCCATAGGATGGATTTGCGAACGAATCGTCAGTTCAATACGCGGCGCGGGAAGATCACAACGTACTTGCATCTCATAAACGTTTACAATCACGAGAACCTTAAGAAGTTTGACCTCGACACACGAGACGACGCCGGGAATTTCTCGTTGGATGAGTCGGGCAACTACGTCCAATTTCGCGATGACAAGTACTGGTTCGGGTTCGTACCTGTGGTAGGGGCAAAATGGCAATTCTAGCGAGAATGGAACGCCTTACAAAGAGCGATTTCGTAATAGAGAAAATTCGATTTATATTGTCCATTCCCACTCATCATATTATGGTTCTAGACAATGTTTGATCGCAAATTCGCGATGTGCGCGTTAATAAGTGCTTTCCTAATCATGGGTTGTGCCAACAAAGATTCCGACGAGACGATGGAAGGCCATGCGTCTGACAACCCGTATGCTGGATATGCCGGCGATTGGTTGACTGAGGCATATGTAGGCACTAGTGCTGAACCCGACGTCGTCGTAATGCTGAGCGCAACAGATAATTCCGAAGGCTGGGCCTGGAAGTTTTCGCATATGGATGACGCGGTTCCATCGAATAATATTTTCCTTAAAGGTGATACGGTAGTCACCGAGATTGGCCCGTACCCCAGTGCGCTTCGCGACGGCATGACGGTCACGAACCTTGTCAGCTACATTCATCAGCACGGAGCTGAGATGTCGGGAAGGTTTGTAGCAACTTATTCCGATGGAAGTGAAGCTCGAGGTCGTCTGCACGGCGAACGCGTAGACTAGGATTGACACTTGCTGGTCGACCAGCACGCAGTATTAAACTTTGAAGAAGCAATAGTTTCAGCGACGTCGTCGTTGAGGCTGTTGCTTTTTCTTTTTGCAAATCCGCGGAACGAGCAGGTCTCTTCTCTTCCGTCGCACCCGCATGTTGTGACTGAGATGTTTTTCCGGCCGGATTAGATACATTGTTGGTAGTTGCCTGGCCTTGGCAGTTTCCTAGGAAACTTCCTAGAAATCGTCTAGCACTTTTTCATTAAGGCTCTTATAAAGGTTTGGAAGCCCGAATTGATTAATTTATCAACGGGGCGGAGGTTGGTGGCCCCGATCGAATAATGCGACTCCCGGACACAGCTTTGGCGACTTCGCTGAACGTGCTGACATCTGCGCCATCTTCGGGTCGCCGATGGCGGGCCCATTGGCAAGGGAGTATCAACCCATCTAGCTCTTGGACATCTCGACCTCGCATTTAAGTCGTATGCATACGTAGTTCGAACAACCGGCGTGTCTTATCTGTGAATAATCCACAGATCAACGTGACTGCTACGGAATCCACGAACAAGCTGACTGCAATCGCAAGGATTGTACTTCTTGCCCTCCTGACACTGCTCATTGGCAGTTTGTTCTGGAAAGGTCCGCTGATAATTAACGCCGACACCGGGAAGCTGGTAGAAACCTTGCCCGACGGTACCGTAGCTGTCCTGGTCCAGGGATCTTCGCTTTCTTTCAGTCAATCACGAACCTACGGGAAACGAATTCTGGTCGATGGGACTGCCCTGCTGCGAGTGCCAGCATCTGAAGACAGCGTAATAGTTATCACCGATCATGGATGGT
>CBDUKH010000095.1:0-13968 GCA_965367755.1 uncultured Rhodothermales bacterium
AAGAGCAAGGCGCGAATAGCAGCCTATGAGAAGATGGCTGCCGAACAGAACGAGGCGCGCAGCGACGATATGCAGATACCGATTCAGCCGGGACCTCGTCTCGGCAATAAGGTCATTGTCGCGGACGACGTATCGAAGGCGTTCGACGACAAGTTGTTGTTTGAAGACCTGTCGTTCTCGCTTCCACCGGGTGGAATCATTGGCGTGATTGGTCCGAATG
The DNA here is from genome assembly GCA_965367755.1 of uncultured Rhodothermales bacterium. Taxonomy (GTDB): domain Bacteria; phylum Bacteroidota; class Rhodothermia; order Rhodothermales; family JABDKH01; genus JABDKO01. The sequence goes on from CBDUKH010000095.1 coordinate 221, forward strand.
GTGCTGGTAAGACAACGCTATTCAAGATGATCACCGAACGTGAGAAGCCGGATTCGGGTACGTTTGAAATCGGGGAGACGGTTAAGTTAGGCTACATCGATCAGGATCGCCCGCTTAACGATAGTAAGACTGTTTACCAGGAGATATCTGACGGCGCAGATTTTATCCTGCTAGGGAAACGTGAGGTAAATGCGCGTCAGTATGTAGGTCGCTTCAATTTTGCTGGAAGTGACCAGCAGAAAAAAGTATCGGAGTTGTCGGGAGGAGAGCGGAACAGGGTGCATCTTGCCAAGATGCTGAAAGACGGGGCGAACGTGTTGTTGCTGGATGAGCCAACAAACGATCTTGACGTAAACACGTTGCGGGCACTGGAGGAAGCGCTGTTAAGTTTCGCAGGCTGTGCCGTAGTTATCTCGCACGACAGGTGGTTCCTCGACAGGATTGCGACGCATATACTGGCCTTCGAAGGCAACAGTGAGGTTGTTTATTTCGAGGGTAACTATTCAGATTACGAGAGCAATCGCCGTGAGCGGCTGGGTATCGAGGCTGATCAGCCGCACAGGATCAGATATCGGCAGCTGACGCGTTAGAGAACGTTGAAGGGCGATTTAATTCACTGGGTCATTTCCTAGGAAGTTTCCTAGGAAAAGTCTAGCAAAAAGTCATTGGCGCTCTGCCGGAATCGTTATTAAGTTGCCGACGGGGAGGAGGAAGTGGAGGCCCCCTGCAGATTTCTGACCCCACCCGCATCGTTATACAGTCGAGCAGACCACCCGAGACATTTCCTGATCCGGTTTACGACGACATCAATTATCGACAGATCCGTGTTAGGAGAAACGATGTCGACCACACAATTCTCCGCATAACCTCCCCCCGCGAGGCAACTGCTAACGCATCTTCTTTGATTGCTCATCACATTCCGGATTTCGCCGCACTCATAATGTGTTGAACGCCCGAATCGTCTCCCGTCATCTGCCAGTGTACAAGCGTGGTCGGGATGTTACCCGCAGCGTTGAACTCGTCAAAGAAATCTGACATGCGAAAAGTTTCTCCAGCGTCCTCCAGTTTTTTCGAGTACTGTGCAAGCAGTTTTTCCAGCAGATACTTGCCCGTTACGTAACTCGTCCCATAACCCGGTTGGCGCAAATATAGATGCTGCTCAAATCTCAACAACTCGGGTTCGTTAGTCATCCATCCACGCGGCGTCCACTCTACATGCACCGTTCCAGCCTCGGCCATCGTCATCTGGTTGGCGTGGGCATAAAGTGATCCAAGTCCTCGAGCCGCGCGTTGTGCAAGCATGATCCAGACAATTTCTCGCGATCGAGGACTGTCGTCGTACAGGCCTGCATGCATGAACATCTCTTCAACTCCTGTTGCAGTTCCTTCATTTCGGCTATCATAAATATTGTAGAGAACAGGACCACGACGGACGGGACTACTGTGTGGTTCAAGGTCCAACTGTGCCAGATCCCACCAGTGATAAAAATGTGTAAACAGCGGTGCCGGATCCAGGTGCGACGCGATTCTGAAGAAGTTGCGCTCTTCTTGAGGTACAAAGGAACCCATGTGTTCACGCAATGCTGGCTCCATATAATCCTTGACCGTCAGAATCTCCTTGGCCTCGACGAACGACATGATACGATTGACAGCCTCGTCTGCACGGGCATCATATTCCTCGGGTGATGATGCCGCAACGAGTTGAGGCAAAGAGGCATTGCGCTGTTCTTCAAGCCGAAGAGAAGACCACGAGCGATCAAGCTCTCGCTGCAGTAATCGAACCTCATCTTCCCAGGATAGGGGTACATAGTGGACCTGTTGTAAATACCACGTGTAGTCCTCCGTCCCGATTCCGGACGGTCCCGTTTTATTTCGCGCTTCTTTCTTGAGCCACGCGACAAGTTCATCCGTTGCCTGGCGAGCGGCTCGGAGGGCGAGCTTGATTTGTGAGTCCGACGTCGACGACGAGAGGTCATCGATACGATCTAACAGTAGTCGCTGATTTTCGATATCTCGAATACCAGCAACCCAGAGCTCTTTCGCATTGCCAGTCAGGTTCCGCTGTGCCTGCTTCATCAGTGGTGGGATTACGGCGAGCTCTGCAAGCAGCCTGTTTCGCTCCGCAGCGGAAAGCGGAAACTCATATGTCCACAACTCGAGAATCGCGTGGTGCGTCGGGCCTTCGTGAGCTGGAACATCACTACGGTGATCCCAGATCGTTTTGTAGAATGCCGGGTCACGCGCCCACGGCTTCAGTACGCGATAGTTGAAGTCGAACCCATTCATTTCAGCGCGGACCACGTGCCAGTCTACTTGTTGCTCTACTGGCCACTCCGCAATATCGAAGGCGTCGAGGCGTGTACGCAGCGTCTGGTACTCGGCGTACGCAGCATCGAATCGGCTCGCCGTATAGTCAGGTGCACCGTCGAGGTTCGGGGGCGACTCCAGCTCCCGCCATTCCTCAAACAGGGTGACCAGATCGTCGTATGTGGATTGGGCGTCAGCCGCTTGTGCAAAAAACAGTGCAAACAATATTATCGTAAAACTTCGCATAACGTCACTGAAGGTGGAGGGGCAGTATTGTGTCGTACAATGTATGATCGAGACTGCGAGTCGGCAATAACGCCATCCTACTATCTTGGATAGACTCGAACATATACGTCAGATGACCAATCAGTAAGGGTGCAGCTCGGCATTTCCTATGATTTCGAACAACGCGTATCTACTCATGATCAGTCCGCACCAGTGTTCTTGACTTGACGACGATGATACATCCACCACGATGCGAGCAGTAGAACGAGGTATAGCAGGAGCAGCCCACCGACAACGAGATAACCTTCCGTCGATCCCCCGAATCGGGCGAGGGGCATATTGATAAGAATCAGAAGAGGGAAACCCATCGCGAGTGCAATCCCGCTTCCAAGGACCTGATCCTGGGCGACTCTGGTGACGAGTTCCGGGTCAGTAACTCGGATAATGGCTAGTCCAGAACTGATTGTGCCAGTTTGCTCAGCGTAGAGCCCGACGGTTCGCTCGAAGGGGTAGTCTGAGAACACCCGGCTGAGTGTTCGCTTGATAGCGAAATAGGTAACGATGGCGCCCAGCAAACACATCACGATGATAGGGGCGAGGTAATCCCATGCGATGCTCAAACTGATAGCCATGATCGCGGCAGCGACGAGCAGGTCGGCGAAGAGGCCTGTGATGCGGTTGACGGTCCCCTGGTCCAGGACCGTATCGTCACTTCTGGTAAGAATAAATTTCCTGACGGCAATCGCGAGAAGATTCGCAGTTACAAAATTAAATGACCACAGGATAGGGACTTCCTGTTCCTGCCCAAGTCGAACCAATAGTTCTGCCAGGCCCGATGTTACGAGGTAGGTAAGAAGATAGATGGCTCCGACTAAGGCGACGTGAAATGAGAGCGTGTCAATAGAGCCACTGAAAAATGTCAGTCGCGAGCCGACATCTTTGGGATTTTTAGTGATGATGCCTGTCCTGACGTCCGCATCGGATGCACTTGTATGGACTGACGTCCTGCCAACCCTGATCCCCCGGTTCACGATGATGACCCCCGTCACATATGCCACCAGAAATCCAATCGCGGCTATAGTAAGTCCTATGTTCGCGGCCCCGGAAAATCCATACGCCTCCCATGACTGGCCGACCGAATAGGCAATGCCCGGCCCCATCCCGAATCCCAGCGGTAACAACATTCCAACGGCGAGCACCAGGTCCGGCGATACCAGCCAGAGAAAAATTGCTGCGACGAGAAGTCCGATCAGGGCTTGCAGGAGGTAGGTTAAGATCTTGGCGAAACCAATGTGGATTGCCCCTGCTGTCGCACCTCCTGACTGACGTAGACCAACCCCGATAAACGTTAGCGCGAGCAGATGATACACATAGACACCCATGTGGTCCACCGAAAAGTCGATCCATCCTAACAACTCCGGACCAACCATGAGTCCAATGAACCCGGCAATCAAATTCGCGGGAATAAAGAATGCCTGCAGTGGCCGAACGTAGCGTCGGAAAACGGTGCCGACCAATAGCAAGCCACAGACGATAGATATGTCAAGGACAAAGTCTCTTAACGAAATTGTAAGCTCCCAGACAGGCATATTCGTAAGCGACTCGTTTCGCCGATTAATTCATAAGTCGATGGATGGCATCGCGCCAACCCAATGCACTTCCATTTTCTGTGAAGTAGAATTGGTGCATTTCGTTCGCCGTAAACACTTGCAACTTGGAGTTGCGCTCTACATCAAACCCGATCACGTCTTCGAAATCTATCGAGCGCTTGCTTGCGCTACCCCGCACCTCAATGTGGTCGTCGAGCAGCGTTGCGCGTGACTGCCCGTGCTGAACGAGATTCGGAAATTCATCCTCCGTACTATAGTCGACGACATTCGCTAAGAAAACACCGTTCGAGTCCGATTGCAGCGGGAGCTTGGAGATCCGATCATACAGTTCGCTCGTCGTAAACAACTTTCCTGAAACCTCGTCCACGAGCGAGCTATCCGCGCACATACGATAACGAATACTCCCCGATTGATTCTGGACGACATGGCCGTCGGGCGTAAAGATGCCATCCTGTTCTCCTGTATCCGGGTCTCGGTAGAGTAAACGATGAATGCCGGATGCGGGTCGCTTCGCTTTCCAGGGTTTAAAACGATCAGGGACGATACTCTCATCGAATGCAATCGGCTGTTGATACTTTTGCAAGGCAAGATCGAGCGGAGTATCTCGAGGGAGTTGAATCGGGTCGAGTACTTCAACCTCGATAAGTCCCCTGCGAGGATAGTCGGCCCATCGTGGCCAGGTTGCATAGGACCCATGCATGACGACAGGATATACCGGAATATCGCTTCGCAAGAATATTTTTGCTGTCGTTTCGATCCATGGCATTGGGGTGCCGTCCCAACGACTGCCACCTTCGGGGTAGATCACAATCTTCCTATCTCTGTCAATCATGCCTTTGATGGCACGAATAAGTTTTGGTTCGGCGAGTCTTTTCTTCGTCGGGTGGACGTCAAAATTCAGCAGAGACCATCGTATGAACTTCCTGCGATAGAACTCCTGTGTTAGAACGCCGCCGGTCGGGTCACTCCATGGTGTGAAGCAATTCAGGATGAATGCGTCCAGCATGTTTGAGTGATTTCCATAGAAAAAGCAGGGACCGCGCCTGGGGAGTTTTTCGGGATTGAGCAGGCGAATCTTCCAGTACACCCGCATCGGCGCAAGGAGTAGTGTCCTGAAAAGAGCAATACTTATCGACTTTTGAAATCTGGATTCGATCTTACCTTCCGCGTATTAATCTATTACGTTGATAGAGATTGTTGATCCGCAAATCGCGTCTTGCTAAATCGCTTCCGACATCCATCGGCCTGGAGCCATGGGAAATGTTCAGCCTTCATTCTCTAACGCGACCACCGCGTTGTGCCTTTCCATCATTCGGACCCATCGAGTCGTCGAGTGTAATTCTCCCGGACGAAGTTTCGGTATTGATCTCCTGTTGAGTCGTATCGAGCCCGGATCCTGTTGCCGATTCGGTTATCGAAGAGGTCGAGGATTCTACAACGACATTGCGCCCTACCGCCTTGATTGCCTCTTCTATTTCGTGAAGATGTCGCTTTTTCAAGTCAGCTAGTTTACCGTACGCGAATCGAGTGATGAAGAAAAGTACTGAAGCCAGGACAGCAGCAATGCCGAAGGCGGCCGGGGGGAAACCCGCAGTCGCAGCAAACGGGAGCCCGATCATGAACGACAAAATGAATGGAATGTAATGGATCAGAAAACCGGGCATCATCACAGGGGATTTCAGTCGGCAAACGGTTTTGTCTCCGTCTACTTGCATCATGATCACAGTGCTACCCGCGTCCTTCCTCGCAGAGGATGTCCAAGTGACGGAATTGCCCAGGCTGTCTGTACTGCCACCGTTGTCTTTTATCCGTTGGAAGACCGGAACGAGTTCTTCCATCTCTTGCTTCGACAACGCGCGGTTGACAATGAAATTCCTTCGCAACGTGATCGGTCCACCCCAGAAATGGAAGTCCTCGTCGTCATCCATTTCTGACGACGTTACCAGGGCTGCTTGTCTTACAAATTTGGGATCGATGCCTGCTTCGGCAGCAATCTCTTCAACTTCAGACAGCGAGAGTCCGAGGCCTTGGTCATTCCGTGCATGATCCTCTTCCTGAAGTCGGGCAGCCGCGCGTAAGATGGCGTCGATTTCCTTGCCTTTGTAGATATCGTCGTTGTTCACTTGCGGATACTATTATTTTGGACCTGAATTATTCACCAGGATAGTCATCTGCTGCATCCATCGCTTGGAATCACAGGACGAGGTTGCTCATTCTGCTAGTGGGCCACTATCCTTCGTTACCGATTATATCGTTTTATTAATCATCGTCGGACGAACGCGCTGACTTGGGCAGGTGTGCAACATTGCCATAGATGTAAACCGTTTCTCCCGACGGAATTTCGTAGATGCTACCATCGATACTGATCGTTCCTGAGCTGCCGGAAGTGTAGTACACGAGTCGGCTGAGTCATACCAGGCTTCCAGGAATCACCTTCAAATACGATGTTTTCAAATACACGAATTCGATACATGGTGAGTACGAGATTGGTTAGATAAGATCAGTACAAAGATAGACTTCTTGCTCATCAGTTGCACTTGCTGGCAGGGGTGTTGATATTCTGATTCGCAATAGCTGTTCGGAGAGCAAAAAACCTCTTATTGATTAGTGAAAAAAATTTCTGTAGTTGTTTTTGGCGTGGGTGGGGTCGGTCGTTCACTCCTGGAGCAAATCGTTATCGGGCGTGATAATGTTGCCGCACGGGCCAATATTCGCTTCTGCGTAACGACGATTGTAGATAGCGCGGGGGCGTTGTCTAATAAAGATGAATTTGATGATGCTGCTCTTCTGGAGATTGTTGCTCGAAAAAGAAGTGGTCAATCCATCAGCAACGAGGCGATCGAATTGGCGGCTACGCTCGAATCCCTGTCAGGAAACGGAAGCCCGGGCATCGTGGTAGATGTCACAGCCGCATCGGGTATGGAAGCTGTGGTGCGGACTGCTCTCAAGAATCAATGGGGCGTCGCTCTTGCCAATAAGAAACCGCTTGCCGGCGCCTGGGAGCAGTGCCGTGATTTTTTCAGCAATCCACTGGTCCGTCACGAGTCCACCGTTGGAGGAGGCCAGCCGGTCATTGCGACCCTCCGCTATCTGAATGATGTCAACGACTCGATCCACAGAATCGAAGGGCAGATGAGCGGTTGTCTCGGATTCATATGCAAGGAGCTGGAGTCGGGTACGCCGTTTTCCGAAGCGTTAAAACAGGCGAAGCGCCGAGGATATACCGAGCCCGATCCACGTGAAGATCTTGGAGGTCACGATGCGTTACGTAAATCCCTCATCCTCGGCCGCATGGCTGGTTGGCCAATGGAAGCTGGAGACATGGAGGTCGAAGCATTGTATCCTGATTCACTATCCGGTCTAACTGTGGATCAGTTCATGGAGCAATGCGCGGTGATGGACGACGAGTTGCAAAGCAGATTCGATGCCGCTGCTTCCAATGGAAACACGCTCCGCTATGTCGCAAAAGTCGAAGGCGGAAAAGGTAAGATAGGGCTGGAGACAATGCCTACTTCCAGTCCATTGGCGAACCTGAAGTATGTAAGTTTTACGACGGATTTATACCATGATGAGGCGCTCCTCATCGGCGGAAAAGGCGCAGGTGTCGAGATGACAGCAGCGGGTGTTATAGGGGATATGATTACACTATCGCGGGAGATCTTGTAAGCATTGACGCAATCCGGTTTGTTGAAACTGTGGCGTCGATATAGGGTATGGTCACGCAGTTGAAACGACAACCTACGTTGACACAATTCGGATGAGCGAGTTCTACGTATACTTCCGACTGGGATTCGAACACCTCATCGATCCTAATGGAGTAGACCATATTCTTTTTATTGTAGCACTTTGTACAGGTTTTGCGTGGGGGGATTGGAAAAAGCTGTTAGCGTTGGTCTCCTATTTTACTGTCGGGCATTCCATTACACTTGCCCTCGCGACGATGGAAACCGTTCGTTTTAGTGCCCAATTCGTCGAAATACTTATCCCGGTAACCATTCTGGTTACCTCTTCGCATTGGTTGTGGATTAGAAACAAATCATCTAATAGTGTCGAACAAAGGAAGGAATCTCTAGCGACTCTCAACGTCCTGGCGTTGGGCTTTGGGTTAATTCACGGGCTGGGTTTCTCTAACTATTTAAGAGCGCTCCTTGGAATGGAAGAAAGTATTGTAGTGCCATTGCTCTCCTTCAATATTGGACTCGAAATTTCTCAGATCAGCGTCGTAATTGTCTTCATTTCGGTTATGACACTGTTGCAAAAAATGGTTCGCCAAACTGCATCGATCAACATCGCTTTGCAGATTGCCATTGCGCTGAGTGCAGTGTACATGATTGTTAATCGCATGGAATACTGACGCTGTCGATGCTATCCTTTTTTATGATTTATTTCTACTAACGGTGAGTACCACAATGATTACACCGATTCGATTTACTGGTCTGGCGCTTGTCAGTGTCTGCCTTCTATTTCCCGCAGCGTTGCCTGCTCAACAGTGGCTACATGACGATGGTTCTAACACGAATCAGTCGATCTTCAGACAGGTCGAAGATTATCCGGCTCCTAACAGGTACAGGAATGCTGCCGGCGCTCCGGGACCTGACTACTGGCAGCAACAAGTGGACTACAAGATCGAGGCATCACTCGATACCACATCTCATTCTATAACCGGTTCAGAAAGGATCACCTACCACAACAACTCACCTGATCAACTTACCTACCTCTGGGTGCAACTGGACCAGAATGTCAGATCGATAGAAAACAGTCGGTCTTATGAATCGGCTGCCGCATTGCCGGAGAACATCAGTCCGCAGTTCCGTCAATTTGTAGGTGTCGATCCGTTTGATGGCGGTTATACCATCAGCCGAGTTGAACTCGTTGAGGATGGCAGACCGTCACCAGCCGAGTACCGGATCAATGACACTATCATGAAGGTAAAGCTGTCCACACCTCTGGCACCCGGGCAGGTTCAGCAGCTCGAAATAGATTGGAGTTACCCGATTCCCGACAACGGTCGCGGTGCAAAGGAAAAAGTCTCCGACGGCTGGCTCTACGAAATAGCACAGTGGTTTCCGAGAATGAGTGTTTACGATGACGTGAATGGTTGGCAGACGGATCAATTCCTCGGCAGCGGCGAATTTTATTTGAACTTCGGCAACTATGATGTCAGCCTGACCGTGCCGTGGAATCACATTGTTGACGCCACCGGTGAGTTACAGAATCCAGCGGAAGTGTTGACCCCGACCCAACGTCGCCGACTGACGAAAGCGTACGAAAGCGAGGATCCGGTATTCATCATCGAACCCGAGGAAGTAATGACTCCTAAAAGCAGACCTGCTAATTCGGGAATGCTGACCTGGCACTTCAAGGCGGAGAATGTTCGCGACTTCGCCTGGGTATCATCTAAAACCTATGTTTGGGATGCAGCTGGTTTCAGGTACGACGACAGTGATCGCGTAATCAAGGTACATTCGATTTATCCCCGGGACGCTATGCCTTTATGGGATAAGGTATCGACGAGGGCTACACTTCAAACACTGAAGACGTACGGCAGGCTGGCCTTCCAGTATCCGTATCCGAAGGCGGTTAACGTTCACGGTCCGGTATTCGGGATGGAATACCCAATGATTGCATTTTGTGGAGCTCGCCCGCAGCCCGACGGATCATACAGCGACGGACTCGAACGAGCGCTAATCGGCGTAACAATTCATGAGGTCGGGCACAACTGGTTTCCGATGATTGTTGCATCGGATGAACGTAAGTGGACGTGGATGGATGAGGGACTCAATACGTTCCTTCAATATTACGGCGAGCAAGACTACGCAAAAACGTATTGCAATTCGGTGTGGACACAGACTGAGGATTGTACTTTCCCAAGTCGACGTGGTCCCGCACCGAATATTGTTGAGTATATGCGAGATGAGGATCAGGTACCAATTATGACAGAGTCGGATCTGATTCACAAAGATTTTGGTAATAACGGTTATGCAAAACCTGCAGCCGGACTCGTGATGCTTCGTGAGCATGTCATCGAGCCGTATGGATTTGATGATGCATTCGGGGACTACTCGAAAAACTGGATGTTTAAACATCCCCAACCATCAGATTTCTTTCGCTCAATCGAGGAAGGTAGCGGTGAAAACCTTGCGTGGTTCTGGCGCGGTTGGTTCTACTCAACGAATGCCAACAATCAAGCGATCAACAGTGTAACAGTACAGAACTCAGACAGCCTGATAGGGACATCGGCTCGTGGACAGAATTACTATCGTGTAGAGATTACCAACGAGGGGGGGCTCGTAATGCCGGTCGAACTAGAAGTAACCTACGATGATGGCACGTCTGAACGCTTTGACATGCCGGTGGATGTCTGGCGTGATAACGAAATTTCCTACAGGAAAGGATTTTTTAGCGACAAGGTCGTTGCGAAAGTCGAGCTCGATCCCGACGAGGCATTTGCCGACATCGATCGTTCTGACAACCTGTGGGAAACTCCGGCAATCGAGGTCAATGAATCTCCGGACGATCCTAAATAGCGTAATTACAGCGGGAACTTTAATGATTCAGATCGGACTACTGGTTACTGCGTTGATGGTCGGTGGTGGATTCAACACCTCGACGGGCAGTAACGCAGACCCAGGTGGCGAAGAGGTACAACATGACTTCCATGTTACATACGGGAGCCTTGCTGTTGAGGGAAGTCTGGCTGTTCTAAGAATTCGATTTTTCGCGGATGATCTTGAGCTGGCACTACGGACGTTTTCGGGCGACGGAGACTTTCAATTAAAGAACAACTCGGTAACTGACTCTGTCTTCGGTTCGTATTTGAACAAATCATTTTCAATGATTGCGGGAGGTGAAACGCTTAGTGCTACCCTTGTCGATAGTGGAGAAGATCAGCTTGACAGAGAGCCAGTATGGTGGTACGTGATTCAATATGAGTCTGACGTGAGCATCGCGGACCTGACCGTCAGGAATGAAATAATGTTTGAACTGTTCGAGGACCAGAAAAATATTTTCAAGGTCGCGCACTTTCCCAATGATGAACGGCGTGCATATTATTTCGCCAGTGGAGAAGGTGAGATGTCTGTCAGCTTCTGGTAAAGAAAGCTGGCGTGATCAAATTATTTTATCTCGTTTCCAGGATTGATGGATCTCCGTTCGCGTGGGGATCCATCGTCATTTTTGGGATGTAGTACCTGATAAGAACGACTGACAGGAGGAAATCTTTCTCAGCGGAGCGCCGTGATGAATAAGTGAAGGTCGTGCGTGGATTAACGTTCGGTACTATATTCGCCCCATGAACACACTATTTGTCTTTTTTGCTTTTCTGTTTATCCAGCAGACCCCCCAGGAATTTTCCGGCCAGGAAAATAAGCTGGACGTCGATGTGCCACGTATTGAAGCTTCAGTAACGATCGACGGCGTATTGGATGAGGCTGTATGGTCATCTGCTGCGAAGCTGACTGATTTCTCACAGTATCAACCGGTCGACGGTCGCCCTGCCGCTGATCCAACCGAGGTACTGGTGTGGTATGCTCCCGACGCGATTTATTTTGGGATAAGAGCCTTCGAACAGCACGGCAATGTCGTGCGCGCGACTAAGGCTAATCGTGACAACATTGCCAGCGAGGACCACGTTCAGATATTATTGGACACATACAACGATGGCCGGACCGCATTTCTCTTCGGTGTCAACCCGTTGGGGGTTCAGGCAGATGGCACCCGAAGTGACCAATCGGGAGGAGGAGCGGGTGGCCGATCTGCAAGTGGCGGAGGTACCCGTAATATTAATCCGCTTGAAGGCAACACAGATCTGAATCCGGACTACGAATTTGAGTCAATGGGCCGCCTGGTCGCAGACGGCTTCATCATCGAGATCAGAATACCGTTTAAAAGTTTGCGATACACCGAGGGGCCGGATCAGCAGTGGGGCATCCACGTGTTGCGGCGAGTTCAACATTCCGGTTTTCAGGATTCCTGGGCTCCGGTTATTCGCGCAAGTGCAAGCTTCCTTGGACAGTCTGGCTCGCTGCACGGCCTTCATGATCTGGATCGAGGACTGGTGCTTGAGGTAATTCCATCGAGTACTGCACGACTTGACGGAGAGAGGGCAGAAAATGGCGATTGGGAATATGACGGAGCTGCCAGTCTGAGTGGCGATGTCAGGTGGGGGATGACAGAGCAGCTGACATTGTCCGGCACGATCAATCCGGACTTCTCTCAGGTTGAGGCTGATGTCGGACAGGTTGTTCTCAACGAACGATTCGCGTTGTTCTTCCCGGAGAAGCGTCCCTTCTTTTTGGATGGACTGGAGTTACTAGAGACGCCAAGCCAGCTCATTTATACACGACGCATTATTGCACCGGAAGCAGGAGCGAAGATCGGTGGGAAGATTGGAGAATTGAATACGGCAACGATCTTTGCTGTAGAGGATAAGACGTATTCGGCAAGTGGCGACGACAATCCTATTTTTGCGATTGTTCGGGTGCGCGGAAATCTGGGCGATGACGTCACAGTCGGCTCGGTACTGACCACTCGCGAAGACGGATCAAACTTTTCACGACTGGCGGGTGCTGATGTCAGGGTCAATCACTACAAGAAGTATTTTCTGGAGTTGCAGGCGGTTGAGGCATGGACACAATTTGACGATGTCGATGCAAGTGGACCGCTTCTGAAGGCGACATGGGACAGGACTGGCAGGTCGTGGGGTTTTAACTATCAGGTGTCCGCAATTTCGCCGGACTTCGAAGCTGCCGCTGGTTTCGTTAACCGCGTTGGAATAGTAACGGCACGCGCGTTTAATCGTCTCACAGGATATGGAGAAGAAGGGGCTCTCGTCGAAACCTACGGAGGCTTTTTCGGAATATCCCGGCTCTGGACGTATGATGCAGTCGGTGACGGGCCAATTGAGGGTAGCGAATCGTTCTCGCCATCAGCGACGTTGCGTGGAGGCTGGCGGCTCGGAGGATCGTTCTCTCGCAACTTCTTCAGCTTTGATTCGGCTGACTACAGTAGTTACAGCATTCTATCCGATGGACCCCCGCAAGATACGTTAGCGTTTGTCGTACCGGGCATGGAGGACAATCAGTTCTCCGGGTCCGTGAATGTGACATCACCGACCTATCAACTTTTTACAGCGACGGCCAGTGTCGGAGTGAGTAGTACGCCTATCTTCGCGGAAGGAAGCGGGGGTAGCAGCAGGAGTATCAGTGGTACCGTTGACTTCCGGCCAACCAATGCGTTGCGTGCGACGATACAGTTTACGCGTTTGACGCTGGATCGGGAGCTGGACGGGTCGCGGTTTTCTACCGAGACGATTCCCAGATTGAAACTTGAATATCAAATTTCGCCAGCGATCTTTGTGCGAGTGATTGGGCAGTACGCCGCGCGCTCTCGTTCCCCTCTACGAGACAGGAATGGGAATGGTATCCTCGTCGATTCGGTGCTGGACAACGGGAGCTCTTCAAATAATATCAGTGCCGACTGGTTATTTAGCTACCGGCCGACGCCGGGCACTCTTGTTTACCTGGGCTATGGTTCACAGCTTGAGGATGTCGGGCAGCAGCGCTTCCGCAATATCGATCGCGCGAGGGATGGCTTCTTCGCGAAGGT
>CBDUKH010000096.1:0-13863 GCA_965367755.1 uncultured Rhodothermales bacterium
CACTAACCACTAACCACTAACCACTAACCACTAACCACTAACCACTAACCACTAACCACTCAAAACGTATACCGGTGCCTCAACGTCACAAAACGCTCCGTATACCTGAGCGTGACATCCTCATCATGTCGAAATGTATCGACACCGGCCTGTAACTCGATACTTTGATTGCGCTCTAACTCATATCGACCCCGGACGGAGAAGCCGTACCTGCCCGTTGCTGCCGAAAATGTCGAAGCCGCAGACCGCGTGTATTTGAGGTCAGTAGTAACCCTGAGCGCAGGCTGCGCCCAACGATAGCCGAATGTACCGCCAAATGTTACCCACTGCTGATCGGTCGCCAGCTGTTCGTAGGATACGCGTACAAACGTGGTATTCAAGTTCAACACAACCGGCCACGGCAACTGCTCGCTGACACTCGCGGTAAGTGCATAACTCGAATTGTCGGTCCCGGGATTCGTTTCATCTCTACGTAATGACCTGCTGCCGAATACGTTGATGCCATGTGTGATGGTTCCAGTTTTCAATTGGTACAACGCTCCGAGACTAACAGTGGTCAAGCGACTGTTGGTTGTTAACACCTGTGGATCAGTGCCATCGCGCTTGCGAATCTGCAATCGATATCCTGCCGTCATACGCGGCCACTCACGGTTTGGAGCTACGTTTAATTGAGTTGAGAACATATCAGATCGTAAAGCCAATCCCGTGACAAGACTTTCCTTCGGTGTTGCGTAATGTTGATACCTGACGAGTCCGGAAACCGCTCCTCGTAGATGCCGGAAGCGATCGGAAATCGTGAGCGAGTTTCGATTCGCCTGCAGGTACGGATTACCTGCGGAAAAAAACGTGCTGCCGATTGATCGATACTCGATCGAAAGCAGGTGCCCATAGCTGCTGGCCTTGGTACCGGCAAACCAGGCAAGAGAAGAAAGTTTATCCAGACGCAATGGTATCGTCGTAGGGTTCAGCGTGATGAGCCAGGAGAAATCGGACGGATCAATGGGTATGTTTGTGTCGAACAGCGAATCGATCTCCGCCTTACTCGAAGCTCCTCTGGAGATATCCTCCGTAGTTATCGATATGGCAGCTCCGGTTTCAAACTTCAGCCTGCTCTTCAGCAAATTAACTTTGAAGTCGGATCCGGCGACCAGATTCTCCAGCGGCTCAAGCCCGATATTTACTGACGACGTATCATCTTTCGCCTTCAATGCGCTCAGTGAAAACAACACCGACTTGGGACTTCCGAAGTCAAGCTTCATGGAGGCCAATGTTCGTTGGTACGATCCACTAAGGCCTGCGAGGGGGTCTACTCCAAATGCATCTGAGACACTCGCTCCCTGTACGCCGCGCTGTAGCAATCCATAGTTTGCTGTTAAGCGGATGCCGGTCATCCCGGTGCTTACGTGACCACCACGAACGCGAGCTCCCGACAAGATGAGCGAATTGTAGCGAGGGGTTGTGTCACCGACTAATACCGTCAGGTGCTTGGATTCGGCACCAGCAAGAAACCGATTGCGCGGTTGCGCGGAGGACGTCTCGTCGGTGGAAACGTAGAGTTTGACAGGAAATCGAAAGGCGCCGTAAGATCCTTCGAGATCGGCGCGAACAGAGTATGACCGCGCAGGCTCTTGCCTCAAATTTCGATTGCCGGAGATATCTGAATTGCGAGTATCAATGTAGGTACGGCCTTCCAGAAGAGGCGCCCGCGATTTTGTGCTGCTCGCCGGGGAAGCATCTGCAATCGCCCCTGGATCCTCGCCCGGAACGAAGAAGTACCAGACAATATTTTGAAGATCATCTCCATCAAGAGTTCTGCCGCGCAGTTGAATTTCGTGACGTCCCGGTGCCAGCGACTTACTATACAGGAGCGATATCGACGATGCGCTAATTTTTGCTCGACTCGTATAGTCGACTCCGTCGACAAGTATATCTATGGAGGCAGGATCTGGTGGGTTTCCCGATTCCAGTTCCACGAGTATGAAAACTTCGCCGTCGGAAATGGTTTGCTCTGGAAGCGGGCTTCGAATGATCCACGGGTCGTCTGCTACGTACGCCAGCGATTGCGATACGTACAGGAAAAAGAATAATAGTATGGTGGACGAATTCTTGAGCACTAAAAACGATATTGGCGACAATCGGCTGCTTCGATTGAAGATACGACAATGGGACTCTTGATAAATCGACCAAAAAGTGGCAGGATATAGCGATTTCCCGTTGAATTAGTATACGTGAACTGGAAGAAGCGTTCCATCTAGAAAAATGACAACAAAAAAGGGAGTCCGAACATGTCGGGCTCCCTGAATTGTCTAAGGCGGTGTGCTGCTTATCTCTCGATAGATATTGTGGCCACCGGCCTGACTCCTGTTTCCTCTGTCGAGGCTGTGACGAACAGGGTATAAGTTTTTCCACTCTGGAACGTAGATACATCAATATTCCACTCCGGAGAGCTTGTGCGGGTCTTCAAAAGGACTGTGTTTGTTGATGCATCACTTAGCTCCGCACGATACATAGCATTCTTAACAGAAGGCCACGTAAATGTGAGTTTACCTGACACGGATTCCGGGAGATTGACCACAGAGTTGCCTGGCGCTGTGGCTTCCGACGCCCCTTGCATGTCAAAGCTGCTGTGGATTCTTCCTGATCCATCGTCTGCTTGTACCGCTCCACCAGGAATAGCAATGATGGTACGACCTGCCGGGATAAACATGAGCATGGCGAGGACGCCAACCGCAAACGCGAGAGCCGGCGCAGGCCATTTCAATTCGAATAATTGCTGGACAGCAGCAACCAGTCCTGATACATGTTCCTGAAGTTGCTCTGTAAATGAAGGAAGTATTTCAGGTTGCTCTGCGCGGACGATTTCGCGTACTCGCTGCGGAGCCTGAAAGTTGATATCTCCCTTGAGATCCTTTTCGATGGCTGTAAACATGGCATAGGACTTATAGTTGTCCGCCAGATGTTGTGTAACCAGGTTGCTCTCCCGCTCGCTGAGGCCACCGTCAATGTAAGCGGCAACCAGAGCTTCACTAAGGATCGACTCATCGCTGGCCGGATGTTCGACATCGACGAGCTGCGAACCCATCAGATGCCTGCCAGTGCTCATGATCGCTTCGACACGATCGAGTTCGTCCTGACACACATTACAATACTGTATGTGTGCCGACAGGGCATTTTGAACAGGCTCGTCGAACCCTTTCTGAAGATATCGAGCAACGTCGGCGAAAGACATCTGCTTAGTAGGGCAGGTCGATCGTTGTTCGTTGGCTGTTTCATTATGGTTGGTCATATGACTACCCGTTTTCAGCGGCACCCGGTGTGGAGTCGGATGAGAGCTGATTTATGCCCATGTTTTTGAGGAGTGCCTTCATGCCCTTGACGGAAACCGACTCGGATAGATTTGCATCGTCCATCCAATTCTTGGCTTCGTCGAGTAAGTCACTTCGCTCAGACATGAGCGTTTCTCCAAGTGACTTGAGAATATGATCTGTCGATTGATAGACACTATGTATTGTCAGTTTGCCGGACCGCGGTGCGACCGGAAGTTCGATACCGAACTCATTGCATCGATCAAGTATTAACTTGGCGTCTAATTCCTTATCAAATACCATATCGAGCAAAATTTTCTGATTCTCCGGAAGCTGTGCGATGATGTCGCATACGGCTGTCCAGATCTTGTTGACCGTCCGTTGAATAGGAATGACCTTGAGAACATTTTCAGCAGATTCCTGCCGTTCAAAATCATCCAGATTCCCTTCCGGATCTCTTAGTATCAAATGCAGGTTTCCATTGGCCATGAGCGCGTGAGTAACTCGTTCCTGAGCGTAGCGGGCTTCTTCGTAATCTATTTTCAGATTACGTGCTATCGTCTCAGTTGGACGCTGCATGACCATTTGCTCGAAAACGCGTGCATCTTGATCTCCAAGACGCTGAATTTCGGCCGGCCTGGTAATCTGGTCGACGCGAAGCTTGCGCTTATGCCTGATCCAATCTGTTCTCATATTTCCATGCATGACCGCCGAAACAAATGTTTCGAGTTTGGATCGTCCGTCGAAGTGCTTGAGCTTTCCCGTCTTCTTATCCCTGTTGTACAGGTAGTCAAAGATGAAAGCATAGATCTCAAGTCCTTCGTCACAACCCGGCCGGTCATCGTCAATGGATTGAACGCGATTGGCTGCAAGTGAATGAAATACGCAATGAACATTTGCCTTGTTATGAGGGCAGGCTTCGTTGCACAGATGCCATGATCTGCGCCACACCCTGTCAGAGAACTCCTCTACAAACGAATTCCACTCGTTAACATCCCCGCCGAGCAGGTTTTCTACTCGTGAAACGTCTTCTAAATGAGATGCAGTGGTGGGCATCGTTTGGTCCTTGTTAAACTTCAGTCAGTGGGAGTCCTACCTGACTTACAGGTATCGGACGGATGAGGATTCCTTTTTAAGGTTATTTTCCGGAATTAATGATCCGGAGCACTATTCTTGTTCGCTGAGGATCGTCGTCAGCTCATCGATATCCAGGTCACCCCAGCCTACCGTATTGTTTTTTTGGACGAAATCGGACGATTTCGTGGCTGATTTCTGAATAAATGCCTCCACCTGATCGGTGGTCCAATCCGGATGCATTGAGATAATTGATGCGAAAACAGCGGCAATCCTTGGCGTGGCGAACGACGTACCCTCGAAACTGGCCTGATTTAGTTTAACCACGCCACTAGTCGAAAAATCGGGACGCACACGTCCGTCATTGGTCGGGCCCTTCGAGCTATGCAGGAAGTTGGATGCTCCAACCGGCACTATCGAAGATGATCGCGCTGTAGCGAGGCCACTGGCGAGACTGCTTTCCTCATCAGGCTCCGGTGTGGAAGATTCAGGAGGAGGATAGATATACAGTTCAAGGCTCGGTGCTACATCGGATGGCGATGTACGATTCGGGCTTGTGATCCTAACGCGATAGGTCCGGATTCCAGGATAGAACGGCTCGAAATTTCGTATTCGTTCTACCGGCTCAATGTACCCGTCAGGCGACTGAACATTTCGGGACGCGTACGGTCGGCCGAATGCATCGGACAGACGCTCGCCATCTTCGTTCAGAATCTCAAGATCAAGATTTCTGGCAGGCGCGCCCCAGTCGTCCCACGATAGCAGGAACGAGTATCGCTTGGTATGGTCCAGCTTGACTTCGAGATAGTCAGCTTTTGGCGCGAAGTCGTGCGCTCCATTCAAGTTGTTATCTTTGTATGGCCCTTCCCAGTGACTCCGAGCAAAATTCCCAGCTGCTACAACCATAGTTGTTTCGTCGCCAAGAATGTCTACGACCGATCGGGAAAAGTAGGATGTCCCATCGTAGTGATCATAAGCATTGGCCCATGAAACTGAGCATGTGATGACGTCGACGCCCAGGTCGTTCACAGCGTAGCTCAGTGCTTCCTGAAATTCCGGTTCAGTGTCGAAGTTTATCAAATGAACTTCTGCAGTCCTTGGGAGATGTTCGAACAATGCCTGTACGCTCGCCAGGCCGTGCAGAGCGTCAACTGTGTTGGAGCCCCCAACCTGTCCATCAGCTCGGAACGAGTGATAAGTTACTCGGCCGCCAACAAGGGATGTAATTGCACTTTGGTCGAATCCAAATTCAAAAATCGCGACTTTGACAGGGGCCTTGCCAGGTAGAGGGTTGCTCACGAGGCGAATCGGCGCCTCAAGAGAATCTTCAATAGACGGTTCAAAGAGAACATGAGGAGAAGGCATTGCAAGCAGACTAATGCCGTCAATTGCAGCCAGTTCGTCGATTTGATGATAAGGTAGGGTCAGTTGGACCCAGGCACCGGTAGCGCTTTGGATAACCGCTCCGGTGGCTTCGATGTCGCTACGAACAGTCGCCTGCAATGGGGCTTCTGCTACTGTTAACAACAGTGGAACGAACAATGAATCCGTCTCTTGTCGGCGAGCAACATCCCACGCGTTGAGGACTTCCCACGAAACCTTGGGATCAACCAGTAGAGAGAACGATACGCGTTCCGAAGTCGCAAGAACATTTCCTCGTTCATCGATGGCACTTACCGAAACAAGGTATTCGCCTCCGGACTCGAGCGACGGAACGGTTGATGGATAACTGGATGCGGTGCTACCGGATATGTTATGTTGCCAGAAGACTGGTGCAGCTTCAGGGTCATTTTCGTCAACGGGTCCGAAAACGGTGACGAGAAAATTCTCCTTGAACGTGGAGTCGGCTCCCATGACTTGCCAGGCGAACTGTGGAGATGGTTCGATGAATGATTGACCATCGACGGGGGCAAGAACATTCACGATCATCGAGTCCCGTGCTGGGGCATCAACCTGAGATTCAATTACAATTGTTGCATAGTCCTCGACGGTACCGACGCTCGCAACGACGGCAATTGCTCCGGTTCTCTCCTCAGAGGTGAAAGTGCCATCCTCCGACAGGGTGCCGTATCCCTCAGGCACCATCCTCCATTCTGGCCGGGCGTTCAATACGATGGAGTCGTTTGCGTCGTACGCTTCAAAAGACAGGCGCACCGACTCTCCGGGTGCGATTGTCACATTCTGCGGCTCAACCACGATACGATTGACGAAGAAGTCTCCTTCTCCTGACTGCTCTCCGGAAGAATTCTGATACGTGAACCAGAACATCTCACTCGGATACTTGACGGTACCGGCTGCTGTCGAGACCAGTGCATTTACATGCCATGCATACGTCTTCCCATCGACGAGCTGTTCGGCGAAGTTCGGATAGGCAAAAGTCTCGACATCGAGGTCGTCCGTCGTAAAGACGGGAAGGTTTGTGGCGACATCTTCTGGACTGAGTTGGCCAGGGCGGACCTCATAGATGGAAAATTCGAATCTATTGGCATTCGAGAGCCACTGAAAGATTGGTTGCGGGCTCGAAAGCGGCTCAGGCTCAGAGAAAAATTCTGTGCCAGGGCCCACGAGATCCAGGTTGGCTCCGGGATTCGTAGTTATTATCGAATCATCTTCTTCGCCGACGATGACGTCCCCGCCGTCCGTATGTTCGACAACAATCAGACGAAACTGGTATTCGTCGGGTGGAAGCAGACCGCGCTCGAGGGCGTAATTAGCCAGAGCATCTGCCGCATCACCGACATCATAGCTTTCAAACTGTTGATTCGTCCGAATTAGAGTGGTGTTTGGAGGTAAAACTCCGAGGTCAGTGCTGGCAGTGCCAAGATAACCGGCTTTTTGAGCGGTTACTTCGACGTGGATACTTAAATCTCGCTCCTGATCGTCGGTCGTAACGGTGACAATGAAGAAAACTGACGTTGCAGCCGGGTTTATCGGGTCAAAATCGGACAAGCGGAGGGTTTCGAGAGGCACCGTATCTAGCTGTACAAGCACTTCCTGAGCCTTTGCAGGCCCCGCAAAAATGACGAGAAATAAAGAAAGTACGACAGCGGGTGCGCGCATGAGCTTTGAGGCCGATCCGATTAGGAAGTGGCAGATGAATCCAGTTGAACGAGGACGGTAGCGCGATCGATTTTCAGAAATCATCAAAACTGAAACAATACTGCTTGCCGGTAGTGAGTTAAAACCAAGACAGACGAGTCTGAATGGGATTGATATTTAGATAATCGGCGAAAATCTCAATTTGATAATTATTGCAACCCGCAATTTTACATTTCGTTCTCCACGTATTAAGCCACGACTGATACATCCATGGACAGGCTCGAATCTCTCCTCGAATTCTATCGCGAAGACCCCGAGGATTCATTTACGGTTTTTGCGTTGGCATCGGAATATGCCAAAAGAGATAATGTGGAGTCTGCTCTGAAGTACTTCAACATACTGGTATCCGAACATCCCGATTATGTGGGAACGTACTTTCATTTGGGCAAACTATACGAGAAACTCGATCGCCTCGACGACGCCCGCTCCGCATACACTGCTGGCATCAAGATATCCGAGAAAAAACGAGACATGCACTCACGGTCAGAGCTTCAATCGGCCATGTTGGAATTAGACGAATTAAACTTCGACTAATCAAAATCGTACGAACCATTTACAACTGACGACACCATGCGTTCGCTTTCCCTGACACTGATAATCGTCCTTGCCGTTTCGTCTATCAATGTCGTTCATGCACAACAATTTCGGACACACACTGTGCAGTCGGGTGACACACTCTATAGAATCGCCAGAACGCATCTGGTTACCGTGGAGTCACTTCGAAGTTTGAACGATATTGTTGGTGACCACATCGAGCCGGGTCAGACAATTTGGATTGATGGCAAACCGGAAGAGCCATCTAACGAATCCTTGTTGACCGAAGAAGAACAAGCTCTCGTAGATTCGCTCCTTGCAATCTCTGAAGCAGCGCTTGAGCCAGCTGTAAATGATTCAACACTCGCGTCAACTGCGACACCCGGCAATGCCATTTCGGTCCCTGAACCGGATATCGCCCAGACAGATTCGATTGTCGCGCCGGCTGATGGAAACGGAATGTTGTTGTCTGAGAAGGCCAACCTCGCAAACAATCCGGTGGAACAATCGACTGAAATGATTCCGCACGTCGTTCTGCCTTCCGAAACGATCTACACGATAGCGAAAAGGTATGGAGTCTCAGCAGATACGGTTGCAGCCCGCAACCCGGCACACGAAACATTCCTTGCAGCCGGTGACACAATATACGTTCCCTGGGGAGGGCAGCTCGGCAAGCACAGGGTGAAAGCAGGAGAGACGCTCTTCAGGATTAGTCGGGAATATGGCACCTCGGTCGAACACATCAGGGAGTTGAACGACATAACTGGAAATAATATTACGACTGGAATGAATCTCATCGTTCCGCTCCGACCGGAGGATGTTGCTTCCCAGGTCAGGCAGTCTCAGACGATCCTGGGAAAAGGAAAGGTTCGTATATACCCGGAAGTATTCGAAGGAAGGTTGATGGCAAACGGGAAGCCTTATATTGCAGATCGATTCACTATTAGTCATAGTTCAATTGAGCTTGGTACCCACGTTGTTCTTGTAGACCACGAGTCAGGAAACCAGACATTTGCAGAAGTAACAGATCGACTTCCAGCTGGCTCGGGCGTTGCGATGGAAATATCCCAGGCCGTTGCTGATGTTCTACAACTTGCCAATGAAGATTCGGAAGTCGAAATCCGAGCTGTCAAGTAGCGCAACATAGAGGCATGTTGTGCGAACACACAAGGCAACGTTTAGAACGGAGTAGCAATTGAATCCGATTTCAGTACCCGAAAAAGGGCCAATCAACCAGACACCTCTTGACCGTGAGTTCGGGTATTTTGAGTCGTCTCGTAGCGCCACCTACGGTTATGTTAGCGCCTTGCCGCTATTGATTATATACGAGATAATGATCGTGATGGCCAATGAAGGGGCGTACGAACAGGTTCGTGTAGGAGCCGAGGTGTGGATAAAGCAGTTGCTTCTTTTAATTGGCCAGACAGGTGTCTTCGTGATGGGAATTGCCATTGCATTAATCGGCCTCGCGATAGTTGCTGCGGATCGAAAGAAAGGCGTCCCTCTGAGAGCACTCTACTTTGGAGGTATCCTTGGCGAAAGCTTTGCCTTTGCAATAATCGTTGCGTTTGGCGTCTCGACTGCCGTCGGCACAATCTTCTATGGCATTATCGAAAGTGGGATGCCTGCTGCCATAATCGCATCTCCCCAGAGTTCGAACGGATTATTTACGGACCTGGCATTGTCCATTGGTGCTGGCGTGTATGAAGAACTGGTATTTCGAGTAATCCTGGTGGGTGGAGCCTTCTGGGTACTCCATCGTCTCGGAATGCGCCGGGCTCTTGCGTTCACTGCATCTGCGTTAGTGGGTGCGTTCATTTTTTCTGCCGTGCACTACACTGGTTCGCTGGGTGATGACTTTACATTGCCATCCTTCGTCTTCCGTTTCTTGTTCGGACTTGCGTTGAATGTCATCTTTATCGTCAGAGGCTTTGGAATCGCAGCGTGGACACACGCCATTTACGACATCCTGGTAGTTACCGGATCGTTTGACGGATGACATTTTGGCTGACATCGGAAACGGTATGCTATTTGTCGTAAGTGACAGCAAGTTTCTTCGACTTTAACATCATTAACCGAATTATTAGATCTATGGCTAACACTTTTCGTACAGCGGCACTCATGGCCGCAATGATTGTCCTTTTTGCTCTTATAGGGCAGGGAGTTGGTGGCAACAGCGGGATGGCCATAGCCTTTGTTGTAGCGCTGGGACTAAACTTTGGTAGTTACTGGTTCAGTGACAAGATTGTATTGAAAATGTACAAGGCGACTGAAGTGACTGAAAAAGAGGCGCCGGAGCTCTACAGGATGGTAGACCGCTTGCGTCAAAGAGCAGGACTTCCAATGCCTCGCGTCTACGTCATTCCATCGGACCAACCGAATGCGTTCGCAACTGGTAGAAATCCGGAGCACGCAGCGGTCGCTGTCACAAATGGCATTAGCCGACTATTGACAAAAGAAGAACTCGAAGGAGTTATTGGCCACGAACTGGCCCATGTCAAAAACAGGGACATCTTAACGGGGTCGATCGCCGCCGCCCTGGCCTCGGCCATTACTCTGATCGCACGTTTCGGATTTTTCTTCGGCGGGAGGGATCGTGGTAACCTGATTGGAAGCTTACTGATGATTATCGTGGCCCCTCTGGCCGCTATGCTGATTCAAATGGCCATTTCGCGATCCCGGGAGTTTGTAGCCGACCGAGACGGGGCAGCGATCGCCGGATCGCCGGACGGGTTGATCAGTGCGCTTGAGAAATTGCATAGCCGGGCTGCCACTGTGCCGATGAACGCAAGTCCCGCGACAGCACATATGTTTATCGTCAACCCGTTTTCGGGAGCGCTTGGAGGTGTCAGAAAGCTCTTTTCAACACACCCTCCATTTGAAGTCCGAGTAGCAAAACTTTCTGAACTTCGATAAACAACGCCTGGCCACGGTTTGTGTAAATGAGAGACACAAACAGCAGGCTATCTCGACTATTTGAATGTTCAAAGAATTGACCTGAATAACTCACCCTAACCTGCTTCCAGGTGAATATGGGTGAGACCGATTCAATACTATTGAAGTATAAGGCGGCTATTTTTTGCAACAGTCCAATACTTCAATGATTCGACGAATACTGGTACCTCTAGACGGCTCATCTTATACCGAATCTGCGCTCGAGGTCGCTTTTAGACTTTCCAAGCAGAGGGATGCGGAGGTGACGGGTCTCGTCGTACTTGATACACCAGGTATTGAGCGATCGATTGGGCCAATTCCCATCGGTGGTATGCACTACGCGGACCAGATCGGATCGCAGCGTACTGACGCGACTAAAAAGAGAATCAAGAAGCTTTTGGCTGATTTCGCCACGGCGTGCGATAAAGCAGGAGTACGCCATGCTGAATCCAGGTATCAGGGTAGCCCGAGCAAGTGGATCTTTCGCGAAGCAATGTTCTACGACATTGTTGTTCTGGGTATGCGGACTCAATTCGATTTCGAAAACCCCACCGGTCAAAACCTTTCCGATAACCTTGAGTTGACAGTAACTCCTATTGTCGCCGTGCCGGAGCGAACACCAGTATTTTCGACAGGTAACAAGTCGCGAACTGTAATCATCATGGGAGAAACTCCCCGCTCGGTCAGGGCCATTCAGCGGTTTGTTGCTGTCGCGAATCCGGAGATTGTCGAACCTATTCTCTTCATGGCCCATCCAGATGAGAGCAAGATGGAGTATTACCTGGGTCGAGCTACTAATTATCTCACGGCTCATGGGTTCGCACCACAGGAAGTCATTAGCACCACGGAGCCGGTGGTTAATGCAATAAAGACGCGGTTCTTTGGGTCAACAGACTTGTTTGTTGTTGGATCTTACACCATGAAGCGTTTCCGCGCACTCAAGATTGGTAACGTTACCAGAAGCCTGATAGACTACGGCGAGACACCGTTATTTATCGGATAGTCACTTCCTTGTCCCAGTAGTTCGATTCCCGAACCTGTAGTGTAATCCCCCACATTGTTGGCGGGGGAGACCTTGCTATCGACAGTACTTCTACCTGTCGTGCCATTGCACTGGCCTACCATAATATTGTTGTTACGAAACACCAATATTTTTACGAGGCCCCCAATGGTACCTAGTCGATCCAAATATACGCTTGGCACTTCTGCTCTAGTTTTCCTTTTGATCACGGCGATTGGTTGTGGTGGAAATGACTCTCCGCCAGAGAATGCATCCACTCCACCCGCTCAAGCTGAAACTCTTACAGCAGAACAGCTGGAAAAAGGCATTGGGCCGGTGACGGAAGTCAACCTGGGTGCCATCGATGAAGCTCTAACGGCTAAAGGCCTTGAGCTCTTCACTCAGAAATGCACTACCTGTCACAAACTGGATTCGCGCTACATCGGTCCACCGCTTGGCGACATCACCACCCGGCGAACTCCGGAATTCGTGATGAACATGATGCTGAATCCTGAAGAGATGGTTCAGAAGCATCCAGTCGCCAAAGAGCTGCTCGCGGAATACATAGCACCAATGGCGAACCAGAGCCTCACCATGGACGAAGCGCGGGCCATCCTGGAATACCTCCGCAGTGTAAACCAGTAAGTGCTGCGAACTGGCTATTAACCCTCCAATGAAAAATACCATGTCGAAAATTAAGTCCAACAAATACCTGCCAGCCCTCATCGTTTTTGCCATAGCCGGCGGGACGATGTTTGCATGTCAGTCGCCCCGAACGGGCGCACTTGGTTCGTCGGATGCTGCTTCGGAAGTCTACGTTGCTCCCGGCGAATACGATGAATACTATGCATTCATGTCCGGTGGATTCAGCGGAAACCTGACGGTTCACGGTCTTCCCAGTGGTAGACTTCTCAAAACCGTTCCTGTTTTTTCTCAGTATCCTGAAAATGGATGGGGATATGCTGAAGAAACCCGTGACATGCTTATGACCTCACATGGATTTATTCCATGGGACGATGCACACCATCCTGAGCTGTCAATGACAGACGGTGTTCCAGATGGCCGGTGGATATTTATCAACGGCAACAATACGCCAAGAGTCGCGCGTATTGATCTGATGACATTCGAGACTGACGAAATCCTCGAAATACCCAATGTAGGGGGTAACCATGCGTCCGCCTTTGTGACACCGAATACAGAATACATCGTGTCCGCAACTCGCTTTAGTGTCCCGGTGCCACAACGTGATATGCCGATCTCAGATTATAAGGGGAATTTCAAGGGGATGCTGAGTTTCGTGCATGCAGATACGCCTGGCGAGATGGATGTCGCGTTTCAGATTTTGATGCCCGGCTTCAACTACGATCTGGCTCATTCCGGAAAGGGTCCGTCCGACGGTTGGATGTTTTTCACCTCGTACAACACGGAAGAAGCAAACACGCTTCTCGAAGTAAATGCATCGCAGAACGATAAAGATTTTATCGCTGCCGTTAACTGGCGTAGAGCTGAAGAGTGTGTTGCCAACGGGACGTTCACCGAGATGCCAAGCGATTACAGGCACAATCATCTCGACGAACGACACATTGCCGTTTCAGAGGAAAAAAAGAGTGTAAAGGTTCTCGAGCAAGCTGATTGCTCCGATCTCGTTTACTTTCTGCCGACACCTAAATCCCCACATGGAGTCGACGTAGATCCAACGGGTGAGTACATCGTTGCTGGAGGAAAGCTTGCCACTGTGATTCCGGTACACTCGTTCTCGAAGATGATCACGGCGATTCAGAACGAAGACTTCGAAACCACAGTTGAAGGCATCCCGGTTCTTAGGTATGAATCGATTGTTGCTGGAGAAGTGGAAAATGCTGGTCTGGGTCCACTCCATACCGAATTTGACGGTCGTGGTAACGCCTATACAACCGC
>CBDUKH010000097.1:0-13620 GCA_965367755.1 uncultured Rhodothermales bacterium
AGGTCCTATTGTGGCCACCACGACAGCATAGTTAGAAGATGTTAAATCCCGGACGACCGCGACATGAGCAGATTAGCGAGTGGTTAAGGAAGCAGGTTACAGACGGTATACTTACGGTACATGACAAGCTCCCGTCCGAAAGCGAGCTTGGAGAGAAGTTCGGTGTAAGTAGGATTACTGTACGGCGCGCCTTGCAGACGCTTGAGAATGACGGTGTGATCTACCGGCGTCAGGGTCTGGGGTCATTTATTAAGGACGGGAAGGTCCAGCAGGGCCTCGTCCGACTGAGTGACTTTGTGGAAGACATGCAAGCCGCTGGCATAAAGGCTTCGTCGAAAACTTCTCATTTTGCTCCGGAAAAAGCCGGCTCCGTCATAGGGGATGCACTCGCTGTCGAGGAAGACAAAATGGTTTTTCGGCTCGACAGGCTGCGGCTGGGCGATGGAAAACCCCTGGCGTTTGACCGGACCTGGATGTCAGTCTTCTACGCACAGCTTCTGGAGAATCACGACCTCTCAAAAAGGACTATCTATAGCATTCTCGAGAACGAATACGAGGTGCCTGTCGTGCGCGGCCGGTTCCGGATCGACGCAGTCAATGCTCCAGCAGATGTAGCCGACTATCTTCAGATTCCCAACAGGCGGGCTGTGCTGGTGATAGAGCGGATCTCGTACACAACGGGAGACCGACCCGTTTACTTTCAGAAAAGATTTTATCGCAGTGACAAGGTGGCGTATGAGCTCGAGCTGGAACGATATCCTGAAGAGCTTGGAGGAAGTCCAATGCCGCTGCAAGAGTTCGAGCCAATCTTTAAATAGTAAATAAGTACATTAATTAAAATAATATAATCTCTTGTCCTCCAATACTTTGTATAGTGTTGTAAAATTATGGATTTAGAGAAGTCGGTGCGTCCGACGCCACATCGAAATGAACCCCAAGTGGCTGGCATCGTCCTGGCTGGCGGGCAATCAAAACGGTTCGGCGAAGAGAAATGTACTTATAGTTTTCAGGGCAGAGCCCTCGTCCTGTACTCGGTTGATGTCCTTCAGGACGTTGTCGACACCGTCCTTATCGTTACCTCCAAAGCCCAGGAGGCAAGCATGGCGCGATTCGGAACAACCTGCGTCGACCTGACACCTGATAGCGGTCCCGTTGCAGGGCTGCTCACCGCATTTTCCCACGTCACCACTTCACATATCGTAGTGTTGCCGTGCGACATGCCGTTCGTCAGCGGTCAGTCTCTGGAACAGATTGTCAAGCTATGTCTGCATAACAAATCGCAGGCTTGTGTTGCCACCGATAGCACAGGTCGGATGCATCCCCTGGTGGGCTGCTACGACACAAGCGCATCACAGGTTTTTCGGGAGAGCCTGACGCAAGGAGACGCGTCGTTGCACTATGTTCTGAAGCACCTCGAGTCAGTCTCGACGTTACTTCTGTCCGATCGAGAATTGACTAATATCAACACGCTGGCCGATCTTCCGTGAGCCAATATCGCCAGCGTATTTTAAATTGACATGACACGATATGACAAGTATATTATTGATCTAATCCACCGGCAGCCGCATGAACTATGGTTTTCTGATTCGCAATGACCGATGTATAGGCTGCCATGCCTGTTCGACGGCGTGTAAGAGTGAAAATGAAGTTCCGCTGGGTGTAAATCGGACGTGGGTCAAGAGTGTTGAGACGGGTGCGTACCCGAATGTTCGGCGACACTTTCAAGTCACGCGCTGCAATCATTGTGAAAATCCGCCTTGCGTCAGAATTTGTCCCGTCACAGCGATGTATCAACGCGACGACGGGATTGTCGAGTTTGACCCCGACGTGTGTATCGGCTGCAAGGCGTGCCTGCAAGCGTGTCCTTACGACGCGATCTATGTAGATCCGGAAAGTGGGACAGCGGCAAAGTGCCACTACTGCGCACACCGAGTCGAATTGAATCTTGAGCCGGCGTGTGTCGTGGTTTGTCCGGAACACGCTATTATCTCTGGCGACATGGACGACCCGCTATCTGAAATCAGTCAGATGCTAGCTGCCAACGAAGTCACAGTGAGAAAGCCTGAGCAGGGGACTGCCCCCAAACTGTTCTACGTTGAGGGCAACGATGTGAACCTGACGCCGACCGCAGTAGAAACTCCGGCCACGTACGCATGGGCTGACGCTCCGGCGGGTGGCGATGGGTACGGATCGCCCGGCAGTGCCCCTTCCCAGGGAGTTCCAGAAGGCCCGATAATGATCGGCAACGGCGTCATGGCGGATCAGATGGTTCAGGCCACCTACAACGTACAGCATAAGATGCCCTGGCATTGGCCCGTACCTGCATATCTAGTTACTAAAGGAATTGCTGCCGGTGTAATGATGCTGTTCGCCACTGCTTATTTGCTGGGTTATGTCGGAGCCACAGGGGCGCTGTCCCTCGGAGCGGGAATAACGGCTACTGCGTTTACTGCGATCACTTCTGCGCTGCTCGTCTTCGACCTGGAGCGCCCCGAACGATTCCTGAGGATTCTGACGCGACCGCAATGGAAGAGCTGGCTTACAAGAGGCGCCTTTATCTTGATCGGTTTTGCCACATTGAGCGCAGTATGGACGGGATATGTTCTTGCCGTCCGCTTTGACTTTTTGGAGGTGTCCAGCGTTTTCGAAAAAATTGCTATTTACCTGTCCATCCCCCTGGCCATCGGCACTGCCATTTACACGGCGTTTCTATTCGGACAGGCCGAAGGCCGAGACCTGTGGCAAAGCACGTTGTTGCCGGTTCACCTTTTTGTTCAGGCCGTCATGGTGGGAGCGGCGGCACTCCTCCTGGTAGACGTATTCAGTAGCCTTGAGCTGGGAATTTACTTGTTCGTTCGGACAACGCTTATCGTGTCCATCATCGCCGATCTGAGTATTACTTTCCTTGGCGAATTTTCAATGCCTCATGCCTCGGAGGTCGCCGCTCGAGCAGCCAAAATGATTTCGAAAGGTCGCTATGCCAGGCCGTTCTGGCTGGGTAGTGTACTGGTCGGGCATGTTGTCCCATTGATTTTTTTACTCACCGCCGTGCCAGCCCTTATCGCCTGCGCTGCACTCATGACTATCGTCGGCCTTTACATCTACGAATTCGTTTTTGTAATGGCGCCGCAGCGAATCCCAAACAGTTAAGCAATGTCCGAACCGGCAGGAAATCGTTTGAAAGATATCCTCAGGGATATCATGCAAGTCAATGCAGCTGAACTTGACCCTGATGCTGTATCACCTTTTACAGATGCATCGTTCGGTAAGCCGGCATTTTCGCCATCCAGTCGTGCCCCCGAAAAAGTTGACCTGACGACGGTGGTCCATCCGGATGGACGGATGAGTCAATATCCTCCGGTCGAACATTGGGACGACTGGGTAGAGTATTCGGGCAAGCAGTGGCCACGTAAGGAATCCAACCGGTATCGGCTCGTGCCTACCGTATGCTTCAACTGCGAAAGCGCGTGTGGTCTCCTCGCATATGTTGATCATGACACGTTCGAAATCAAAAAATTTGAAGGTAACCCAGCGCACCCGGGAAGTCGCGGTCGCAATTGCGCCAAGGGTCCGGCTACAATCAATCAGATCTACGACCCGGAGCGGATAATGTATCCGCTTAAACGTGTCGGCAAGCGCGGCGAAGGCCGGTGGGAGCGGATATCATGGGACGATGCACTCGGGGAGATAGCCGAAAAAATGCGCAAGTCTCGTGCTGCCCGCCGCGATGGAATAATGTACCATGTCGGTCGGCCCGGTGAAGATGGTTATACCAATCGGTGCATCGAAGCCTGGGGTGTCGATGGTCATAACAGTCACACAAACATCTGCTCCGCTGGCGCAAGAGCAGGATACTCCTTCTGGACAGGCGGCGACAGGCCAAGTCCAGACTATGCGAACGCGCGCGTCATCTTACTGATATCCAGTCACCTCGAAACGGGACACTATTTCAATCCGCATGCACAGCGGATCATGGAGGCGAAAGAGAAAGGTGCCAAAATCATCACGCTGGATCCACGCCTGAGTAACACCGCCTCAAAGAGTGATGTATGGCTGCCAACATGGCCGGGGAGTGAACAGACGGTTCTCCTTGCGATCGCTAATTATCTCATTCAGTCCGACCGCTATGACAAGCAGTTTGTAAAGCGCTGGGTCAACTGGAAGGAGACACTCGAGTTCTTGTCTTCGCATGATGTCCCGGGGATGGAGTCGACGGCTCCTGCTGGCGAGTATACTTTCGATGACTTTGACCGGATGCTGAAGTCACTCTATGCAGAGTTTACCTTCGAACGCGCTGCGGAGGAATCGCAGGTAACGGTCGCCGACCTTCGCGCGTCCGCCGAATACATTGCGGACTGCAATGGTCGACTCGCTGCGCATACCTGGAGATCTGCGTCAATCGGAAACCTGGGTGGATGGCAGGTTGCGCGTTGCCTGTTTTTTCTGAATGTACTCACCGGTTCAGTCGGTACTCGCGGCGGTACGTCCATAAACTCCTGGAATAAATTTGTCCCGACTCCTTTCATCAAACCTCCGGCAGGTTCAACCTGGAATGAGCTACAGCTTCCACAAGACTGGCCATTGGCGTTTTATGAGATGAGTTTTCTTCTTCCGCATTTTCTTGAGGAAGGCAGGGGCGACATTGACGTGTATTTCACTCGCGTCTACAATCCGATGTGGATTAACCCGGACGGATTCACCTGGCTGCAATCACTTGTCGACGAGGAAAAGATCAAGTGTCATGTGGCGCTAACGCCGACGTGGAATGAAACGGCATGGTTTGCAGACTACGTGCTGCCCATGGGTCACTCCGGCGAGCGGCACGACTTGATGAGTCAGGAAACACATAGTGGTCAATGGATCGCTTTCCGTCAACCTGTTCGCAGAGTTGCCATGGAGAAAGCGGGTCGGCCGGTTCGATTTACCTACGAAGCGAACCCCGGCGAAGTGTGGGAAGAGAACGAGTTTTGGATCGAGTTGTCGGTAAAGATGGATGAGGATGGTTCTCTTGGCATCCGCAAATATTTTGAAAGTCCCTACAGACCGGGCGAGATTGTTACGATTGACGAGTACTATCGGTGGATTTTTGAGAACAGTGTCCCGGGGCTTCCGGAGAAGGCAGCAGGAGAAGGGTTGGCACCGCTTGCGTACATGCGGAAATACGGGGCCTTTGAGGTCGTCGATTCGAATTATGTACCCTTTGAAGCGGAGGTAGAGACCGGAGTTGACATCGAGGGCACGAAGCGCAAGGGATTTCCCACCCCGAGTAAGCGTCTGGAGTTTTTCAGCAAGACCATGTTTGACTGGGGATGGAAAGACAAGCGCTTTGTAATTCCGTGGACGTTAAAGAGTCACGTACATCCGGATTTTATTGATCGTGATAAGGGAGAGATGCTGTTGCTCCCGAATTTCCGCCTACCTACGCTGATCCATACGCGTAGCGCCAATGCAAAGTGGCTGTATGAACTGTCGCACAAGAATCCGGTGTGGATGAACCCCATCGACGCCCGACGTATCGGTGTTAAATCCGGCGAACTTATACGTGTGGAGACCGAGACGGGATATTTTGTTGATCTCGTTTGGGTGACCGAAGGAATCAAGCCTGGAATAATTGCCATGAGTCACCATCTGGGTCGATGGCGTCTTCGAAACGACGTGGGAGTTAACAAGCAGGCGTCGAACCCGGCAGAATTGTCGGTAGTCGGAGAGAATGGATTAAAGCTAACTGTACAGCAGCCGAAGTCGCGAGCATTTTCGTCCTGGGATCCTGACACGGAGCGGATATGGTGGAAGGATGTTGGTGTCCATCAGAACCTCACCCACGCCGTGCATCCTGACCCAATCAGCGGCGCACATTGTTGGCTGCAAAAAGCGCAGAATGTGACGAAGGCGCGGCCCGGTGATGTGCACGGAGATGTTTATGTAGATACAGAGCGATCTATGGATGTTTATCGCGAATGGGCCGCGCTGGCTCGACCGGCAGATGAGTTCAGTCCGGATGGCAACCGCAGGCCGCTTTGGCTGAAGCGACCACTGAAGCCGACCCCTGATGCATATCGACTCAATCCTGCGGAGTTCAAGATGGCACCGCCGTCAGTAGACGGCCGGAAATATCCGGACTATCTCAAGAAGTAGGACTACTCCATGCAGTCGCCAGAAAATAGTATTGCTGCGAAGGCCCGGTTACTCCGACTAACAGCAACGATTCTTCGGGGAGGCCCTGCCGACTCGGTCCAAAAAATTGTTGCGGAGATGCCTAGCCTCTCCGATGTCATCGAAAGCGTCCCGGAAGCTTCGCTCCGGTTTGGCATTCTTGATCGGGATGCCGCATACCGGCAGTCCGCCTACGTCGACCGCGAGGATCGGGCTGAACTGGATCGACAATTGTTGACAGCTTTCAGCGTCTTTGGTATGGTGCCGGACCCGAGTGTCCCTACTGACCACATCTCAAATCACCTCGAGCATTTAGCCCGGCTGCTAATGCAGTCAGCTCAAAACGAAAGGGTCTGCGGTTTTGTGATGTCGTTTATCGCACCCTGGATCTTTCCACTATCTTCCAGCATCAAGCGCCTGGATTCGCCTCTGTCGTCGACGTTGATCACTTCCATTGTTGAGATGCTGGGACATTCTTTACCTGCCCCTGAAACGGTGCCGCACATTCGGAATGAAGTACGAGAAGCGGGTTTCGCGATCGGTTCGACGATGAGCGATGCGGGCGTCTACATTTCACGACCAGACCTTTGTGGTATGTTCGTATCCAGAGATGCAATCGTGGAGCTTGGTAGGGAAGTCGGTGTCCCTGCCGGATTCGGTTCGCGTCGGGAGATGTGTCGAGTTCTTTTCGAAGGCGCTGAACGGTACGGTCAAGGCGCTGCCTTACTGAATGGTGTTTTCACGATGTTTCGGGATGAACGCGCCTTCCTGGAGTCGATGCTCCACGGTGGACTACTTGAGGCGAGTCGCCAGTCATGGCTGGACAGGGTTTCATCCACGATCGGTATGATCGAATCGATGGTCGACAAATGTCAGGATTCATCAATTACGCCAGAGGCCTGAACACTCGTTGCATCTACGCCCTCGAGGCGATGATCGATGATAAACTTGATTGCGCGATGTGGACTCAGGAAGAAGTGAGTTTCGCCAAGTAAATCTACCAGTCCGAAAAGTCTCATCGTATCAAGGACAGGTTCTTTGACTCCCCCGAAGTACATTTCGATGTCCCGTTCGCGAAGCGTTCGAGCTGCAGAAGCCAGCGCAGCAGCAGCCGACGTATCAAGGTCGTTAATAGAGCTCGCATCGATGACGATGTGCCTCAGGTCTTCATCGAGGACACTTCTTTCCAGGAGCATATCTCGAAGAAAATCGGCATTGGCGAACGAAAAGGATGCATCGATGCGAAGGATGGCAATGCCATCAACTTCTTCCGCCTCTGGATATCTCAGAATGTCGCGGAACGATCGGGTGCCGGGGAGGTGACCCAGCTCCGCAACGTTGGGTCTGCTAATACGATACATGATGGCAATGACGGAAATAGCAATCCCGACAAGCACACCCTCAGTAATACCGACAAGCAAAGTTGTAGCAAACGTGATGACAGCGATCAGGCCATCGACGCGCTTTACCCTGAAGAGGAATCGCACCTTTTCGATGTCGATCAATCCCAGAACGGTTACAATAATGATGGCACCGAGGACAGCAACTGGCAGATAAAAGAGGAGGCCTGTTAAAAACAGGAGAGCCAGGGCGACGGTGATAGCAGCAAACGCATTTGACGCCGGCGTCGTACTTCCGGCGCGGTCATTGATTGCACTCCGCGCAAAGCTCGCTGAAACCGGCATGCTTTGGAAGAAGCTGCCCCCAAGGTTTGACAACCCGATCGACAGTAGTTCTCGATTGGGCTTGATGACGTACCGATGCCGGGCTGCGTAGACCTTTCCCAGTGAGATCAGCGTCATAAATTGCACGAGGGCCAGTGTCACCGCCGTTGGGAGCAGTTCACGAGCGTGGCCAAACGAGAATTGGAAGGCTTGCAGACCTGGAAGGCGGCCGGCGACTGTTCCGACGACGGCAACACCTGCATCGGCAAGACCAAGCTGCCAGACAATCAACGTAGATAAAACGACTACGAATAATGGTGCCGGAAGCCGTGGAGTAAACCGTTTCATAAGCAGCAATACTACTATTGCCGAGACCCCTAGTCCGAGGGTGGGAAGATGTGTTCCGGACAATGACGTTGCGATGGCACCTATCGTTTGTATCAGAAACTCTGAACGCGGTAGGGGGAGGCCCGTGACATACTTGATCTGAGAGATGCTAATGGTGATAGCGGCAGCTGCCGTAAACCCGGTGATCACCGGGCCTGAGAGCAGGTTGACGACAAAACCAAGCTTGAAGGAGCCCAGCAATATCTGAATTAACCCGGTAATGGCAGCAAGCAGAATGACCAGGGATATATACTCGGGCGTAAGCGGTTCAACGATGAGTGAGACACCCGCGGAGATAATCAGAGCATCGATGGCGTTGATGCCAATGGCCACATGACGGGAAGTCCCAAAGATCGGGTAGATTAGCAGCGGAACGAGCGATGCGTACAGCCCATAGATTGGCGGAAGGCCGGCCAGCAACGCATAGGCCATGGCCTGGGGAATCAAGACGACGCTAACGGTAAGCCCCGCGAGAGCATCACGACGAAGCGAGCTCCTGGAGTACGAGGGCAGCCAGTCCGCGATGGTCACAAACCTACGTGCAGATTTCCAGCTGATGCTATGTCGACCGAGCTGGCTCATGTACTGCTGGTTTTCTGTGACTTAGTGAGTCCGGGCGTTTGCGCGATAGGATAAGTAAGTTGTTCGGTTGCTCAGGCCATCGTCGATTCTGGCTCTTGCGCAAATGCCCCGTTAACATAGACCACGTCATAACCGTTTCGTTCGAGCATAGCGGATGCGACTGCAGACCGGGCTCCACTCCGACAATGGACGAGCAAAGTTTTGTCCGATGGTATCTCATCCAGTCGCGCGGCAAGCCGCGTATGTGCCACGTTGATTGCCCCTGGTAATGCAGCTGAGGCATTTTCGCTAGCTCGTCTGACGTCGAGGATGACGGTGTCATCATCGAGTGAGTCCTCGATGTCGTCGAACTGAATCTCGCGCGTAGTCATTGTTTTGTATTTGTCAAGGTATTGCTGGAGCGTAGCGGGAGTTATGTATGCTTCAACGTTGTCGCGGCCGATGCGGATAAGGTTTAGCACGGCTTCGTCCAGGTCAGCTTCGTCTACGATGAGGCAAATGGAATCATCCTCCTTTACGTACGAACCGACAACAGTAGGAAAGGTCTTATCGAACGGTGCATATAGAGCGCGAGGAGAATGTGCCCTCATAAATGCAGATCTGTCCTCCCGGGTGTCTACAACTACCAGATTGTTTTCATCGACAACCTTTGCAAATCCATCAAGGTCCAGACGGGTTGGTTTGGGAAGTTTCCCAAGTACCGGAGGGCCGCTCTTGTTCCACTTTTTCATCTGTGCAAAGTAGAGGGGCGGCTCAGGTTGGCCGTCGAGGACAGCATCAATAAATTCGCGTTCACTTCTACGGGCGGCATCAACCGAGGCGTTGAACATTTTTTCGTAACCGACCGTTGACTCAGGGATGGCTCCGAGTGCCTTGCCACAGGCTGAGCCCGCGCCATGACCCGGCCAAAGCTGCATATAGTCAGGCAGCTTCAGGAATTCCTGAATAGAGGCGTAAAGTTTTTTCGCAGATGGCTCCTGTGCGCCGACGTTGCCTGCGGCCGTCTCCAGAAGATCCGGACGACCGACATCTCCAACAAAGACAAAATCCCCGGAGATCAATCCCATCGGTTTGTTGGCGCCACCGCCGTAATCGGTAACCAGAAACGACATGTGTTCCGGGGTGTGGCCAGGCGTATGCACGGCTTCGATTTGAATCTTCCCTACCGGGAATGTGTCACCGCTTTTTAACAAGGTGACGTTAGGGCGCGATGCCCATCCGTATTTCCAGTCCTCATCACCTTCGTCCGAGAGATAAACATCAACTCCGCGTTCGGCGAACTCAAGCGCACCCGAAACGAAGTCAGCGTGGATGTGGGTTTCGGTAACAGCAACGATCTTCAATCCTTCCGCAGTAGCGATATCAATGTATCTGTCGATGTCCCGCTCCGGATCGATGATAAGTGCTTCGCCGGTCTGCTGGCATCCGATCAAGTATGCGTACTGAGCGAGCCGGTCGTCTGAGATTTGTCTGAATAACATAATAGTACCTCTTGCAATGGGGAAGCTAACGCTGACTTCCCGATCTAAGTGTGTCGCTGATCATTCTCGGCTACACGATTCAAAAAAAACTAGTGAGGGAGACGTTCTTGAAGCATCCCGTACGCCCAGGCTCCTGCCAGGCCTGCAACAAGAGCTGCAATCATGACGCTAATGCCAGTCCCGATGAGGGCATAAATCGGACCCGGGCACGCACCGAGGAACGCCCAGCCCAGTCCGAAAACTGTGCCGCCGGCCCAGTAGCGGATTCCATTGTTCTCCCATTTACGTGTCTCAATATGAATGGGCTCTCCACTAACCGTCCGGACGTTAAACTTCTTTATGAGTAAGACAGAAACGGCAGCTACGACGACCCCGCTCCCGAGGATGCCATACATATGAAAGCTGTCGAACCTGAACATTTCCTGAATTCTGAACCACGAAACAGCTTCGCTCTTGACAAGCACAAGCCCGAAGTAGGTGCCCAGAAGTAAATGGCCGACAATTCGCCGAATGCCAAATGATTCCTTTGATTCACTCATGTCAGTTGAGGATTAATGGGAGTATGAGATGAGTGACAAAGAGGCCGCCAACGAAGAAACCTATGATGGCAACCAGTGACGTTATTTGCAGTGTCGCGAGGCCCGTTATACCGTGGCCCGACGTGCAGCCGTTACCATATCGCGCCCCAAAACCGACGAGGAATCCACCAAGAATAACAGAGGCAAATCCAGGGAGGGTAGTGAGCGCCGACCAGCTGAATACGTCGTCGGGGACGAGCCCGGAGAAATCGGTAATCCCGAGATTTGTAAGATCTCGAACGGTGTTTGCAGCAAGGTTGATCGACCCGGACGGGTTGGCGATAACAGTTGCCGAAAGCACTCCGCCGATAAGGAGCCCGACAACGAACACCAGATTCCAGGTGCCAGCCTTTCGCCAATCATACCGGAAGTAGTCGGACGATGCAGGTAGAGTGGCAGCGCAAATATGCCTGAAGCTCGAAGAGATGCCAAAGCGACGGCCATCAAAAATCAAAAGCAGTGGTACGATCAGGCCAATGAGCGGTCCAGATACGTACCATGGCCAGGGTTGAGATAAAAAATCAATCATTAATGAATCCTGTAGATTCCAAAAAGTCTCTCCACTAAAAGTACTACATGCGAGTTTCTCACACTCAAGGTACTTATACCTGTAGTGACATGTTATGACATATTGTTACATGCCTGATTCTGATCAAAGTTTCCAACACTCTGGATCAGTTAATCCCGGCTTTTTAGCAGGGCTTCAAGTTTCTTCCTGGCAGTGATGTTCTCGAACGCAACTCCTACGCATTGATGCGGCATAGGGAAGGCCTTTACCGAATAGAAGCTTCGCTCTATAGTTGAGTCCCCGTCGTATTCGAACGATCCCAGGCTGCGCGGTCGTCTCGATAAAGCGACACCAGCATATTCTTCAGGCAATGAGGTGCCCTCAAGGCCCGGGAAGGCCTCCAGGATCGTTTTACCCACCCTCTCCGAGAGATCGGTCCCCGTGTAGTCAGATCCGGCTTGATTGGCATACAACAACTTCAGGCTGTTCGGATCATCGGGGAAGTCGAGCGAAAAGATGAGCATCCCGATGTTAAGTTCGCCGAGCAGAAGATCGGCCAGCTTTATAATGGTGTCCCGATCAAAGGAATCAAACTGTTCTAAATGTCCCATGATTTCCCACTCTGTTTATTGCCGTAATCTCTGCAACTAATTTTGACCAGCAGGCTCTTTGTTGCGACAAGAGCTAATATTGTGCTGGCTGTCTGGACGCCTCAACGGAGGCATTTATGAACTGACGAATGTGGTCGTTGGAAGTTTTTAAGTCTTCTCTACGTAAATACATCATATGTCCACTGCGATAACCTTCGAACTGCATCCGGTCCTGCAGGCGACCTGCAGGATCCATATTCCACATAGTATACTTTGCTGAAAAGTAATCAGTTGCGCCGTCATAGTATCCAGATTGCACAAGCAAGTGGAGATACGGGTTTGCGGACATGGCGCCTTGCAGGTCATCACCCGTGGAGTCTCCGTCACGATTCCAGGGATGTACCGGGCCAAAGACCCAGTATTGGATATCGGTGCGAAAATTCAGTTCATCTCGAAGATACGAGTTGATAGCTGGTGTGAATGCATGATTCCAGGCGGTCAATGCGGGATCCCGGTCATACCGGTCACCGGCATTGGTCCTGTCCGATCCCCGATAGCGCGAATCCAGCCGACCAACAGTAAATTCGCTATCGCGCAATAACTCTTTCCAGAAGAAGGAGGTTGGAACGCGGAGACTATGATCAAGGACTGATTCGACGGACAGTCCTGAGTATCGAGCCATTGCTTGCGCAGTCTGCTGGCGAGTCGTCCCGTCAATGCTTCCGCCTTTAGCCAGTGCCGGAATCAATGTATCGACCGTAAACTGTTCAACCTCGGGGAGCAGTTCGTCAAGGTCTTTCTGCTGCAGATCTTCCGGAAGCGCATCATGATACCAGGCGGTGGCTGCAAAGTATGGCAGAGTGAGTGCTGCTGAAACGGGCCCATCCCGGTCGACTCCAAGGCCTGTGGGCGACACAAGTACGACACCGTTGATAAACATCCAATGGTTTCCCTGTAGCCGCGCAGCAAGTCCCGACACTCTCGTCGTCCCGTAGCTTTCTCCAATCAAAAATTTTGGAGATGTCCATCGTTCGTGCCGCGACACAAACGTGTCCATCCAACGGGCAAGGTATTCGATGTCTTCGTTGACGCCGAAGAACTGCTCGCGCTCCGCATCTCCTACGATTCGCGAAAAGCCAGTGTTTACGGGGTCTATGTAAACGATGTCTGCGACATCAAGAATAGTGTGCGGGTTATCCGAGACTCCATACGGTTGTACGGGATTGCCTTCATCGTCGATGTTTACAAGCTTGGGTCCAGTGTAACCAATGTGCATCCATACCGATGCGGACCCGGGGCCACCGTTGAACGAAAAAACGATCGGTCTCACCTTGCGATCTGTAACATCCGATCTCTCGTAATAAGTATAGAACAGGTAAGCGACTACATTCCCGTCGTCGTCCCACACAGGCTGTGTACCTGCAGTGGCATCGTAAGGAACGCGAGATCCATTTACGGAGACCTGATGAGAGGACACGACAGAGGTATCAGGCGGGATCGAAAAGTCCTGTGCTGACGAAAGGCTTACAAAAAAGAAGAGTGTTGCAGCTACAAAAATTTGTGGCATGTCGACCAAGAGAATAGGATCTGAGGTTGACCAATGTAAACGTCCCGTTCCTTGAGGGCAAGAGGGGTCAGGGATCAGGGACGAGGGACGAGGGATGAGGGATGAGGGAT
>CBDUKH010000098.1:0-13573 GCA_965367755.1 uncultured Rhodothermales bacterium
GGACAGTTATCTCATCAGCATTATCTATTTTTCCCAGGAGGCCAGGGATGTGATCTGCGAGCTTATCGTCAAGTGACAAACTGTCGGCATGGACAAGTTTAGCAGTTGCCGCGGCTAGATAGAGCTTGCTAATGCTGGCTATCTTGAATAGCGCTTGAGGGTCGGCCGGTTCCGCTGTCTCTCGATTCTTCCAGCCGGCAGAATAAAACTGGGGCTCCTTACCTGATTGATCCACATAAACTATTACCCCGTCCAACCCATTCTGGATCGCATCGTTGATCTCCTCCTGAATCGTATCCGGAAGGGGCGAAATCCAGGTCCAAAATGGCACCCAGGGTACGAAAAATACCGCGCAAGCTATAGCGACAATAGCAGCAATTATTCTTAGGTGCTTGACTGTAATATTCAATTTGCGATCAGGTCGGACGGCAGGCAACGAAAAGAGGAGGTGAGTCTTCTCTCCTGAGGAAAAGATATCCTATTGGAAATGAGCGACTCGGTCGACATACATAACACGGCAAATAAGGATACGACTATTTGTCTAACTCCTCGTTCGGCAATTGGAGCACGATGTCGGTTTCTACGGTTATACGAGCAAGAAATTCGTCCCGCGCGCGAGATGACTGCGTAATGACGCGGGTTGACTGGCGAGCCAGTTCATCGTTCTTACTCATCCAATCAACAAATGCTTTTGTATCAAAACATCCCGGGTCGACAGCACGTATTTCGCGCGGCTTTTCATTCGGCAATGGCCGACAAGCTGTCGGATTATTGTTATATCAGGAATCGATCAGCATCGATAAACAAATTACAAATCCGGAGCTCAATGGGCCACAATCAACTGCTTGATCTCACGTGATTGATCAGTCGCCATCACGACAAAGTAGATACCGCTCGGGAGTGAACCGGCGTCCAACGACATGTTGTGCGTGCCAGCCTGTGATGTACCGCGGGCAAGTACTACAATCTCGCGACCGAGAATATCAAGGACCCGAATCGAAAGCTCGCCGGATTGTGCAAGGGTGGCTTCAATGGTGGCACTGCGGGTAGTTGGCGTAGGGTAGACTTCGAGCCGTGTTGTAGCATCGGGCTCAGTATCTTCCTCAATATTTGTCGCGAGCGCAAAGGTGGCTGAAAGCGATGCGGACTCCGAAAGCACGATTGATATTATGTCCGTACTCTCATCGGTGAGTCCAGACCATCCTGTAAAGATGTAGCCGTCGTCCGGCACGGCGACCAACTCCAGAGGGACACCGCGATAAAAGATGGGTTCGAACAGGGTGGTATTAGTAGCTGGTGTCCCGTCCAGGCGCAGCGGTGACATCGGCACACCCTCGGCATACACGCGGCCGCCAGGCGTTGTTGTCAGAGTCAACCTGGCAGAGCCCTGGACCTCATCAAAGTAGCCAGTCACATGATCGCGAATTGACTGCTGTCTGGCAGTCGCAAATTCGCGCATGATGCTTACGAGCGATTCCCAATCTGGCCCAAACGAAATTGATTGGGGCCATCGACTTTTGTGGCGCGCGATCTCGGGGGCAATATTTGCCTGCAGACTGTCAATGATCGCTATAGTCCGCTCCGGTTCGAAGGTAGTGTTCGCGTGCGCGGCCATCCGTTGTATAAAGGTATGCCTGAACTCGTCGTTGGTGAGCAACCTTCGGAAAAGATATGTAGACCATGGCGGGTTCGGCCAGTCGGGTGCATTGGGCTCTGTTGCAAGCTCGAGCGTGTTGCTGTCGAATTGTCCGTTGGCATTACCCCCGAATCCGAAGTCCGTGTCGAATAACATCCAACGCCAACGTCCTTCCTCAGTCTTCGGTCGCCACAATTTGAGATTGTTGCCCGGCCAGTCAGCGTTAGCAACGTAAATTTCTGCGACAAGGTACGAGAGATATTCGTCCACGTCCATACGCTTTTCGATGTCTGCAAATGCTTCTGGCGCATTCAGATCGCTCGCGAGCAGGTCATTGAGTTCATTGTAGTTGGCGGACTCACCACTCCATGTTTCCTCGATCAGCTCAACATCATCGTCATTTATACCGTAGTGGCCGGCGACCCAATCTTCATTCAGTTTCTCACGGAGATTATGGATTCCCCAGTATTCACCATTCAGGTAAACAACGGTCGGGCGATATGCTTGTGCATCAAGATCCATATGTTTCGTCAACGTCTGAATCATGCCATCACGAAACATTGTGCGCCACCAGTCCTGAGCCGAACTCCGCAGGACAAGGTCATCAAAGCTGTCAATATCGACGTCATCGAAAAAGCGATATGCGAAATCCGAAGCCCCGTATCGTGACCGGGCATGCAGAGACAATGACTTTTGCGGATAGATACGGCTGCAGCCACCAAAGATCTGGACACCTGCACCTTGTTCCAGCATTAACGAATGACCAGCGGTTCCGTCAGGCTCGAAATAACTGAAATGCACTTCTCGCTCCCAGTCCTGATTCCAGTTTACAGGATCCGTGCGACATCGTCCCGGAATTCCGTTAGTGCCCTCGACGTAGATTCCGTCTTCATCACTAAAGAATCCATCAGGATCCGTTACGAGTGAGATGATAGGCAATTCGCTTCGCTCGTCGACGAAATACGCTCGCGTGACCACTGCGCTTGGTTCACGTTCCGGTGCAAATGCCGCCGCCCGAATCACCGTGGTCTGTGTCAGTGGCAGCGGTCCCGTGTAGGTTGTTGAGCTGTCTGTTGGCTCTCTACCGTCCAGAGTGAAGCGTACTGTTACGTCGGACTCTGCCGATATCTCGATAAACTCCGTGCCAGCGTAAAAACCGCTGTCGAGAGACAAAACCGGAGGAGCAATGACACCGCCGCCAGGGTCGTTGTTGTTGGGTGCTGCTGGCGTCGGGATAGGAAAGGTCTCAAACGTATCACTGCCATCTGGATAGCGTCCGTATGAGATGTCGGTAGTCTGTTCACCAAAAGAAGTCGTGTCGATCACCGCGCCAACGGCGTCGAAAAGGCCCACGAGTTCCCCGCCGGCTGATAAC
This sequence comes from uncultured Rhodothermales bacterium, assembly GCA_965367755.1. Lineage (GTDB taxonomy): Bacteria > Bacteroidota > Rhodothermia > Rhodothermales > JABDKH01 > JABDKO01. The sequence continues at coordinate 3,012 of CBDUKH010000098.1, forward strand.
TTGAAATTGGTATGCAGTGCAGTGGCAGAAGTATCTTCATCGTCTGCCCACACCAGAAGGAAGGCGCCCGGTTCTAACATCGTCCCGTCCGGGATGCGCCATTGCATCGGTTCGTTGAGGTTGTCGGTCAGGAACGAACCGCCAAGGTCAACCGTCTCTCCGGAGGAATTGTAAAGCTCTATCCAGTCGGCGAATTCGCCAAAGTCGGGATCAGCGACCGTCGCTTCGTTTGAAGCAAGAATCTCATTGACAACGACGCTTTGACCTAACGCGGAGGTTGCACAAAAAGTCAAGCTGAGAAAAAGGAGAGCGGACCGCTTCATGACATGGACAGAATACAAGAAAGAGAGTTACTGGTTTGCATCGCCAGGCGCAAACGAGTGAATTGAGGAGGCAAGGTAAGAAGTGAAGCCGAGCGATTAAAGTCCCCTGCCCAAATTCAGCCGAAGGAACGATTCGGCACTACCAACGGACGTGAAGAGATATTCTGGTGATCTCACAAGGAGGAGAATTGCGGGAGGACGCACTCCTTTCGTCACTTTCACTGACCACCCGGTGGCCTCGGGCCCTCCTGTCGCGTTCCACCGGGTGGAGGAGGACCTCCGCGGGGAGGCCGGTAACCATCCTGATCCCGAACTGTCAGACCGGAATTAGAAAAATGACTATCTGACCGGACATCGTGTACCGGGAGTCCGTCCACGCCGAAGGCATGAGGTTATGACTCGCGAATCTACGAGTTAGAGTCGGGCTACACACTTGATCTCGATCATCAGTTCTGGCATGACCAGTCCTGCCACCTGTACGGTCGTTTGTGATACTTCTGGATTCTTTCCGTACGCCTCGGCTCTGATCCCGAACAATTCCTCGACATTGGTCATCGTTTCAGACATGTCTGTAACCAACCACATCTCATCGACGATATTGTCCATCGTCACATTGAAATGGGATAGAACATCTTTTACGTTGGCATAAGCCTGTCGAACCTGCGCGGCAAGGTCGCCTTCCCCTATAATGTTTCCCTCATTGTCCGTACTGACCTGACCAGAAAGGTATATCACGTTGTCGACTTTGATTCCATTAGCGATGAAGTCCTGGAAAGGGCCAAAGCGCACGACTTGTTTTTTGATAGCCATAGTATAGGGATGTGTTTTTCGTACAAGATATTGTTCCGTGGAAATGCAGTTAGGCAACGTTGTCTCGCTGTGTCACGCGTTGGCGGTAACTGATCTGAAGTAAATACGAAACGCCGAAACGCAAAGTCAATAGCACGTTCTCAAACGTCTTGCGGACGCGACCTGTTTAAGGGGAGCTACTGCCGATCAAATGTGAAACGTACACTCCGTACACCACCACCAGAATAACCCCTTCCCATCGAACCAGAGAACGCCCTGTGGCAAGGAGCGGTATCAGGAAAAGACTCAACCCGCCCATTATCCCAATATCCAGCCAGGTTATATCTCCCATCCCAATAGGAGTCAAACAACTCGTGATGCCGAGTATCGCGAGAATGTTAAAGATATTACTACCTACGACGTTTCCCAGAGCAATACCTCCCTGTTTACGGGCCGCCGCGATCAATGATGTCACCAACTCGGGGAGACTGGTCCCGACAGCGACAATGGTCAAACCGATCGTTGCTTCACTCAGTCCAAACATCTCCGCCAGATCGATAGCACCCATTACCAACCATTGCCCTCCGACGATAAGCCCGACAAGCCCGCCTGCGACCAGGGCGATACTTGAAACCAATGACTTCGTCGTTCGCACGGCGTCCGTCAGTGCTGGCGGTGCTGAGTCCTTGTCATTTTTAGCCTGCTTCCAGGTCCATCCGACAAAAGCGATCAATGCTGTGATGAGCAATCCTCCTTCGATGCGAGACACTTCGCCGCCAAGTAGCATTAATGCCATCATGATTACGACTGCCACCATGATCGGAGCATCAATCCGTACAATCTTCCAATCTGTTGCGATTGGCTGAATCACGGCGGCCAGTCCCAGGATTAGCGCTATGTTGGCAATATTTGATCCGACGACGTTTCCGATGGCGATATCACTTGACCCGGAAAGTGCCGCTTCAAGCGATACCACTAACTCTGGTGCACTTGTTCCGAAGGCTACAACGGTCAGGCCCACAGCAAGAGGAGAGACCCCGAGGCGTAACGCCAGTGCCGATGCCCCCCGAACAAGAGCCTCACCACCAAATACGAGGATAACCAGTGAGACAAAAACCTGGACAATACTACTAATCATACGCAGGAAAAATATTGCTATTTATCGGTGATGTTCGCCAAATACGCCGGGATAGTTGTCCTGTAATTCGAGAACGAGTGAAACTCAAAATTTACAGATTACACGTTTCCTGGCGACGAATGTAATGTAGCGTATATCTATCACCGATTAATCGGATCGAGATATTCTTTAGACTTTGATCACCAAGAAATTCTATCTGACATTGGCTTCCGAGTCGTCTTGCAACTGGCAAATGTCGTCGCATACTCTGTACTATACACGTACGATTGGAATAGCGAAGGGTGATGCAAGCTATGTTACATCACCCCGCGCCCATTGCAAGAGTCACGATTATGGTACAAAATAATCTGACTACATTCGCTCCTGTCCAACGCCGCTCTATTTGAGTACGATGAACTGGCGAGAAGCCATTGCGCCATCCACTTGGAGCTGGTAGATATAGACACCGCTTGACATCTTTGCAGTAGTTACTTCTTGTCGGTAACTACCAGCTGGCAGCAATGCGTCCACCAGAGTTATTACCTCGCGTCCCGTCAGGTCGAAAATGCGAAGTATGGCACGGCCGGGGACATCAAGCTGATAGGTGATGGTCGAAGACGTACTGAAGGGGTTAGGATAGTTTTCAAAGAGTGCAAAGGTCTGCGACGGGATATCGTCGATCGATGTACCGGTGCCGGATGATCCCATTGAATACGACGCGCCCAGACTTGGGACATTTCCCTGCTCGTCCGTAATTATGTTTGCACTGAGGCCAGACGCGGTAATAAAGATGTAGGCGATAGTTGTTGTCACTACGCCATTGGTTTCGACAACGTGATTTTTTTTGAGGCGAAGAACGGGTTCACTTCCAAGAGGAGTTACTAGCGTACCCCAACCGTCGACCACCTCGACATTTGTGATGGTTGCTGTGGACAGCGTCCCGGCGAATTCGGAGGTGAAGTTAACCGTCTCTGTCCAACTTGTCTGGTAAGTCAAAGGGTACTGGTGTGTGATGTCGCCGGGCTCGTTGTGCGATACGATTAGCGTCGTATTGCCGTTCTGGTTTTGCTCGAAGACGGATCCAATGAAGAAGTAGCCGCTTTCATTCAAAATGGCGTAGCTAAAACTGTTGTTGTCGCCGAATGGTGTTCTTGTAACGTAGTTGGCCTGGTTGAGATAGGTATCGTTTTCGCCGGGTGTACCCGCGGCTGACGAATAGATGTCTGTTGAAACCCCAAGAGGGGAGTTATAAGTGTAGGGAGTGAAATCGTAAGTTTGATTAGGACCGGAAGCGTTGAGGATGGGTCCGAGTTGAGTCAGGTGCTGGTCCTGTAAAAGGTAGACTTGTGACTCGTAACGTGAACCAACCTGGGCCTGGAAGTCAGAAAGACGAATTGTTATTTGTGCTGTGACGGACCACGAAAATCCCGCCACGGCGAGCAGGAGTACGAAGCGTTTCATCGCGATCACCTAAACTGCATTTGCGAATGCAGCAAAGCGAAGTTTTTTAGAAAGTGAAATGTTGAGCCACGATATCCTCCCGCGAATCTATCGTGTTTTACAGGGTCAGCTGGTAGACGATCACTCTAACCCGGGAATTGAATATCGGAGCTGACGCAAGAAGATCCTGGAAGATATTCATGCTGCCACCATCGCATAATATACTGCGCTTTCGCGACGGGAAGAATAGGACAGGCTAATTTATTCCGGGGTGAAAACGGAGCTCGGGACCAGCGCCATCAGACATCAGATGGAAGGAAAGGAAAGGTCAATTTTTAAATGTCACAGTGGCCGGTGCCACGTGTTGTCGCTCGACAAGAATACGTCTTTGGAGCCACTCACCGGCACCATAATGTGACCTATCGACCAACGTCACGCAGAGACGCCTAGTCCGGAACGACGTCGACGGTCAACTGCCGATCTTCAAATCCGGTCAGGACGATTGTACCTATCCGGATTACTCCGATTCCTAGCACCAGGCCGCCGATGGGAAAAATCACCCAAGGCAATTGGCTGAGAGGTGGGGGCGGCGGGACGAGAAGAAGAGCACCTGCAACAAATATTGCAGCTGAGATTTTTGACAGTAGGCCAGCCCGCGCAAGCGCGATAAATAGCAGACTAAAACCGAGTGAAAATGCCAGGGCCGTGATGGCTATCACAGGATGAGGCGGTGAAAAGATAGGGCCTGATAGTTCAGTCATCTGAGGCGCGTGATCGGCGAGCAGTGGCCAGATGAAAGCTGTAATTACTCCGGTAGCTGTGTACATCAGTGTACCTACAAAAGTAATGAAGAATCCAGCCTGTTCCAGTTTTCCAGCTCCGTCGAATTGTCGACCTAGAAGGCCGAGTAATCCGATGGATGCGAAGAAGCCTCCCAGAAAATGACATGTGTGTGAGAAAGCCCATTGGGTAGATCCACCCACTTCGGGCCCAGCAATCGTTCCCCAGGGGTGTGAAGTAGCCCAGAGAGCGATAAAGCTGCCTGCCAGAACGAGTGACAAGCCAAAGATTTTATTGAAATTGCCAGTCATAAACTCGCTATCGGTTTAGCATCACTTCGCGATAATAAATCATACACCGACCGGGGCTAGGTCATCTCGTCGTCTTTTGCCCTGAAAAACAGGATCAATCCAACGCCAGCCAGTCCAATTATTTGGAGGGCATACAGTCCATACATTCGATGTCCTTTCAATGCAGCAAAGCGATTTGTCATTGCAGATCCATCGAATGTAGACTCATACGTTATTGGATTCTGATAGAATGGAGCCCACCGAATGTCGCCAGTGTCAGTTCGCTTCCACGGAACGAAGAATACCGCGGCAACAAAAATAGCTGTTACAAACGTTGCGGTGATGACTCGTTGTTTGTCGTTGATTCCAGTCAATGTGAATAATCGAAAATAGGTGGTCCTGAACTAACTTTTAGCAGGTTCGACAGCATGAATGTAGTCGTTCAGGATCGGAAGGTAAAGGGAACGCGAATTAGCGCGAAGGGGGCAGGCCTCAGTGGTGACTGTTTAAGGACTGAGCAGTTACGTGCGCCAGATTATCTGTCGACTAGGCGCGGATAGATCGACGATATATTCCTCATGTCCGATTCATTGAATCTACCTGATGGGATTGGTGGCGCAGCAACACGATACAAAAAAACACGCAAGCGGATCTAGTCTTGTTCGTGGAGGACCTGAACCGGAGTTACGATTCGACCGACGAACTAGCGGAATTTGCCTGGCCGTAACTGAGTGCACGGCCTAGCGCTGCCAGCACGCGCTGAAGTACCCGCAAGGCTGGATTCGCGAAGACGATCTCTTGCGTGTAATTCTGGGCGACCGCCGCGTACATAATGAGGCCCTTAAGGCTGTTCGCCTTATCGAGTCGGCCTTCTTTGACCGGTGCATACCAAGCCTCCATCATCTCCTGGAAGCGCAAGGCGGGGCGGTGCTCGCTAATAAAATGGACTTCCGCAGCGTTGTAGTTTCCAAATGTGTGTGACGTACCAGCGGGCACAACGAGTCGCTCTCCCTCGCGGAGTATTTGTTTCTTGCCATCAAGCATAACGTCGAGTGTACCGCTAAGCACTTCATACTGCTCCTCCTGCACAGGGTGCAGGTGGGGAGGTCCGGACCAGGGTGTGTTCGGGGAAAGGAAGACTTCCATAACGACGAGTTCCCCGTTGGTTTGATCGGCAGTGGTAGTAAAGGCGTACCGTTCTCCGATGCCAACGGGGCGGAAATCGATCAGCTCACTTTGCATTTTCGAAGAGTATCTCGTTGTGAGTAGCCGCGCCAGTCAACCGGCGCACGGGACTTCATTCGGTTATTGCGGGTAATTACGATTGGGTTGCCCGGAAAGTCAATGGCTAGAAACGGTTTAGAAGTTGACTGTATTCCAGCTCAACATGCCTTCCTAACCGCGCTTGCATTTCTCCGGGTAAGCCTGCTTCATACTATCGAATGAGGGTGTGTATCACTTCATCGAGGTCGCCACTCCGGTTGTTCGTCGCGGCCATCCGCATCAACTAATATCTTGCGTTCGGTGCCATCAGACTTCATGGCCCAGATATCTAACGGATCGCCCGGCCCTCTGGAGAAAATGATCCACTCGCCGTTGTCCGACCAGTCTGGCTGCCAGTCCGGTTCGCTATCGTTCGTAAGGTTAGTCAGCTCGCTCCCGTCTGAGTTCATTGTAAAGATGTCGGCTCCATTAAACCCATCCCCGACCTGCCCGTAAAACACGAGCCGGCGACCATCGGGTGACCACTTGGGCGCCGAATTGTGACCTGACATTCTGGTGAGTTGAAGCTCCTCTCCGGTTTCGAGGTCAACCGCAGACACTTGCAAAGTTGCTTCTTCGCCTTCCTCCGGTGCGGCCACCGAGCCGAACGCCAACTTTCTTCCGTCGGGTGACCAGGAAGGAGCCTCGTCGTAGCGATCGTTATTTGTAATACGGAGTACATTCTCACCATCCAGATCCATGACGTACAGTTCACGAGATTTTGAATCTCGATCAGATCCGAACGCGATTTTTGTACCGTCGGGTGACCAGGCTGGCGATATGTCAACTGCAGGATTCTGTGTGAGGTTGTTTAGCCTGCTACCATCGGCATTCATGACATAGATCTCGCGATTTCCGTCTCGATCCGTACCAAATAGCAGCCGACTCCCGTCCGGGGACCAGGATATTCCAAAGTCAGTGGCCGGGTGACTTGTGAGGTTTATCACCGAGTCGTTGTCGGTCGATGCCAGATACACATCGTGGTTGCCTGTCCTCGTTGACGTAAATGCGAATTCCACTGGCATCTCCAGATCCGGTTCTGGGACGGCCTCATCTGAACACCCCACTATTGTAAAAAGGCCCAGTACAACGATAGAATAGACGCTGTTCTTGATCGATCCCATAGGTATCAGTCAATTGTTTATTGTGTACTTCCTGACATGCCGGTTAGCATCCCCTACATCAGAATGGAAGGCGAGGAGATATTCTTTCGGTTCTAAATAGTCGACCGCTGCGCCCCGGATTGTCTAAAGGTATGTCTCTGAGGCGAGTAATTAAAACGCCCACGGTATCGGAGCAGGCGATCACTCGGGTCTGCGTGAATATCACGGCCTGGAAGATGAGGCGCCAGACAAAAATGATCAGGCAAGGGGCCAATATCGTTGCCCTGCGAGAGAGCAGGGGTTGACATCGAGGAAAAGATGCTATATTGTGTGAATGCTATAAAACTAGCACATCCCTCAAGCATCTAACCCGTACTCATGTTGTTACGATACGTCTCTGCTGCGCGCCCGGCTTTAACCGTCCTTTTCTGCGCTCTTTACCTGAATGGTTGCACAACCGACAAAGCGAATTCAGCTCAAGATCCGTCCGACGTCGCGCAATTCGAACCCATTCGTCAACAAATACTCGCGTTGGTGGATCAAGAGGAGATCCCTTCAATGGCTGTTGCGGTAACGCAAAACGGATCCATTATTTGGGAAGAAGCTTTTGGCTGGGCGGATATGGAAAACAAAATTCCTGCGACGCCCTCAACAGTTTATCGTGTCGGTTCGCTTTCCAAATCCATGATGGCAACCGGGGTAATGCCGCTGGTTGAACGAGGTAAAATCGACCTTGACGATGATGTTGCAACCTTGATGGCACCGGCACAACTGAAACGATACGATGGTATAGCGGGTAAAGTTAAAGTCTGGCATTTATTGAATATGGCTGCGGGCATTCCTCACGGCTGGATGGGGTTCTATAGTCATGACGATCTGCCACATTCCGCAGACGGGAAGGACAGCCTGTTACAATGGATCGGGCAAGTCGTGTATCCACCTGGGACCGTATATCACTACTCCAATTTTTCAATGGGATTACTGGAATGGGTTATTGAACGAGTAACCGGTAGTTCATTTTCAGAATACATGAATAGTGAAATGTTTACGCCTCTTGGCATGAAGCATACTAGTGTTCGGGAAGAAGATCGCTTTCGGAAATTTATTGCAACACCCTACGGTAGCGACATGGAGCCGCTGGGTGACGGTGGTTATCTGATTGCATCCGGTGGATTAGGGTTTTATTCGAGTGCCCACGACCTGGCTTTGTACGGACTGTTTAACCTGGGCACGCCGCTGGATGAACAAACGCCAATATTGAGTAAGGAAACATTGCATCTAATGCACACTTTTGACCGGGGCCCCGATTCCTTGTTCGGTCTCGGCTGGTTTAAGGGCGATCATCTTGTCAGTAACGGAAGTGTGTCGGGCGGCAACGCCCGGATTACGCTGGTGCCAGAGCACGACCTGAGTGTGTCGTGTGCGACCAACATGACGTCTCCGGTCAGTATAGCCGATCAGATCTGTGATGATATTGCCGAGCTCCTGATTCCTGGCTCCAAAGAGCGCGGACGGCAACGGTGGGAACAGTATATGCGTTTACATGAACGCCCCTACGAATCGCAGCCAGAATTAGCAGGAGTCTGGCGTGGGTTTGTTAGTGAGACTGGAAACGTACGGCAACCGGTTACGGTTACTTTTTCTAAAGATGGAACAGTGGAGATACAGTTAGACAAACAGGACCCGACGCCACTGGAAGGAATTACGCTCGGAGCTAATCAATTTCTGGAAGCAAATTTTCAGGGAACTGTTCTGACCTTTCCGTCGCAGTCGCTCGAACCCCGAAGAGTGCGGATCCACCTCAAGTATGGAGACGACCGCATGTTCGGATATGCCGCGACTGCCTTTACTACGGATAACGGATTTTTCAGGCTGCCAGCCTTTGTGAATCTGACCCGAGAATAAGATTACACGGTGTAAAATTGAGACAGCCTGGTGACAGTATTCTTTATGTTGGGGTCCAGCTCGCATCACGGCGGTATTCGTATATGCGACTCGTATATGGGGGCGCGGAATAATATCGGCCGGGTCGATATCGCAAGCGAAAGTTACGTAGCTGTCGACTATGTTCAGTCTTTCGGGCGAATTAGTGACGGGTCGGCAGGCCGGAGCTCGTCGCAAGAGTCAGGTTCTACCGTCCACATCCCGTTCGACACAAACCATTCGCCATCTATCTTCACAAAATCGATTACGTCGATGCCGCAATGATTGGTCTTGCCATTGATTTGAAACTCATATGGCGCCCAAACAACTGCTACTCCGCCGCGAATTAAAACCGTAGGTGACCAGTACCTCTCGCGATACACGTCCCCGGTGTCCTGAGATGGATCCATCCAATAAGTATTGGGGTGTCGCGTAATTTGCATGTTGCCGTCCGCCGCCGGACGCCATTGATATGTCATACCATCGGAGGTTTGAATCGCCGCCATAGCTTCGTAGTCACTTTCGGAAATCGCAGTCATAAATCTGTCCATTACTGCTAAAACCTCCGCCTCTTGTGCTGACTGATGTCCACTTGCTAGACCGAGCGTCGCCGGTGAATGGTTTGTGCAACCGAGCAGCAGCGTGAGTGGAACAAGTACGCATGCGAATGTAGATACCGAAAGGTTGAGGGTCCCCAAGATTAATTTCATTTTGATCTTTGATAAATACGGATATTGCAATCGAATCGCGGCGTCCCGATAGATTCAGAGTTGAAGAACTAGAGTCGTAATTATAATTCGCCGCCAGCAGTTATAAATAATGTACGCGTTGTTCCGGGGCTAATTACGTTCTTGGTATGCTGTTGTTGACACAAGCAATCTGAATGTAGCTGATCGAGGTGGCAAGGTAAAGGGAGATGTCAAGGATCGCTCCGAACGTTTCGAATCACTCTGTTCTATTTCGCTGATTCAGAGTTATCAAGGATTCCGAACCGAACGAAGAGAACAAACATTACGACTAATCCGATGACTGACGCTATAACATCATTAGGATCATAAACATTATTGCCTCCCAGGTTGTGGAGTTTGAACTCCTGGGTCAAAACGAAGGTACCCGCCAATGCGAGGCTTACCAGATAGATTGCGATATCCGGAACGGCACCAAGTTTCGAAGGGAAGTGTTCGCGCGCCAGCGACAAGAGGATGCCGAAGAAACCCATACCAAAGATAGTCTCGAGCGTGTTGGGTATCGAGAGAACGAGAATATTCATCCAGCCGGGAAAGTCGTTTTCCAGAATCAAAGGCCGCAATGCAAACTTGTTTAGAAAGAAAAAGAGCAATGCGCCCAGGTATAGTCTGGACAGGTATCGTTTGATTCGGAGTCCGTTCATGCCAATCCGCGAGAGATTATGAAGTCGTGGGCGTTAGTGACCGCCGGTTTGCCGGTCGGTGGCGGCTGACGTCGAATGTAGTCGTTCAGGACACTAAGGTGAAGGAAGAGTTGGAGTTCCTTTCCCCCGATACTGTTTTTAACA
>CBDUKH010000099.1:0-13367 GCA_965367755.1 uncultured Rhodothermales bacterium
GAACTAGTGAATGGCGCGAATCAGGCGGCCTATCAGGCGATCGACTTGTCGGGATTTACCCTGGCAGCAGGTGGATACCTTGTCATTTGTGATGCGCCCGCAAACGTTGTCCCCTGCGACATCGATGTGAGACCGTTTCCGGATTTTGTTAATCTGATCGAAGATGGAATCACTGGGCAAAACCCTGATCCTGATGCAGTCGGTCTGAAAAATAATCTGGGTGTTCTCGTGGATAGGCTTAGCTATGAAGGTGATGTTCCTGGGTACACCGAGACGACCGGGACTTCAGCTGTTGATAACGACGTCGACACGGACGTGAGCCTCTCACGGACTCCGAATGGAATTGATACCGATAACAACGACAACGATTTCCAACTGAAGTGTTCGACGCCCGGAGCAATCAATTCTTTGGACGCGACAAATTGTGGGACACTTCCTGTTGAACTGGGCGCGTTCGAATACACAATTGACAACGGCGATGTTTTGTTGGCATGGACGACGCTGAGCGAAGTAGACGTTGCTGGATTTGAAGTCCAAAGCAAAACGAGTACTACCTTCGAGACGGATGCATTCGTAACAGCGGTCGGAACTTCGACATCTAGTTCAAACTACAGTTATACGATCGAAAGTCCACTGCCTGGTTCTCGCGCATATCGCCTAAGGATCGTGAACCGTGACGGTTCGTCGGAATACAGTCACGAAATAGAGGTCGAGGTCGAACCTGCGGATTCATACTTCCTTTCTGAGGCATATCCGAATCCGTTCAACCCGCGTGCTTCCGTTAGCCTGATGGTACAACAGTCACAGTCGATAGAGGTGAACGTTTACGATATCATGGGGCGCGAAGTCGCACGACTTTACGATGGCACACTGGAAGCTGGAACGGTAGCAGAGTTCACGATTGATGGAACCAGCCTAACGTCTGGTCTCTACTTCCTCCGAGTTAATGGCGACTATTTTGAGACTATGCGCTCGGTTGTACTTCTGAAGTAATTAGAATACTCGTGTTAGAATGCCAGCCCGTCGGGCAGGCGAAATAAAGTACTTTTATTTTGAAGAGCCTCGAGCAACAGTCGTTGTTCGGGGCTCTTGCAGTAAATATCAATCCGCTTGGAGATGCGGGTAGTGCACAACATGTGTCGGTAGTCTATAAGTCGCACTTTCGGAGCGTCCATTTTTCTGACGCACAAAGGACCACAGGCTCAACTCAATCTACCGGATGAGCGGATTTCGATCTTGACAATACAACCCAGCCAGCGATTCCCGACAACACGGATGCTGCAATAATGCCGATCTTGGCATTGTCCAGCATTGCTGCATCGGTGAATGCAAGGTTGCCAATGAACAGGGACATAGTGAACCCGATGCCGCAGAGCAAACTCACACCATACACCTGCTTCCATGAGATCCCTGTCGGCAGTTCTGCCCAGCCCAATTTGACGGACAACCACGCGAAGAACGTGACACCAATTTGCTTGCCAAGAAACAATCCCAACACGATTCCCAACGTGACTTTGTTGGCAAGTCCCGATCCACCACTTAATGCAACACCTGCGTTCGCCAGAGCAAATACCGGCATGATGAAGAATGCCACCCAGCCGTGCAGTGCCCGCTCCATTCTGTGAAGAGGCGTGTCCAGGTTGTCAAGTGTTTCACCCAATGCATAAAGCGCAACCGCCTGGTCGGACGTTGGTTGAGTCTTGCCTTCTGCGACGTCAGCTTCAAATCGATGAAGCAACAGTTTTCCGGTTTCGAAAAATTTGCCGGTATCGATCAGTCGCTTGGCTGGAATAGTGAGTGCCAGTAGAACTCCTGCTACCGTCGCATGGACACCCGACTTCAGAAAGAGCACCCACAGAATTATTCCAAGCACGACATAAAAAGATGTTCGACGTATTCCGAGACGACTCCCAATTGTTAGCGCAGCAAGGACAACTCCTGCATACACGAGGTACGTAGCGCTGACTTTCGCGGTGTAGAAGACGGCAATAACTAGTACCGCGCCCAGGTCGTCTACAATAGCGAGCGCTGTCAAAAATATCTTGAGAGCAAGTGGTGCACGCTTCCCCAGTAATGCCAGAACACCAAGAGCAAATGCGATGTCGGTCGCCATCGGAATGCCCCACCCGTCGAGGCCACCTCCGCTTGCGTTGACCAGAGCGTAAATAGCGGCAGGAACGATCATCCCACCGACGGCTGCGGCGAGTGCCAACGTTGCCTTCTTGGGAGTCGACAATTCGCCGACCAGTATTTCCCTCTTTATCTCAAGCCCGACGACAAAAAAGAACACGGCCATCAGACCATCGTTGATCCACAGCAAGAGAGGCTTGGAGATAATGAGGGACCCGGCACCAACGGTCACAATCGTATCCCATAGTCCGAAATACGCCGGGGCCAGCGGGCTGTTTGCCCAGACTAAAGCAGCTACCGCACAGAGAAGCAAGAGTATTCCTCCGGCCGCTTCCATTCGAATAAACGCCTGGATTGGTCTGACAATTGGATTTGGAGAGAGCGGCGTAGTTTTGCCTGCCATAGCTATCTGGTCTTGTCTATTGGAGTTCCTTTTCTGGATACTTCTCCTTGAGAAGTTAGGGCAACGTTGGTGGGGGTTTTACCGCTAGATGCCAGTCACAAACTAATTACTCGCGTCGACCTTGACCGTGGTTTTTTCTTCACACAGTACGAAAGGAGATGCTTAAATTTGGACGATAACGGTGCTCTCTTCCGTGCCTCAACCCCCCTTCATCTGCGTATAGGCCCCAAAATCACGTTTCAAAGTGGAATTGTTGACGCCCGCCAAGAATCGTACTATATATAATCTAGAATTACCTCTACGACCAGAGCGATACCTCACCAGGCAATTGCGCGTATCTGATGCGGACATGAATGTTGACACCTCAACCCTGCTTGAACAAGCCGCAAACGGAAACGGTCAGGTTCTGGTCAACCTGCGTCCTCAGGTGTATAGCGAGCTACGAAGAATAGCCCACCGGTACGTTGCAGCTGAACAGCACGCTACCATAAATACCACCGCTCTTGTCCATGAGGTTTACATCAGAATTGTCGGCAACCAGTCTGTCTCCCTGAAGGGACGCGCTTACTTTTTTGCGACGGCAGCAAGGTCAATGAGACAGATCCTGGTCGATTCTGCCCGAAGGAAAAAATCGCTCAAGCGGGGTGCGGGCTTCAAAATAATTGGACTGACGAGCTTCCATTCAGTAGCCGTCGAACCGGAGCAAGAATTACTGGATTTGCACACGGCTCTCGAGCGACTGAGCGGCATCAACGACCGCTACGCGGATATTGTCGAGTGCCGTTTCTTTGGTGGCATGAGTGTGGACGAAACCGCGCACGCCCTCGGTGTCTCACCTCGCACTGTTTACAAGGAATGGGCAATCGCTCGAGCGCTATTGCGCAGCATGCTCGACGACAATAGCTAAATAGAAGCGATCAGGCCAGATGGATTATCGAGATCTACCAGACGAACATCGATCACTTGTCGAAGCCGCCTTCGCCAGACTCCTGGAGACGAACGGAGAAAATCTCACGGAAGTTGTAGGTGCATTTCGCAGAGCCCATGGGGACATCGCCGATAGCCTCGTACGCCTATGGAAAGCACATCTTGAGGCAGGAGATTTCTTAAGCGAAATGCACATTGGCAGACTCGTCGCCCAACTACTGCCCGATGAGTTGGTAGATGACGTTCCTGAGTCTTACCGCATCGTCAGAGAAATCGGAAGAGGTGGAATGGGAGTTGTCTACCTTGCGGAGGATGAACGTTTAAAAAGAAAAGTCGCGCTGAAGTTCATCACGCAATTCATGGCTGACGATCCGAAAGCCCGCGAAAGATTTCTCTCCGAAGCCCGTGCTGCTTCTAAAGTAGACCATCCAAATATTGCCACCGTCTACGAAATTGGAGAAACTCCAAGTGGTCGCCCTTACATCTCTCTCGCCTACTACGAAGGGGAAACACTTGATAAGAAGATCAGCGCCGGACCAGTGACGATTGATTCGTGCATTTCGATTGTAAGACAGTCTGCCGAAGCACTTGCTGCGGCTCACGATGCAGGCCTCGTTCACCGAGACGTCAAACCAGCCAACATTCTCGTGACTGACTCAGGTGAAGTCAAACTTCTCGACTTTGGTATTGCTAAGACATTTGATGGTTCAAGTTCTGATACGGATTCGACACCCGGCACCGTCGCATACATGAGTCCTGAGCAAGCACGATCGGAAGACGTAGATGCCAGAACAGATATCTGGTCTCTTTCGGTAGTCCTCTATGAGATGCTTGCTGGAGAACGCCCCTTTAAATCCTCCGATCGACAGGGTTTGATCTATTCAATTTGCAACGATAGTCCACCGGATCTTACGGGTATCAATCCTGACGTCTCCGAAACGCTGGCACTTATTGTTGCGACGGGTCTTCAGAAAGATCCCACCAGCCGCTACCAGACCATGGGCGCATTGGTGGCCGACCTGGACGACAGCCTAGTTTCTCGCCACAGATCACGAACCGCAACCCCGTACTCCAGATATGCTATGGTCGCCGCCGGCATGGTTTTGCTTATAGCTGCGACGACCTACGGGTTGTCAATTGTCAGACCTGCCGCCACCGGAAGCGAGGCAGCCGTCCCGGGGTTTAGTCAGAACGAGAATCTCCGATTAGTCGTGATGCCATTCGAAAATAGCAGCAGCATTGCGAATGACGATTTTCTTGCAACGGGACTGGCCGACGAGATACGAAATCAACTTGCAAACACTTCTGGAATCCAGGTTACTAAAGCCGAGAATATGCCGAAGCCAGACGGTGTGTACAATACAGCTTCTGCCAACGCCACCCTTCAACGTGCTGTCGTGCTTGAAGGAAAGACACAACTTGCGGATGAGAAGTTCACAGTAGAAACTGTGCTTCGCGACACATCGGATGAGTCTATCCGGTGGTCCAAAAAATATTCCACGGCGGCAGACAGCATCGGGTCGCTGTCCACATCCGTTTCACGAGATATCCTCGATGAGTTAGGGATCTCGTTCAGAGAAGACCACCTCGAACGACACGACGTCGACGCGGGCAGCGCCTTTACCGAATACGTAAAGGGAAGGTACTACTGGGACAAGAGGGATGAAGCATCGGTACGACGCGCACTGGATCACTTTGGCAATGCACTGGACATTGACCCTGCATATCCTATGGCGTGGGTTGGAATTGCCAATGCATACATCGCGTTGGGTAGTCACTTTAGTGTTCCGGAGTCCGAGGCTTTCCCTCGCGCACGCGCAGCTGCCGAGCGCGCCCTGGAGATTGAACCAGATCTGGCTGCAGCACACACAGCGCTTGCAGCTATACTAACCGATTATTACTGGGATTGGAAGCTGGCCGGCGAGCATTTCGCACGCGCAGTCACTCTTGATCCCGACAACGCCACTACTCGTCAGTGGTATGCGCAGTACTTGAATCGGGTAGGTCGACTTAGCGAGGCAATTGAGCACTCAACCAAGGCCGAAGAACTCAATCCGCTGTCACCAGCTATCCAACAAGTTGCTGCGGAAGCTTTATATCTCTCCGGTCAACATCAGGTTGCAGTCGACAAGTATCTCAATCTGCTGTCCTTTCATAAGGACTATCTCGCAACGTACATCCATCTTGGACTTGTCTATCAGGACATGGGCCGATACGATGACGCGCTTGAGGGCTGGCAGAAACTTGATTCTCTCTGGCATGGCCCTCCGAACATTATCGGACTCCTGGGCTACGCCTATGCCAGGTCCGATCGAAAGAACGAAGCACTGCGGCAGCTGGAGCGACTTGAGACAGTCAAAGATGACCCTGTCTCGTTCCATAAAGCCGTGATTCACATCGGTCTCGAAGATTACAGCACCGCTCTTAATCTGCTTGAAGCAGCTGTTGAAGAAAAAAGCTGGTTAATAACGATCATCAAGACGGAGCCAGTATTTGACCCCCTTCGACAAACGCCTCAGTTTGACCGGCTGCTCGATACTGTCGGACTGTCAGATACACGACTGTCTGCTTCATCGGAGTAGAATAGCAGACCTGCTTGTTGATGCGGAGTTGGTCGAAAGGCGATAAATATATTTCCCAGGTGAAAGTTTTCGCCCCGCAGCATCCGTTCCATCCCATACGACTTCGTGTTTCCCTGCCGTGACGAAATTATTGACGAGGGTCCGCACTTGTTGGCCCAACACATTGAACACTTCGACACGCACGTCACCGGGATCGCCGACTGTGAATGAGATATTGGTAGATGTTCGAAAAGGATTGGGGTAGCTATGATCGAGTATGTTTTGGTCAGCGGTGCCTATGATGTCATCCACCGATGTCGGCACACCAAATTTCTGAATCTCACCATCTTCCATCATGGAGAAATAAATGTTGCCGTCGGTATCGTAAGCAATGCCGGTCGCAAAATTAAGTCCCGTCGTCAGTGTTTCATTTCCTGAAGAGGCCAGCTTGATCGCCCTTCCAGTATTCGGCTGGAAACCGTTGGAAAAGCTGCCATATTGCAGAATGACAAGATCGCCATCGAGATCACGGGTAAGATCGATAGCACCCGTAAATCCGGAAGCGTACTCACTGACCGTTCCTCCGGAAGCAACTTCATATATTCGAGACTCGCCGGACGTAAACGGAAATCCTCCGAAAGTTGCAACGTACAGCGATGACCCCGACGCAATTATCCCGGTTGGCACCGCTTGGACAAACGGCGGCCCGACTCCGCTCTGATTGGCGGTGGCGGGCAACTCTGCATAGATGCTCAACGAACCAGACCCTGCCTGACGGCGAACGACAGCGTTTGCGGATGCATCAACGATGTATAGATCGCCCGAAGAGTCCATGGTGAGATTATAAATATTCGTCTGCTCGCTATCATCGGTCAGATCGGCAGCCAGAACGAAGGTACCGATGTCCTCTGTTGTGACATCGTTCAAAGACAAGGGAGTATCTCCGGGCGTGAACCCGGAAATGTCAGCTCGCAACAGTAGACTGGCTGGATCCGTTTCACCAAGGCCCAGCGTCCCCCACAAATTGTTGCCGTCGAGGAGGATGTGGTGCACACTTTCAGGTTGCCCCTGAACGATATTTGAAGGAAGATCAATCAGGAACGGATGCACGATTCCATCTGGCGTGACTATTGAAATCCGACCGTCATCATTTCCCGTGCCCTGTTCGGCGACCCACAGCCAACCCTGACCGTCGAATTCCAGTCCCTGAGGTGCTACCAGGCCATCAGCGTATGTGGAGATAGATTGCGCCGCTAAAGGGAAGTGAATTGCGGATAGAAGGACGATATTCAGAACGACAAAGTAGCAAGTTCGCTGCATGGCAGTTTTCCTCGAAGAATGAGCATAGGATTCGTATTACAGATACCTGCGTAAAAGGCAGGCAAAACCTGCACTCATTCTTGATTTTTATTGCCATGGATGTGCGAGAAACTGTCGATCGTCGAATTTCAGAGCGATTTACGATTGTCCACCGGAGGTAAACACTCGACTCTGTCTGACTTCAATTTTTTTGATCGCAACCTACAGAAACGCAGGCAGGACTTGACGCTCAATCATTCCAAAAACCTGATTCATCGTGGCTGACCCGAAATTACCCCCCGTGAAGACGATGACCAGGTCCAGGTCGTCCACGACGAAAATAAACTGTCCACCATTGCCCGCGGCATAGCATGAATCATACGACGCGCCCGCTACGCGAAAAGAGCGCAACCACCACTGATACCCGTAGCCCTCAGCAGACGAAACCTGAAACTGTTTCTCGCAACTCCTCCGAACCCACTCTTCCGATACGACCTGTTCGTCCTTCCAGCGACCATCGTCCAGATAGACCTGTCCCAGTTTAGCCATGTCACGCGGTCTAATACTCGCCGCAAGTGGATACCCTATTCCTGGCACAACACTGCTCTCAACAAGATTGGAATAGAAACGTCGAACAAAAATGTCCATGGCCGTCCCCGACTTGTTCATCACAATCTGATTGAGCAATATTGACGCTCCTGTGTTATAGACGAATCGTGAGCCTGGCTCGTACGCCACTGGTCGACCCAACACGTATCCCGCCCATTGTGTCGCTGGAAGTGAATACATCTGGCTCAAGGTATTATCGGTTCCTCCTGCCGCCGCTCCGCTTTCATCCCAGTCCAACCCGGTTGACATGGTCAGCACGTGCTCCAACGTAATGCCCTCTTTGGAACCGCTAAGCGACGCATGTTCTGGAAAGGCAGAAAAGAGTGTCATATCAACATCAGGAATAAATCCCTGATCGATTGCGATACCTATCATTGCGGATCGAAACGATTTACTCGCAGACTGGACTTCGTGCGGCGTTGAACGATCGAACTCGATAAAATTCCCCTGCGAATCGCGTCCGGGAAAGTACGTCTCCAACACAAGATCACCGTCCTTTACAACGAGCATGCTGTGCACTTCGGGGTAATGACCTGACCTGATGCTGTCAACGGCTGCAAACAGTGAGGCTGTCTGCGAAGCACCAGTATCCAGACTGCGAGTTTCCCAACCATCACTTATCTCGGAAGGGACCTCGTAGAGATATTGTGCGATCGCAGTGGCCGTAACCGATCTAGCGTTGTCTCCGGCAATCGAAACCTTGAGCGCATGATCATATGCCAATCCCATCTCCCACTCTATTGCTAACCGACCGTCCATGTCTGTCTTCAACTCCGGATTCAGGACAGCTCCATCTCCCTCAGTGATGCTCACGGCCAATTGCAGGTCGGATACAGGGCCACCTTCATCATCAGTCACCTGAATTACGAGTGGGTCTGCGAGTTCTTGAGTCTGAAACCCATCCTGATGATTTCCTGAGATTATCGAAAGAGAGAGAAATGTGTCCTCCGCAACCGGATCGTTTGAACAAGATGTCAACAGCATTGCAGGAAGAATTGTCGCCAGGGCAACCGTCGCCCAATTCATTCGGATTAACAGGATGTGATTTTTCCGTTCGGTCATCGTACGTGCATTCACTTGAGATGAGGTGAAATGAAGCTACCCGTTCGCATGTGTTCTTTCAAGGGCATTTGGATACCTCCGCTCTATAAAACGTGATCTGTGACCGCAGACCATTAAACTCTTCTAAAAATAACCCGTAACCAATACCGATTAACCATTTCCTTCCTACCTTACAGTGACCGATAATTTATCTAACTAAAGACCAACAAGATGCAGCCTGAGCAAGACCCCTTTAACGAGCTGCAGGTCTCGACGTTAGATTCGACACTTCCACCTGACGATCGGTGGGCTTCGCATCCGGTAGAGGCATCACAATCAGTACGATCTTCGACTCCGTCGCCTCACGTCGGAGCCAACCCTGAGTCCGTCCTCAAGGGTACGTTCGGCTACGAAACTTTTCGAGAGAACCAGAAAACAATCATCGATGCACTTGTCGATGGAAAAGATGTTTTTGCTCTGATGCCGACGGGCAGTGGCAAGTCGCTTTGCTTTCAGATCCCGTCCATGATACGAGAAGGCGTCGGCGTCGTCGTCTCTCCTCTCATCGCTCTCATGCAGGATCAAGTTGAGGACTTGCGACAAAATGGAGTACGCGCTCATTATCTCAACTCCAGTTTGTCTCCCGAAGAAGCTGACCGGGTCGAGTACATTGCTGCTGCCGGTGACTGCGACCTCCTCTATGTCGCGCCGGAAAGGCTTCTTACCGATCGCTTCCAACGCCTGCTGGACACCATGGATATCGCGCTCTTTGCAATCGATGAGGCGCACTGCGTGTCCCAATGGGGACACGACTTCAGACCTGAATACCTGAAGATTGCAGACGTCACCGAGCGATTCCCCGACGTTCCAAGAATCGGCCTGACAGCCACTGCTGACCTGGCCACGCGGAAAGAGATTGTCCACAAACTACATCTCGACGATGCCACTCAGATAGTCGCTTCTTTTGACCGACCCAATATTTTTTATCGCATCCAGATCAAGAATAAGCCCAAGCAGCAGCTGCTCAGAGTTTTGCAAGAACGCCATCCGGGTGAATCCGGGATCGTCTATGTTCGCACGCGAAAACGGGTCGACTCAATCTCGGAATGGCTTTCGACGCAAGGAATTGCAGCGCTCCCCTACCATGCCGGACTCGACGCCGATGTTCGACAACAAAATCAACAGCGCTTCCTGATGGAGGATGGTATCGTGATGGTAGCTACGGTTGCTTTCGGAATGGGAATTGACAAACCTGATATCCGAGTGGTGGCGCATCTCGACCTGCCATCAAGTATGGAGGGCTACTACCAGGAAACGGGACGAGCCGGACGTGACTCTCTGCCGGCAGAAGCCTGGATGTTCTACTCCATGGCCGATGTGGTGGCCATGCGACAGTTGCAGGACTATTCAGATGG
The DNA here is from genome assembly GCA_965367755.1 of uncultured Rhodothermales bacterium. Classification (GTDB taxonomy): domain Bacteria; phylum Bacteroidota; class Rhodothermia; order Rhodothermales; family JABDKH01; genus JABDKO01. The sequence continues at coordinate 10,386 of CBDUKH010000099.1, forward strand.
GAGCGATGAATTCAAGTCCGTTCAGCAAAGAAAATTGAATGCCTTCCTTGGATTCTGCGAAAGTCCTGAATGCAGGCGGAAAGGATTGATGGAGTATTTCGGAGAAGTATATACGCCTCCGTGTGGCAGTTGTGACAACTGTACTGAACCTGTCGACACCTGGGATGGAACGGTCGCTGCGCAGAAGGCGCTGTCGTGCGTGTACAGAACAGGCCAACGCTTTGGTGCAGCGTATTTGATTGACGTGCTTACCGGTGTCACAAACGATCGGATGCAGCGTTTCGGTCACGATCGCATTAAGACGTTTGGCATCGGGACAGAACTCGAACCACAGCAATGGCATTCGGTTTTCCGTCAGCTCCTCGCTGCTGGATATCTCGATTCGGACCTTGCGTCACGACGTGGATTCAGATTGACTGAGAAGAGCCGCAACGTTCTTTCCGAAGGAGAATCGGTTGCGTTCCGAAAAGACGCAGAACCGCTGAAGGGATCGAGGAGCAGGAAGAGCTCTTCGAAAGGCAGGCGCTCCGCCGAATACGAACTCGACCTCGAGGATGATCAGGCCGTCGCTCTCTGGGAATCCCTGCGCGACCTGCGTCTTGACCTGTCGAGAGAACTGGGTGTTCCACCGTACGTGATCTTTCACGACAAGACCCTTAAAGAAATGATCGCACGTCGTCCTGCAAGACGCGATGACCTGCTGGCGATCTCAGGTATCGGTCAAAATAAACTCGAGCGATTCGGAGATAAGTTTTTCGAAGTACTGGAACGGTTCAAGAGTCAGTAGAACAGAATCAACCTGCCAGTTTTGTCTGCTGCATTGTTGGTCGACTCCGCTCAACGTCGCGGAGCGTGCTCGACAAAATCAACTATATCGATTCGGTTAAAACCTAAAAAATAAGTATCATTTACTAATCGTCAGTTATCCCTACCCTACCATGAAAGCGAGCAACCTCTCCTCCACAGTCATTGTCGCTCTTGCAATTGCGACTGCTTCCTGTGCGGGAACGAACAAGAACACTCAGGACTCACCCGATATGTCGTTCTTTATCACCAGTGTCGGACTCGGAGACGGGGCTAACCTGGGTGGACTGCCTGGTGCCGATCAGCATTGTACTACTCTCGCCACCAGTGCGGGAGTTGGTGATAAAACATGGCGCGCTTATCTGAGCACTCAGGCATCTGACGGCACTGCGGCTATCCATGCACGCGATCGAATTGGTGAAGGACCGTGGCACAACGCCAATGGTGTTCTGGTAGTCGAAAGCCTCGAGACGCTCCACGGCGAAAATGCCCTGTGGACGAAGGAGACGGCGCTTGACGAAAAAGGCAATATGGTTAACGGTCGCGGTGACTCACCGAACAAGCATGATATTCTTACAGGTACACAGCTAGACGGATCAGCGTTTGGCTCAGGCGAAGATAAAACCTGCTCAAACTGGACAAGTAATGGAGATGGTAGTGCCCAGGTAGGTCACCATGATCGAACAGGTGGCGGCGATAACCCCACATCCTGGCATTCAGCACACGGGTCTCGCGGGTGTAGTCAGGCCAACTTGCAGGGCACTGGCGGAGACGGACTATTTTACTGCTTCGCAGTGAAATAAGAGGTTACGTCCCCGCGATTCCCGCAAAAGGCGAGTCTCGTTGGATCCTGAACTGGAGGCGACATATTCACGAACGGTAAGTTTAACATCCATCCTACCTGAACGCGTGAAACCCGGAAAAAAACTGGCCGTCTTTCTGGTTTTGTTGGCCTTGCCCATCGTTGGCTGTAAGGAGGGCGACGAAGACGCAGAACAAGTCCAGACGACCACACCAAATGTTGGAAGCAATCAGCATGCGAACTGGTCTCCCGATGGGTCGAAGATTGCGTTTGCGTCGACACGTGACGACGACTGGGAAATCTATGTTATGGACTCGGACGGCTCGAACCAGACACGGCTAACTCGCAGCCCCGGTCGCGATGCACATCCCTTCTGGTCACCCGACGGCTCACAAATCGTTTTTCAATCGCCGCGCGGAAACGAGTCCTCCAGTGAAGTAGACCTGTTTGTGATGAACGCTGACGGGTCGAATCCAACCCGCATTACAACAAATCCCGGATTCGACGGTGTGCCGTCGTGGTCGAATGACGGCTCCAGGATCGCTTTTCAAATCCGCGAAGCAGACGAGGCACCGTGGCATATTTTCGTTATAAACTCCGATGGGGCCGACCAAATGCAACTGACCGAGGATTCTGCAAACAATCAAGTCCCCAACTGGTCGCCAGACGGTGAGCGAATTATTTATCACTCGGACCTGCCTGGTGTAAATCAGCTGTATATAATGGATGCAGATGGCTCAAACAAAACGAGACTAACCGATACCGACCATGACGAAAGTTCTGCATCGTGGTCGCCAGATGGATCGAAGATCGCATTCAAATCAGAGCGTGGTGGCACCCGAGAGATTTATGTGATGAACGCCGACGCAACCAACCTGACGCAGATAACAACTGGCATGGATGCGCAAGGCCTACCCGACTGGTCACCGGACGGGACGAAACTGGTTTTCAACGCAAGCCAGACTGGCACAAGTGAACTCTACGTTGTCAACGTAGACGGCTCGGGATTGACGCGATTGACCGGTGTCCAGGACGATTAGCCTACATAGTAGGATAGTCGGCAATTCTACGTTGTTAAAGAACTTCGCTGGAAGAAAGCTAATTCCCTTCACGCGGTGGTGCATGTTGTCCCAGTTCTCAGTAGCCGCCACGATCTCGTCAGTTTGGACCCGACTTGAATTTTCTTCTCTAACAAAAAGCGATTTCTACAATTTAGTTGGAGACAACAAGGATAACTTTCTGGATTCGACTGGGCTCCTCAGAGGAGTTTTACTAACAGTTGGGATTGATGATAACCAACCAATTGCCATGTGAGTTGAGGGTTGTAAATCAACGACATTGTGATGCGATGAATGTTTAAAGGTTCAATATAACGG